>JABDBZ010000009.1 GCA_013288385.1 Bacteroidota bacterium
TGATGGGAAATGTTGGAACGCAGGATCGTTATGCAGCAACAGGAAATATTAATGTAAAAGAAAGTAAGTTCAATTTTACAATGATGTATTCGCTCAATGCGACTATGACAGGTACAACATTTGGGTATACAAACCAAAACAACTACGATTATAATATACCGGGTAATACACTTGCTTACCAATTAAAAAATAGTACCCTCACAAGAAATCGTTTTCAGTTTGCAAGAGCAAGTATGGATTATAATATTAATAACCGTAATAATATTGGTATATCGTACAATTTTGTAAAGGGTTTATTTTATAGCGATGACAGACAAATATTTTCCACAAAAGATAATTCAGGTTTAATAGATACCTGGGGCACCAGACAAAATATTAATTTGGGGGGCTTTACAAATAACACAGCGCAATTAACGTACCGTAAAACATTTCCAACACCAGGAAAAGAGTTAACGGCCGATGTAACTTACAACCAAGGTGGTGGCCCTGCAACATTTACATATAGCACATATAACTCGGCAAATATTGGAGGAACAGTTTACGAAGCGGATCCGGTAGTTTCACAGAATAATGGTAAGTCGACAAACAACATGTACACCGCGCAATTGGATTTTGTGAATCCTATTGCAGAAAACAAAAAGATAGAAGCAGGTTTTCGTTTATACAGAAAACAAACTTTATTTGATAATAATATTCAGAACAAAGTTTTTCCGACCGGAGATTTTGTGAAAGACACTATCCAAAGTACGATATATTCAATTGATGATATGGTTAACGCTGCTTATTTCACTTATACAGGCAAAGGTATTTGGGATCTGGGTTACCAAGGCGGAATCCGTTTTGAAGAAACACATTACTCCGGTAAACTGTTAGATAAGAATGTATCTTTTGGTTACGATTATCCAAGTAATAAGAATAATATTCTCTTCGCTATTTTTCCTTCATTATATCTCTCTAAAAAAATTGCCGGTAAACACGAATTCCAATTTAACATGAGTCGTAAGATCGAGCGTCCTAATTTCTTTCAGGTTATGCCGTATATTATGTACAGCGATGCAAGAAATTATAGGATAGGTAATCCAACATTAAAACCGGAGTTGCTCAATATAGGCGAAATAAATTATAACAATAGTTTCAAAAAAGGAAATTGGCTTTCATCGGCGTACATACGCTATAGCCAACAACCTATTTCAACCTATCTATATCCGTCACCTACAAATGCAAGCATAACGGTTAATACGTTTGCGAATGGTAAAGATCAATTTCGTTATGGTTTCGAGAATACGTTTCGTGTTAACTGGACAAAAAAATTCACTACTACAATTAATGCCGATGTGTTTTATGTTTACTTGAATAGCGGTGTTATTAATGGTGCACCTGAAACAGTTTCAAAAGGCTGGAGTTACAAAGGAAAAATAGGATTGAATTATACTTTGCCATGGAATTTGCAATTGCAGGTTAATGGAAATTACGAAGCGCCGAAAGCAATATTAAATGGAAGATCGCGCGAATTATATTTTATGGATATAAGTTTAAATAAAATGATTGGTACAAAATGGATCTTCAATGCGATGTTGAGTGATGTATTCAATACCAAACAATATGGTTATTACATTTCGATGCCAAACTATTATCAGGAAGTAAGTCGTAGAAGAGAAACACGTTTTGTTCGATTTACAATCACATATCTATTTGGGAAATTTGATACGTCCATATTCAAGAAGATGGGTAAAAAGGGTGGTGGCTCAGATCAAAGCCAGGGTCAAGGCGGCGATGGTTTTTAATTAAGCCTTCCTCTTCGGATTATCATTCACAAAAGCCTTCCAGCTTCCGTAACTTTTTTTGGTAGATGTACCTCCGGGTTTACTTTGAAAAAAATGACAAACAGCCGCACCCAAAGCATCTGTTGCATCTAAATATTGTTTTTCGGTTTCTATTCCCAATAATTGTTTAAGCATGGCGGCAACTTGTTCTTTACTAGCGTTACCGTTTCCTGTAATCGACATTTTTATTTTCTTGGGTGAATATTCAGTTATTGGAATATTTTTGCTAAGAGCAGCCGCAATGGCAACGCCTTGTGCGCGACCTAATTTAAGCATGCTCTGTACATTCTTTCCAAAAAACGGCGCTTCAATGGCTAGCTCGTCTGGTTTATATTCTTCAATAATACCAATAGTGCGTTCAAATATTTTTTGTAAACGAAGAGCGTGGTCGTCGAACTTATCTAACTTAATAACACCAATACTTAATGGTTTTATTTTGTTATTGATAATATGAATTAAGCCATAACCCATCACAATTGTTCCGGGATCAATACCTAATATTATCTTATCTTTGGTCATTGTATTATACCAATTGTTATTATAAAATAGTCCACGGGACATTTTATAATTTACAATGGTTAATGCCGATGCGAATATTCGCTGTCGGTATTGTTGTGCAATTTAGCGAATTTGATCGTAACTTTTTAATTAGTGAATAGTAAGAAATTAATAGGAATCATTTTAAAGATTGTAATTGGTGTGGCGAGCTTTGCGCTTATTTATTGGCGCATTAAAAACGATTTTACTACTGAGAATATCCAAATTTTAAAAGAATCATTATTCAGTTTCAAAAGTGTTTTTTGCATCGTATTAAGTATTTTGTTATTTCCAGCTAACTGGGCAATTGAAAGTTACAAATGGATGCTCATTACAAACCAAACAGAAAAAATAAGTTTTAAAACAGCAATGAAATCTGTTTATGCAGGTGTTTGCATTGGGAACTTAGCTCCAGGCAGAGCAACAGAATTTTTGGCGAAGATTCATTTTTTTAAACCGGAAAATAAATTAACCATTACTGTTTTACATTTTGTTGGTGGTATGTTTCAATTATCAATTACTATTTTTTGTGGAATGCTGGCTTTGTTTTTAAGATCGTATTTAAGCGAAAATGTTTATTCGTTAATGAATGTGATTTCTATTAGCATTTCAGCAGTCGTGATGCTGGTTTTTGTTTTAATTCTTTTTAATATCAATCGTTTTGTAAGTTGGCTTTATCAAAGATTTAATAGAGAAAATTACGAAGAAGTAAAAGCAATTATTTGGAGTAAGAAATTAATATTTCAACTTTTTAGTTTTTCTATTTTACGCTATATGGTTTTTTCTTTTCAATTTATTTTGTTGTTGTATGTATTCCATTTAAACGTGAATTATCTTCATTTACTCATTAGTATTTATATTTATTTTTTATTTACTACTATTATTCCTATGTTCAGTGTTATTGAAGCGGCTGTGCGTACTGCAATTGCACTTATTGTTTTTTCCGATTTCGGACTTTCCAATTCTGCCTTAGCAATTGTTGCTATTTTATTGTGGCTCATTAATATTGTTTTTCCAAGTATAATTGGCTATTTAATTTTATTAAAAGAGAATTTGAATTTCAGTTCCTTTTCACTCAAAAAGCAAAAGGAAATTTGATTTATATTTTTATCATATCTGTTTATTTTTTACTGACTCTATTTGTCATAGTTGGTTTTTTATCACACCCAAATTATCAATTACAAAAAACAAATTCTTTAATTCCGGCTTCAATTATTATCACTGCAAGAAATGAGGAAGAGAATATTGAAAAATGTCTATCTACAATTGCAGCACAAAATTTCCCGAAAGAACTAATTGAAATTATTTTGGTTGATGATGGAAGTACTGATGCCACCCTAAATAAAGCTACTTTGCTATTTCAAACCTCACGCCTTAATTATAAAATTATTCAAAACAAAAAAGGAATCGGAAAAAAAGAAAGTCTGAAAAAGGCAATTAATGAAAGTTTGAATGAATTAATTATTACAAGAGACGCAGACACATTTACTGTATCAAAAGAATGGTTAAGTACAATTGTAAACTATCATCTCAATACAAAAAAAGAATTTATTATTTGTCCGGTTGCAATTGAAAATGATCAAACGGTCTTAGGAAGTTTGCAAGAAGTAGAGACTGCGATTTTGTCTCTTTTTACTATTTCATCTTCTTTTTTTAAAGCACCTTTTTTATGCAGTGGGGCCAATTTAGTATTTACAAAAAAAATATTTTACGAAACAAAAGCTTACGAAAATCATTTACATATTCCTTCAGGCGATGATGTATTTTTTTTAGAAGAAGTAAAAGCGTTGAACAAAAATCACATCGGTTATTTAAAAAATAGAGATGCAATAGTTTATACTTATCCCGAAAAAACAATCGAAAGTCTTATAGAACAAAAAATTCGTTGGTCGGGCAAAGTGTTTAAAAGTTCCAGTATGCTTAATTGGTTCTCAGCGTTAATTATAGCTTTAACTAATTTTACTTGGGCTTGGACACTTTTTTATGTGCTCTTTAGTCAACAAAATGCCCTTATTGGCCTATTTTTTATACCTGCAAAGTTGTTAATTGACTTTTTGTTAGTATTTTTAGCTGCAAGTTTTATTAAAATTAAGGCTAAAGGTTCATTGGTGCTATTGATTGGGTGTTTATATCCGTTATATGCTTCAGTTATAGCAATTTTAGCCACTTTAATGAAGCCAAAATGGAAAAAGTAGTAGGTGTTTTTTAAAAAGAAAAATAACGATTTTAAATCAGAGTCCTTAACCGCCGAAACATGGCGCAGGTTCAAAAAGCAAAAGCTATCCATGTTAGGCTTAGTTCTTATTGCTTTTGCTTGTATTATTTCTATTCTTGGCTACCTCATCACACCAGATTCAACGCCTTACGCCAATAATCAAAAACCTGAACTGCACACGAAACCTCCTGGGTTTACGGTGAAATTTATGTTGGTTAAAAAAAATCAGGAACCGGATAAGACTGGCATTTTTGAAAAGATGTTATTTGGCAAACAAGAAGAGAGCACGGCTATCTCAATTTACGATTACGATTTTAGTAACAACAATATTATCATATCCGAATATACAGGAGGAAAATCAAATAGTGATGGCATAAAAGTGAAGTATGATTTAGCAGATGTTATTTATGCTTTGGATTTTAAGAAACCATACGTCTATGATACTTTGAATAATAAAGTTTCTTTTTATGAAATTGGTAACAATAATAAAATCACAAAAACAATTGCGGAACTTCGAGTGGAGGCAGAAAAAAATAATATCGTGACCCGTAAATATTATTTAGGTACAGATGTTATTGGAAGAGATTTGTTAAGTCGCTTAATGATTGGTACGCGTATTAGTTTAAGTGTTGGTTTGGTTTCTGTTGTGATATCTTTATTTATCGGAATTTTTTTAGGAGCAATTGCCGGCTATTATAGAGGAGTTGTTGATACTTGTATTATGTGGCTCATTAATGTGGTTTGGAGTATTCCAACTTTATTATTAGTTATCGCGATTACACTTGTTTTAGGAAAGGGAATTGTGCAGGTATTTATTGCAGTTGGTTTAACCATGTGGGTTGAGGTGGCACGTGTGGTGCGTGGACAAATATTAAGTATTAGAGAAAAAGAATTCGTGGATGCCGGTAGAGCGTTGGGTTTTAGGAATATGCGCATCATCACACGCCATGTTTTATCTAATGTAATGGGTCCGGTTGTTGTAATGGCTGCCAGTAATTTTGCTTCTGCAATTTTAACGGAAGCCGGTTTAAGTTTCTTGGGAATTGGTGCGCAGCCTCCTGTTCCTTCCTGGGGCGAAATGAGTAATGCACATTACGGTTATTTACTTTTAGGGAAAGCTTATCTGGCAATAGTGCCCGGTATTGCAACGGCAATTTTAGTGCTTTCTTTTATGCTTGTTGGAAATGGATTGCGTGATGCTTTAGACACGCGTAATTTGGATGATAAACCAATTGCAGCTACTTAAGACCTAAAGCCTGTTTAATTTATATTTTAAATTTAAACAAGCTCTAAGCTTTATTCTTATAAACCTTCTTGATAAATTCACTCGCGAATACAAAATCGTAAAGTTCTTTATTATTTGTATTCAGAATTTCTTCTTTATTACCTGTCCACCAATTTTCACCATGATGAATAAACATAATGTTTTCGCCAATTCCCATTACGCTATTCATGTCGTGCGTAATTACTACAGTGGTAATATTTAGATCTTGTGTAATTTTCTGAATTAACTCATCAATTACGATAGATGTTTTTGGATCGAGACCAGAGTTAGGTTCATCACAAAATAAATAATGCGGATTATTAGCGATGGCTCTCGCCAGCGAGGCTCTTTTTTTCATCCCACCACTTAACTCAGATGGGTACAAAGCGTTTTTAGATTGCAACTGAACCCTCTCTAAACAATAATTTACGCGGTCTACTTTTTCAGCCAAACTTAATTCAGTAAAAAAATCTAAAGGGAAACGAACATTTTCCTCAAGTGTTAGCGAATCAAATAAAGCGCCACCCTGAAAAAGCATTCCTATTTGTGTACGAATTTCTTGTTTCCCTTTATCATCTAATAATGGAAAATTTTTACCATCATATAATACTTCGCCGGTATCTAATGTATGTAAGCCAACCATCAATTTTAAAAGTGTTGTTTTACCGCATCCGCTTTCTCCAATAATTAGGTTTGTTTTACCTTGATAAAATTTAAAACTCACATCTTTTACAATGTGTCTATCGCCAAATGTTTTGTTTATATTCTTAACCTCAATCAATGACTAAGAAATAAATTAGTTAGAATTAAACTAAAAAATAAAATAAGAATACTACTATATACAACTGCGCTGGTACTACTTTTACCAACCTCTAACGCACCACCAGTAGTGTAATAGCCAAAATAAGATGATACAGATGTGATGATATATGCAAACACCAATACTTTTGTAAATGAATAATATAATTTCCACGGCTCATAAAAAGCCTGAATCCCAAAAATATATTCGTAGCTACTGCAAGCTCCACTACTAACTCCCATAAAGTAACCTCCCAAAATACCGAGAAACATACTGATGGCAATTAAAAAAGGAAAAATAATTAGAGATGCAGCTATTTTTGGAAAAATTAAATATCCGGCCGAATTAATACCCATAATTTCTAAAGCATCAATTTGTTCCGTAATGCGCATCGCGCCAATTTCAGAGGCAATATTGCTACCAACTTTACCTGCTAATATTAAGCTCACAATGGTTGGACTAAATTCAAGTAAAATAGATTCACGTGTTGTGTAACCTACCGCATATAAAGGCACCCAAGGACTATTAAACCCAAATGCTGCTTGTATAGTGATAATACCACCCATAAATACAGAAATGATAGCGATTATTGGAAGTGAGCTTATTCCAATATTGTTTATTTCAAATAAAATTTGACGCCAGTAAACTGATATTTTCTGCGGTCTGCTGAATGCGCGAAACATCAACATAAAATACCTACCGATGTGAAAAAAAGGCTTCATAACAGCGATAAAATTACTAATTATTAATGTATATTCGTTCGATTTTTTATGTTTAAACGTTATCTCTCTTTATATTGTATCGTCATCATTTCACTTCTATTATTTCAGAATTGTGCTTCATTTAAGAAGAATAAATGCGATTCATGCCCATCATTAACGAAAAGCAGACACTAAATAAATTTTCCTTTGAGCCCTGGGGTTTAACATGTAGTGTACTCTTTTTAAAATCATAAAATTTTGACTAAATTTGATTAGGCAGCTATGTCTTTAAAACGGATTATAACTTATTGTGTTTTGGGATCATTTTTTATGATCACTTTGGAAGGTTGTTTTCTAAAAAAAAACAAATGTGATGGTTGCCCGGGGATTATGAAGTATAAAAAAACGAAAAAGGTTCGAAAGCAATCTAAAGGCTCTATTTAGATTTGATTAAATAATTATAGATTTTGTTATAGAAAATCAAAGAGACAATACATCCAAAGGAATTTGCAATAATATCATTCCAGTCTGCACTTCGATTACTAAATAATGTGCCTTGCATTATTTCTAATAAACAACCGTAACTAATACAAATAAATAAAAATAAATAGATCTGTTTTTTTTCATTTGTTTTTTGTTTAACAGTCAAAAAAACCAAAGAGCTTAAAATAAAAAACATGCTTGCATGTACCCATTTATCGAAACTTACCATTTCAAGGAAGCTTACAGATGGGATGTATTGGCCTGGCATAGAACATAAACCCAAAATAATTAAACCCCAAATAATGGAAAGTACTAGTGAATATTTTAAAGTGAATTGTTTCATCATAAAAAACCCTTTTCAATTTGAAAAGGGTTTATGTTTTTCACTCACCATAATTTTAATGAAGGTGAGTATATGTTAGAATTAATTATGCTCCAATTAATTTTTTGTAAGCATCAACATTTAATAATTCGTTTAAATCAGATGTATTAGCAATTTTAATTTTGATCATCCAACCTTTTCCATAAGGATCTTTGTTTACACTTTCAGGTGCGCTATCAATATCTTTATTCATTTCTAATACTTCACCGGTAACAGGCATTAATAGATCACTTACAGTTTTTACGGCTTCAACTGTTCCAAAAACGGCATCTTTATCAATAGTTTCGCCAATAGTATTTACATCAACATAAACAATATCGCCTAATTCTTTTTGAGCAAAATCAGTAATGCCAATTGTAGCGTGATCGCCTTCAACACGAATCCATTCGTGATCTTTAGTGTATTTTAAGTCTGCAGGAAAATTCATGGTTTTTAATTTTGGTACAAATGTATAAGTTTGTTTAGAATTTGCAAATGTTTTGTTTCAAACCGAAGTCAACAAGTCGCCCACTACAAAGGTACTACCGCCTACAAATATAAGATCATCTTTCTTGCATACTTTTTTCGCGGCATTTAAGCCACTTTCTACATCTTTAAAATGCAAGCCATTTAGATTGTAAGCTTCCGCTTTTTTTTGGAGTTCATCACTTGGAAGTGCTCTTGGCACGGATGCTCTTACAAAATAATAGATCGCGTCTGTTGGTAAAAGATTTAAGATCTTATCAATTTCTTTATCGTTAACCGCGCCGAAAACAAAATGTAATTGTTTGTATGTATAACGTTTTAAATTTTCTGTAATCTGACTAATGCCATCTTCGTTATGTCCTGTATCAGCTATAATTAGAGGTTTCTCACTAATAGTTTGCCATCTCCCCAATAATTTGGTGAGTTTTACAACATGAGACAAGGCTTTTTTAACGGTACTTTTCTCAATTATAAAACCAACATCAATTAAAACTTCGATACAGTTTAAAACACCGAGTACATTTTTTAATTGATAAGTACCAGTTAAATCTAATTGATATGTTGATGTTTCGTTTGTTTTTTTATCTAAGATCTCACATTCCAAATATTTATCAGTGTGCTTATGATTGATAACCTTAAAACGTTTATCTGCATACTCAATCGGCGATTTGAGTTCTTGTGCTCTTGCATTAAATATTGGATAAATATCACTTTGTTGCTGACTCACCACAACCGGAATTCTCGATTTAATAATGCCTGCTTTTTCTGTCGCAATTTTTTGCAAAGTATCTCCTAATAAATTCATGTGATCGTAACCAATGTTTGTTATCAGAGAAATAACCGGTGTAATAATATTTGTAGAGTCTAATCTACCACCCAAACCAACTTCAATTACTGCAACATCAACTTCTTGATTCGCGAAATAATCAAATGCCAAACCAACTGTCCATTCAAAAAAACTGGGCTCAATAATTTCGAAATCTGTTTTGTATTTTTCCACAAAATCAATTACTTCTTTTTTTGGAATTAATTGCCCGTTAATTTTAATACGTTCACGAAAGTCAACCATATGTGGCGATGTGTACAAACCGGTTTTGTAACCTGCTTGTTGTAATATTGCTGCGAGCATATGGCTACTACTGCCTTTGCCATTAGTGCCGGCAACATGAATGCATTTTAATTTTTTGTGAGGATTGCCTAGGAGTTCGGTAATTTTGTAAGTATTATCTAAATTGGCTTTGTAGGCAGCTGCACCTATGCGATGAAACATTGGCAAACGAGAGAATAAATAATCTAACGTTTGTGGATAGGTCATTTTTAATCGAAAGCAAAAATAATTGTAATTGTTCCGCGTTGTTCAGCTACTTTGCCATCAACATTAAATTTAGTTGCCATAGCTGCTTGTCTCGCTTTTGCTTTTAATAAAGCGCTGGATGTGGTTGTGCCTCTTCCATTAGGATCGGCTTCTGTTACAGTACCTTCACTGTCTACAACAATATTCACCACTACTTTTCCTTCTTCTTTTGTATCCTTTGGTAAATTTGGTGGCTTAATAAATAATCGTCCTTTGAGATCAAACTTAATTCCGCTTCCAACGCCAGGACCATTGCCTGGTCCGGTACCCGGACCTTTATCATCTCCGATACCACCACCGGTACCATTGCCGTTTCCTCCTGTTCCGTTTGCATTTGGGTTTCCGTCGGGGTTACCTTGTTGACCGGCTGTTTCATTATCTCCAACTCCACCACCATTTTTTCCGGATTCTTTTTTATATTTTTCAGCTAATTTTTCAGCTAATGTTTTTTCTTTAACGACTGGCTTAATAACAACTGTGTTATTTTTTATTTCAGGCTTGGTTTCTTTTTCTGGCTTGGTTTCTTTTTTTGGTTCTTTAATACTTACATCGCTTTTATCATCGCTCAATAATTCTTCTTTTTTCACAGGCTCTTCGCTCACAACTACATTTTGAGCTGCACCCATTTTATTAAAATCAACATCATCATTTCCAACGTTCACCATGCCTAAGGCCATCTCCATACCGCCACCACCTGCAGGAAGTGGGAATGGTGGATTGGGAGTAATCATATGATAGAGGATTAAAAATAAAAGAAGCAAACCAAAAATGAGTAATGCAATTGTTGCAGAAATGGTTTTATTTTTTATTTCTTCCTGACGGGTAATTACCATTTTAATTGCTGTTACTTGCAGATGTTGCTAAAACTGTTTTGCATTTTAATTTATTGCAAATAGTCATAATATCAACCTGATCCTGGATAGTTAAACTTTTATCAAGATGCATGACTACACTTGGCTCTGTTTGGTTTACAATGTGCTTAGCTATTTCTTGTTCTACATTTGCAAAATCAACCTCAACATTATTCACAAAAAACTTTCTATCTTTTGATACAGCTACGTGAACGGGTTTTTTGTTATTGTCGATTGTTTCTTTTGATTTGGCATTTGGTAAATTAACTTTTATGGCGTTTGGACTAACCATGGTAGATAATATCAAAAAGAAAAGCAAAAGAAAGAACATGATATCATTTAATGAATCGGTGCTTACTTCGGCGTCTCTATGTCTTTTGCGTAATCCCATTTGTATGCTTATAGTTTAGATGATAAATTATTAATTTTCCACACTATTTAGTAGGTTCATTTAGCATATCTAAAAATTGGATCTGGGTATCTTCTAAGCGATGGGCGATTTTATCCAAACGTGTGTTGATCCAATGATAAGCTACAAAGGCCAGTAGACCAATAACAAGGCCTGAAGCTGAGGTTACCATTTTTTGATATAAGCCTGTAGAAATGATTTCAATTTCAACAGTTTTTGCTAATGAAATATCGTAGAAAATTTTAATTACACCAATAATTGTTCCTACGAAACCAAACATAGGAGCTATGCGACCAATAATATTTAACACGTTTAAATTCTTTTCGAGCTTAGCAATTTCGTTAGAGCCACTTTTATTCAATGCTTCACGAATCTCTTGTACTGGCTGACCAACACGCGCAACACCTTGCTCAATCATAATAGATTCGGGTGTATTCAAGTTTTTGCAAAATGCTCTAGCGTTAGCTATTTCACCTTTGTGGATCATGTCTTTCAAAGATGAAACTAAGGTTGGTAATTTCTTGTTTGCCTTTGAAATGACGATTAAACGCTCTACCAAAACGTAAATACTCACTAAAAGTAGGATTCCTAAAAGGATCATGATTGGCGGACTACCTTTTGCAACCATATCAATTAAAGATATTTTGGTTTCAGTAATCGCTTCCGGGCTTATAGAAGCCTGGGCTATACCAGTTGGTACATTGTTAGCTATTGAATCAGCGGCCATTGTAGTAATGGTTCCGGTCTGCAAGATGAATAATTGAAGCATATTACGAATTTACAGTTAAAGAGTGCTAGTAAATGTTTGGCTTCATTTGATTTTAAACAGTGGTTTGTTGATTATAACGACTTTTACCACAAAGGATACAAGGTTTAACTTTATTCAGAAAGGTAATTGGCCACGAAGACTCAAAGACGCAAAGTTTTAAAATTAAGAAAATAGCATTTGTGCCTTTGTGGTAAGAAACGAGCGAAGCGTCATTGTGCTATAATTTTAATGGCCTAGTGGTAAAAAAATAAGCAAAGCGTTTCGTTTTAAAAATAAAAACCGCCTCTTTTGAAGGCGGTTCTTTCCAAGTTAAAATTAAACACTAACCTAATTTAAACTTAATCGGAATTTGATAATATGTTTTTACTGGTTGTCCTTTTACTTTGCCGGGTGATTTAAATTTTGGGATCATTTTTACAACCCGCATAGCTTCATCATCTAAACCAAAACCTAAATTATTTTGAAGTAAAATGTTTGATACTTTTCCACTTTCATCAACAACGAATTTTGCATACAATGTACCTTGCTTGCCTTCGTTTACAGCAATATTGGGATAAACTAAGTTTTTTCTTACAAAAGCGAGTAGGGCATCATGTCCACCTTCGAAGACAGGGTTTTCATCAACTTCGATAAAGGGATTATTGTTAATGGTTGCACTTGTTCCACTTCCAGAACTTGTTACGCTTGTAGAGCCTGTATTTGAAAGTTCGGTACCAGTGTTTGTGCTAGTATTATTTGGTAGTAAATTGTTATTTACTGTTTGGTGCGAGGTATCAACTGCATTATTATTAATAACAGTTGCTAATGAACTATTGTTTCTAGCACCACTTTTGGTGGCATCTGAGGGACTTGTTTTTGGCTTCTCAATTTTTTTATCACTCGGATCAAAAATATGGACTGGAACAGTAATAGTAGGAGGTATTACAACAACCGGTTTTGTTGCATCATTCCCTTTTAACCAGGTAGCCAATCCCAGGCTGGTTATTACTGTGAAAAAAACAATAAATAATGATTTGAAAAGTGTATTGCCATATGCTGAACGAATTGCGTAAGCACCGTAATTTTTATTTCTGTTTGCAAAAACAATGTCTAACATTTTTTGCTGATTATTGATAAGGCTCATAACATTTGGTTTAATGGTTAGTATTACACTTATGATGTAAAAGTAAACCGCATTCCATAAATTATAACTTACGCTTGTAAAACTGGCTCTATTGAGTTTACAACTGGTATGCAATTGGAAGGAATTGGGAAAGGCCCAAAGAAAAAAACAGAGATTTAAATGCAAGGATTGGAAATGTTTATTTTTTCTTTTTGTTTTCCAACAAAGCAATAATTTTTTTGAGATGGGTGATTTCAGTTTGTTGTGCTTCGTTTTGTTGTTTCAAAAACTTAAGGTCTTCTGCTTGTTTGTTATAAGAAACGAGTGTTTCATTAACGCCTGAATTTTTTGTATTTAAATGATATTCTTTTTGGGACGAATACAATGAGAAAAAATCATAACTCAATATCTTTCCAATTTTATAAAGTAACTCGGTATCTATACTTTCTCTTTCAAAAATATCATAAACTACGTTTCGGCTTCTGTTTATTTTTTTGGCAAATATGCTCACAGAAACCCCTTGCTTGTATAATTCATCCTTTATTTTCTTACCTACATGTATTGCCATTGTCCAAAGGTAAATGCGAGCGATATTTTACAAGAATCTATTTGTACGATATATTGTTACATATTGTATCAATGTGTTTTGCATTTGTAATATTTATTAGTACATTAGTTATTATTTTAAAATCAGTTAATTATGGAATCACTTTTTAATTCGCAACTTCAGGAACTTGAATTGGCCATGAAACCATATCAAAAAGATTGGGATAACTGGACAAAAAGCTCAGGTTGTTTTTTGGAACAGGAAGAAATAAATGCGGTCAATTGGTATTTGATTACTAGGTCTTATGAAAATGGCGCCAAAGAGGCTAACCTTTCAGAAACAAGGTTTATTATTGCAATAAAAGATGCAATTAGTAAGCTGAATTTATTTTTAGAGACTTTTAAAAATCATTATGACCATAAAAAAACCGAGAAATGATTAATCTCGGTTTTTCTAATTTAATATTATTTTCTTTCTTGTACGGCTTCCAAATTAATCTCAATTTTCACTTCTTCTGCAGCCCCTCCACCTTCTATTCCAAAGTCGTTGCGATTGATCGTTACTTCACCCTCAAAACCAGATATTGCTAATTTTTTATGAACGTCTTTGCCTGCGTCATCTTTATAATTTTCTTCGATCTCATTTATGCCGGCGTAACTAAACTTCAACTCAACATCTTTAGTTATCCCCTTAATAGTTAATTTACCTTTTGCTGTGTAAGGATAGATACTCATAACGTCATTTTTTGTAATTTCTGTAGCTTCAAATGTTGCTTTTTTAAATTTAGCTACATCAAAAAATCCTTCTTTATCTTTTAAATGACTATCGCGCATACTGTTTTGCGTTGTTAAAGAAGTCATATCTAACTGAACAAATATTTTTGGACTAGTTGTGTTTTGCAAATTCACATATCCGCTATCAATCATAATTGACCCTTTTGTATAGCTAATAATATGTTTAATACTAAACTCAACAGAACTGTGCGCTGCGTCAACCTCATATTGTCCATTTAATTCCGCAATATCTTTTGTATTTGCTGCAATAGCACTGTCTGCTTGCGCTTTTGAATTAAAGGTATAATCTTGTCCGTTAATGTTTAATTTAATTTCTTCTTTGGTAATCATTTCTCCGTGTTCTTCACTACCACCAACAACAGCAATATAAGGAGCAATAACTAATGAAACTATACTCATTAACTTAATTAGGATATTCATCGATGGTCCTGATGTATCTTTAAATGGATCTCCAACAGTATCTCCAGTTACAGAAGCTTTGTGTGGTTCAGATTTTTTATAGAACATTTCACCGTTTATGTTTACACCTTTTTCAAACGATTTTTTTGCATTATCCCAAGCACCACCTGCGTTACTTTGAAAAATACCCATTAAGACACCGCTAACAGTAACACCTGCTAATAAACCGCCCAACATTTCAGCCGAACTTGCATCAGCAAACATTCCTTTAAAACCAAAACCAACAATTAACGGTGTTAACAATGCAATAGCACCAGGCAGTATCATTTCGCGGATAGAGGCTTTAGTAGAAATAGCTACGCATTTTTCGTATTCAGGTTTTGCTTTGTATTCCATAATACCCGGAATTTCGCGGAACTGACGACGAACTTCTTGCACCATATCCATAGCTGCTTTACCAACCGCCTGAATACATAATGCTGAGAAAATAAACGGAATCATACCACCAACAAATAAAGCTGCAAGAACAGGAGCCTTATAAATATTAATTGCATCAATTCCTGCTACACCAACAAAGGCTGCAAATAAAGCTAATGATGTTAACGCTGCAGATGCGATTGCAAATCCTTTTCCTGTTGCGGCAGTTGTATTACCAACAGCATCTAAATTATCCGTACGCTCACGAACTTCAGGAGGCAACTGACTCATTTCTGCTATACCACCTGCGTTATCAGCAATTGGTCCGAATGCATCAATAGCTAATTGCATAGCTGTTGTTGCCATCATACCTGCTGCTGCAATTGCCACACCATATAATCCAGCGCAAACATAAGAACCCATAATACCTGCTGCCAACGTTAAAATAGGAATAACAGTTGATTTCATACCAACTGATAAACCGCCAATAATGTTAGTAGCATGCCCTGTTGATGATTGTTGAATAATAGATAATACTGGTTTTTTACCCATTGCGGTGTAGTACTCAGTAACTATACTCATAATAGCTCCAACTACAGTACCTACTAAAATAGCACCAAATACACCCATTTTAGTAAACACCAAGCCTCTTAATTCAATATTACCATCAGGCAACATCCAATTAACAACAAAATAAGATGCTATAACTGTAAGTATCATTGAAGACCAGTTACCCATATTTAATGCATTTTGTACGTTTGACTTATCATCTTTAATACGAACAAAGAAAGTACCCACGATAGAGAAAATGATACCCAGACCACAAATTATCATTGGTAATAAGATAGGAGACATACCACCGAAATTATCTTTAATAGTAATTTCTTGCCCTAATACCATAGTAGCTAAAATAGTAGCCACATAAGAACCAAATAAATCGGCACCCATTCCGGCAACGTCACCTACATTATCACCTACGTTATCGGCAATAGTAGCCGGGTTACGAACATCATCTTCAGGGATACCAGCTTCAACTTTACCAACTAAATCAGCACCAACGTCGGCTGCTTTAGTATAAATACCGCCACCAACACGAGCAAATAATGCAATAGACTCAGCACCTAATGAAAAACCTGTTAAAACCTCAATAGC
Organism: Bacteroidota bacterium; assembly: GCA_013288385.1. Taxonomy (GTDB): domain Bacteria; phylum Bacteroidota; class Bacteroidia; order B-17B0; family Aurantibacillaceae; genus Aurantibacillus. Next base: position 16,464 of record JABDBZ010000009.1, read on the forward strand.
AGTCTTTACAGTATCGGCACCTAAGCCAGAAAATATTGATAAAAAAGCAATAAATAAACCACCTAACCCTAATACTGCTAAGCCTGCAACACCTAATCCCATTACAGTACCACCGGTAAATGATACTTTTAATGCTTGCTTTAAGCTTGTACGAGCTGCTTGTGTCGTACGAACATTGGCTTTAGTTGCCACCTTCATGCCAATATAGCCTGCAGTTGCTGAAAAAACGGCGCCAATAATAAATGCTATTGAAATAATCCAACTTGAATGAATTTCTTTACCATGTACTTCATGAATTGTTCCTGAATATGCCAATAAAGCTGCTGCAAATACTACAAAAATGCTCAAAACTTTCCATTCCGCTTTTAAAAATGCCATGGCTCCGTCAGCAATATAACCGGCCAACTCTTGCATATTTTTATCTCCGGCATCTTGCTTGCTAACCCAAGCAGATTTAATAGCCATTACAATTAATCCAACTATCCCAAGTGCGGGAACTAAATAAATAATACTCTCGTTCATACTTTCAATTTATAGGGGTGCAAAGATAAATAAATTATCGTAAAAAAGAAATTTAACAAGGTATTGAAATACAGAGGTATATGATGATTATTGAGAGTCAAAAACCCTATCAAATTAAACCTTTTGAGGCCACTTAAATCGTTTAATTTTTTTAGTTAATTCTCACCCCATCTAAAATACTTAGAAATAGGTTTTCTCAAATTGAATAGCTCAATTTAATAATACTGGAATTGATTTTGAATTAATTTTATGATTAGTTTAGTAATTAAATGAAAAAAATATTTTTCTCTTTTTTGTGTTTATTATTCATCAGGATAAACGTTGGTCAAAATGCGAAAGTAAGTTGGGGACCTGAACTCTTTAAACCAAGAAAAACAGATATTTCTATCCTTATAGGCTCAGACAAAAACTCTTTTTATTGTTTAAGAACTATAAGTTCATTTTTTAGCATAACAGATTATGCGTTTGAAAAATTTTCTAAATCCACTTTAACTTTAGAATATATAAAGCAATTGAGAATGCCCGAAATAAATGGACGTAAATTACAATTTGAAAAAATATTTCTTTTAGATAGCACCCTTATCGTTTTTGCATCCCGATATGATAGTGATCAGGATAAATTTAGCGCATATGTAGAAAAAATAAATGCGCATGATGGCCTCCTCATAAGTGCTCCTGTAGAAATAGATTTCATTGTTTCGTACAAGAAAAGAAACAGAGGTTCATTTAATTTTATTTTATCGAACGATAGTACCAAAATTTTAATTGCACATAATGAGCCATACGACAAATATTTAAATGAGAAGTTTTCATATAAATTAATTGATGATAAAGCAAACACAATTTGGTCGGCTGCACTTGAATTACCTTATAGAGATAGATATGTTACCATGAGCAATTATTGCGTTGATAATGATGGCAAGGTTTTTATGTTAGCCAGCATTAAAAAAGAGAAATCGGAAAGAGAAAGAAATAAACCAAGTTATAGTTATGATCTTGTGAGTTACGATAATAAATCAAAAACGCTTAATGAAATGCAAATAACACTTGGGGATAAATATATAAGTGATATTAGTTTTGTTATTACTCCAAAGGGGAATATTGTAGCAGGAGGTTTTTATTCGAATAAAAATGCTGATGGACTTGCAGGATCATTTTATTTGTCAATAGATAAAGAAACCAATAAAATACTTTTGCAAGGCACAACAGATTTAACGAGTGAATTTTTAAGTGAGTTTATGTCTGAACGACGAGCCAATAAACATAAAGAGTTATATAATTATAAAATAGATCATCTCGTATCACAAAATGATAGCGGTTTATATATGGTGGCAGAGCAATTTTATATAAATGTGGTAACTACTTGCAGTCCTAGAGGTGGATGCACGACTTCCTATTATTATTATTATAACGATATCATTGTTGTAAATTTTAATTCTGATGCTTCCGTTAGATGGATAAAACGTATTCCTAAAACACAAATTTCTACTAATGATTATGGTTACTATTCATCGTATTCATTTGTGATGACAAAAGATAAATTAAACTTTATTTATAACGATCATCCAAAGAATTTAACCGGTGAAAGAAAATATCCAAAGAATGGCGTAAACAGAAGAATGATAACTGTATTATCTACTTTAGATTCAAAAGGTAATTTATCAAAAACACTAATACTTCCGGCAAAAGACGAAAGGATTTATACCCGTCCAAAAATATCTTTGCAGCTAGGAACTAATCAATCTCTTTTTTACGCAATAAGAAAAAAGAAATTTAAGTTTGGAATTATAAATTATGATTAGAGATTTTCTTATGGGAGATAATGATTATTGTTTGCGACTAAAATTGTATCTTCAAGTCTTCTTATGGAACATTACGATTTAATAGTTATTGGCGGTGGACCAAGTGGTTACGCAGGAGCCATGCGGGCTATTGATTTTGGCAAAAAGGTTTTAATTATTGAAAAATACAAAATTGGTGGAGCCGGTGTTTACAATGGCGTTTTGGCTTCTAAAACATTGTGGGAACATGCCATAAAAGTTCAAATCGCAAAGGAATTATCTCCAGACTTCAAACCGAATTTTAATGATGTTTCAAAGATTGTAAATGAAGCCGTTTTTGAAAGAAAAACACAAATGACCGTTCACTTACAGATTTTACAAAAGCAAAATGATCGTTTACTATTTTATGAAAAAGGAGAAGGGTATTTGTTAGATAAGAATATTGTTCAAATTACAAAAGAAGATGGTTCCATAAAAAAAGTGTCAACAGAAAATATTTTAATTACTACCGGGAGCAGACCTAGGAAACCGGCAAATATAATAGTTGATGAAAATATTATTTTAACGAGTGATGGTGTTAAAAATTTAACCAGTTTTCCCAAAAGTATGGTTGTATTAGGAGCTGGTGTTATTGGTTGTGAGTTTGCAACAATTTTTTCTTTGCTAGGAAACACAAAAGTTTCATTAATTGATAAAGCCGATCGGATTTTGCCTTTTGAAGATGAAGACGTAACGCAGATCATTGAAACAAATTTAGAAAAACATGGTTGTCGTTTACATCATGGTGCTTCTCTTCAACGAATGAATATTGTTGATGGTGAAGTGGAATATGAATTGAAATATAAAGACGGAAAGACAGAAGTATTCAGAGTTGAAAAGGCATTAGTAAGTATTGGTCGGGAACCAAATATTGAAGGTATTGGTTTAGAAAATGCCGGTGTGAAATTAAATGAGCGTGGTTGTATTTGGGATGATGATACGCAAACAAATATCAGTAATATTTATGTTGCTGGTGATGTTACTACAGAAGTTGCACTTGTTAATGTAGGTGAACGAGAGGGAAGACATGCAGTTGTAAGAATGTTTGGTCCAATTGTGAAACCACTTTCTTATAAAAATATTTCTACAATCATGTTCTTGAATCCTGAAGTAGCTGCAGTAGGTATGAATGAACAAGAGTGTAGAGCAAAAGGGATTCCGCATAAAGTTGTGAAATTAGATTTTGCAACAAACGCAAGAGCCATTGCGATGCGAAAAACTAATGGATTTTTTAAGATCATCGTCACAAATGATAATGGAATGAGAATATTGGGGATGAGAGTTGTTGGAGAGCATGCCAGTTCGGCTATACAGGCGGTAGCATATTTAATACATACAAATCAGGGTATTCGTGAATTGGCCGATATGATGCATCCACATCCAAGTATTATTGAAGGTGTGCAAGAGTGTTTGAGAATGTTGTTGAACAAATCAGTTTATAAACCTTACGTGTTTAAAGACAGATTAAAATGTTATGTATGTGAAAATGGTATTTGCACTCCAATAGAACATTTAGTAAATTAATAATATGAATTCTGTTTCATTCATCACGTTAATAACATTGTGTCTTTGTCATTGGGCCGCAGATTTTACACATTTAACAACCGATTGGATGTTGAATGCAAAAAAGTACGGCAAACCACTGTATCCAATTTTTATTCATGCTTTGGTTCATTCAATTCTTTTTTTTATCACGGTGTTTTTTCTGTATGATATACACAAAGCTATTTTTGCAGGGATATTCCAATTAGTCACACATTTTTTCATCGATCTATTAAAAGGAAAAATAAGTTTTTGGTTTAAAAAGTTAGAAGATCCAGCTAATAAATTTCATTGGTGGTTATTTGGCTTCGATCAATTCCTACATCATTTGGTAATTATTATTATCGTTTATTATATTTCTTGAACTAAGAAAATTGGATAATAAATTCTGTACCCTTTTTGATATCTACTTTTAATTTACCGTCTAATTGATTTACTAACGAATTAATAAGTTGAAGTCCTAATGTTTTGGGATTAACTAAATCAATTTTTTTTGAAATTCCTTTTCCGTTATCACTCACAGATAATTGAAAGTGCTCTGTTTGATTTTGCAGCAACTTAAATCCAATTTTTATTTTACCACCACTTTTGTTGCCAAAGGCATATTTAAATGCATTAGAAAGAAGTTCATTTGCTAATAGTCCGCAAGGAATTGCTTTATTCATGTCAATTCGTTTCAAATGAGGATCAATATTTAATTCAACTTTTATCTTTTTATTAAGATTATAAGTTTCAGAAATAAATTTTACCAACTCATTTAAATATTCACTTGCTTTAATGTTTGATAGATTGTTTGTTTGGTAAAGTAACTCATGAATAAGCGCCATTGATTTTACTCGACTAATACTTTCGCGGTATTTTTCTTTGGCTTTCTTATCTTCAATAGTATTCGCTTGCAAATTGAGTAAACTTGAAATTATTTGTAAATTATTTTTTACACGATGATGAATTTCTTTAATCAAAAATTCTTTTTCACTTAAAGAAGTTTTTAATTTTTCCTCAATTTTTTTTCTCTCCAGAAATGTTGGAACAGAAATGGTTTGTTTAGAGTTCTTATGATTTTGAATATACTTTTCAATTTTTTGTGGCGGTGCCATAATAAATGTGCAATGCTTATCACCTTTTGCTCTGCAACTAATTTCTACAGAAGTTAAAGGAATACCAAAACTAGCCTCACACCAACCACTTGAATAGCCTGAATTCATAATACAAACAGGCGTGGTTGACTTCTTATTTGTTTTAATCCATGAATCGGCTTCAAAAGAAAAAGGATGATTGTATTTTAAAAAGAAATTTTCGTCAGGGCTGGGTTTGCTTTCTGGTAAAATATCTACAAAGGCCCAACCAGTATATGCGAAATGTACTGGTCCTGCAGACATTTTACTAATAGGATCCTTCAGCTTCATTTTTTTATGAAAGTTAATGGCGTCTTCAGTGCCAATAACATGAGCCATATCAAATAAAATATTTTTACCAATGTTCATAGCTTCTTCTTCGCCTCTATCTTTATATAAATTTTTAATAGAGTTTAAAAATTCATGAGATAGTGCCGAAGCTCTTACTAAAACATAACGTTCATTATTTATATCTATCGTTCCTTTGGAAGGATTAAATTTCAAGTCTTTGAAATAATTTCCAACAATTTTTTCTGCGTTATCGAAAATTGACTTAAAAGCTAAGGGTACTTTTACAGTATGGTTTCCCTCTTTTATTGGCAAATTCTTTTTTAAGGAAAGGTTTTCCTTTTGTAGGATTTTAATTTTTGCTTCTAATTGCTGTATTTTATTTTTCAAGTGATTAACATTATTAATATTTAATAATGGAACAGGATCATACTAATTTACGATTTTTATCAAATAACAAAGCATTTAGTTTATTAACTAAATGCTTTGTTAAACCACAAGGGCTTCTATTTATTTTTATCAATTTTTTCTAGGAATTTCAGGTAATCAACTACCTGTTCTACACCAAGTCGTTTGGCTTTTATCTTTTTGTCTCTATCCAAAATATAAATAACAGGAGTAGAATAGATATCGTATTTCTCTTTTAAATTATTTAAATGAATGGGATCAAATACATTGATGAAATCAAGTTTTTTTTCGATAATGAATTTCCTCCACGCATTAAAATCTTCCTTTGTATAAACAGCAACAGTTGTAAAATCGATTGTGCTCTTTAAACCTTTTAATTCTTCACTTAGTTTCGGAATCTCGGTTTGGCAATGCCCGCAATCAACCGACCAAAAAACGAGTACTGTGTATTTTGCTTTAACCAAATACAAGGTTTTAAACATGGGAGTGAGTTTTTCTAAATTCTTATAATAAAGATCAGTAACACTTTGACTGGTTTTAGCGGTATCAAATCCCATTTTCATTACCTGCTTTCCAAAAGTAGTGTCTATCATATATAATTCAGGAGCCTTAGATTCTAATAATAAATTTCGCATGATGTCCGTACGCTCTTTAATTTTTTTTACGGTTTCATCACTGTAAACTTCTTTTGCTTTTCCGTTTAAAATATAAGTATCGCATATATGCACAAATACTTTATCGAAGCCCATAAGCTTCGTTTGTTCATATTTGTAAGTGAAATAACCCATTAAAATATTATATGCTAAACCATCTTGTTTACATAAGTGAAGTACTTTATCTATCTCTTGAATGATTGTGTCCGGATGTTGAAGTATCACATTATCAAAATAGCGTTTTACACGGTCATCAAAAAAAGGCGTTCTTACAATACGGTCATCTTTGAAATCTATTCCATCAAAGAAATGATTCTTAAAATAATAATATTGATAAACACTATCCGGGCGACCATTTTTAGCTTTTGGAATTTCCTTTGGTTCTTTTTCCGATTTTAAATTCAATACGTCATAAACATAAGTACCCTTAGCTTTTGTCATGTAATCAGCTTCAAATTTGCGCACATCATCATTCATCGCTTTTAATTTCTCCTGGATAAATTTAGCGCTGTCCTCTTTGCTTTTTGTTTTTGACTGATCACGGAATTTATTGAACTCAACATTTTTGTTAGTGATAAAACGGATGTAAGTAATAAAAAGTTCATTTTCTTTACTCCCAACAACCTTTATTGTATTTACGATATCATTATTATCACAATTGAAAGTAAATTTTTGATTTTCATTTACAAATAAATCAAAATAAATTGCTTTGCCCTGACTAACTAAAGTATAAACACCCTTATCAAGATCTTCTTTGCCTTTGAAATATACTTGTCCATTTTTAATTTTTTTACAAGTATCAACTATATACTGTTGGTCAAAAATATATTTAACAAGATACATCATGGTATCTTTGTTGCCTTTTATATTAAAATGGATGTCATAGCCACCTTGAGCTATGGTATTCTTACTAAAAACAGTAAGAGCAATGAACAGTGTAAAATAGATTTTCTTCAACATAAATAATAAAAATTAATTACAAATATAGTTATTTCAAAATCATAATATTTTTAAAGGAAACACATTATTTTATTTCCTGACTTTCAAAATATTCTAATAGGCCGGCAACTTGATCGGCCGCTATTTTTTTAGCTTTAATAATTTTATTTTTATCTAAAATATAAATTACAGGTGTAGAAATAATATCGTATTTGTCTTTAATGTTGTTTAGATGAATAGGATCGAATACATTGTAAAAATCAAATTTTTTATCAATAATATATTTACGCCATTTTTCATAATCTTCTTTTGTGTATACTGCAAATACTTTAAAATCAATTTTGCCTTTTATTTTTTTCAATCCATCATTTAGTTTTGGAAGTTCTGTTTGGCAATGACTGCAATCAACATCCCAAAAAACTAATACGGTATATTTTGTATTTACCATAGAAAGTGTTTTGAACATTGGCGTCAATTTATCTAAATTTTTAAGATATAAATCTGTTGCACCTTTACTTGTTTTAGCAGTATCAAATCCCATTTTCATAACCTTTCGACCATCAATAGTATCAATCATATATAACTCTGCTGCTTTTGAATCTATTAAAAGATTTCGCATGATGTCAACTCGTTTTTTAATTGCTTCAATAGTTTCAGTACTGTAAACTTCTTTTGCCTTTCCGTTTAAAATATATTTGTCGGCCATATGCACAAATACTTTGTCGAAACTCATTCGTTTATCTTGTTCATATTTATAAGTAAAATGCCCTAATAATAAATTATATACCATTCCATTTTCAGTGCATGCTGCCAAAACTTTATCAATCTCTTTGATTAACGAATCAGGAGAATATTGATAAATAACGCCGTCAAAATATCTTTTGATTCGGTCATCAAAAAAAGGAATGGTTAAAATGCGATCATCTTTAAAGTTAACACCATCAAAAAAGTGATTTTTATAATAATAATATCTGTACAAGCTGTCAGGCCTACCATTTGAGGCTTTTGGAACATCTGTTGCTTCCTTTTCAGTTTTCATATTTAGGAAATCGTAAACGAAAGTACCTTTTACTTTTTCCAAAAAAGACTCTTCAAATTTCTTTACATCTACATTCATAGCTATTAATTTTTCATTTAAAAATTTAATGCTATCCGCCTTACTTTTGCCTTTTGTTTGCTCTTTAAATTTATTGAAAGCTGTATTTGTGTTCGTCATGTATTTTAAGTAGGCAAACATATTTTCATTTTCTTTACTACTAGTACATTTTAACGTATTAGCAATATCTTCGCGGTCGTAGCTTATAGAAAAATTATAGGAGTCATCGATCAGAAAATCAAAATAAATCGATTTTTCCTGACTCACTAATGTATATACACCTTTATCTAATGTTTTTTTGCCTTTGAATTCAACCACCCCTTTTTTAATGTGTTTACAGGTGTCTGAAATATATTGGCGATCGAATAATTTTCTTACCAGAAACAGCATCGTATCTGTATTGTTCTTGATATTGAATTTGATATCATATCCATTTTGTGAAAAGGATGTAATACATATCGCAATAATTAAAAGAGAAGTAAAAAATCGTTTTTGCATAATGTTGTTTTTGTTTATCAATGGATTCAAATATAGGGATAAGACCTTTATAGATTTAAAGATTGCACCATGATTTTTATTGACCCTTTATAAAATTTGTTAAAAGCTTTTTCAAGACTATCTTGCTTACTGTTGTACTGCATATAATCAATGAAATATGCATTTTGCTCAAGCAGAATTTCTTCCTCTGTTATAGAAAGAAGCTTTTCTTTTTTAATTCCTTCTTTTTTTAATTTTTTTATCAAATGCAAAATCTCTTTTTGCTTCAAAAAAAGCCTTTTTGGATCTGAAAAAATGGAATCGAGGTATGATTTATAGTACTCAGTATTTCTATTTAAAAATCGATTTAATTTTTCTCTTTCATTATAATCATTAAGATATTCGTTCAAAGAAAGCGTATCTTTTTTTAAAAACTGAATGGTTGCTTTGTGCGCAATAAAATTGGCAAGATTTTCATTGTCATTTATTTTATCGGCCTCGTAAAAGGTTGCATGAAAAAGTTCATGAAATAAGAGGTTGCAAAAATTCCCTGTTTTTTTCTTAAGATGGGAGCTTAAAAGAGGATCGCTCAGCCAGCCTAATGTACTCCAGGCTGAAACACTTCGTATTCCAATATCATAACCCATAGAAGCTAATTTATTTTTTTCTTTCAAAACCAAATCTTCCTCAAAAAAACCTTTGTAGCTTACCTTTCCTATTAATGGGAAAGTCCATTCGTATGCACTTAATTTATACTTTTCGGAAGCAGTAATTACCCACAAAACAGGTTTGTTTTTCTGATTATAAATTCTTGTAAAATTTGTGGTAGACTTATAACCCAAGCTATCAATAGAAAATTGTTTGATTTTTGAAATGAGTTCCAGGTTTTTTGATTCATGTTCTGATAATTTATTTTCCTTTAAATAGGAATCTAAGCTTTGAGTACCCATTAAAATTTTTAGCTGACCCTTAGCTTGCCTGAGTAAATAAGTACTTAATGGATAATTAAATGCTGCGATCCAAAAAAAGAAAAGGAGTAAATAACTAATAACTAAACGGAAAAAGCGAACGTATAACATATGTTATTTAATAAAATAAACTTTTGACCTCAAAATACTGTAACAAAATAGTGATATTTGTATTATCAGTCAAATGCAAAGGTGTTTCTTATATATTTTTTTGATTTCAAGTTTTTTTTCTTTGGCTCAAAAAAGAGATTCTATAAAGGAATTGTATAAAGCAAAGATTGAGGAATTGAAGGATTTGCAAAGAATTGTTTTTTATAGTAAAAAGGAAAGTGAGCGTTTAACAGCAAATAAAGATTTTATTAAAGTGATAGAAAGTATCGCTGTAAATCAAAAAGCGATGGATTTTCCTTTCGACAGTTTAAAAGAGATCTCCACGCTTTCGCCAAAGAACAAAAAATTTAAATTAATAACCTGGAATATTCCTAAAGATGATGAAACACATTTTTTCTTTGGGTTTTTATTAGTGAATAATTCAAAGCGAATTAAGAAAGGTTTATTTGGTCATGAATCTATTACGAATTATGAATATTTTAAACTGGTTGATAAATCTGGGACAGTAAAAAATCCGGAAACTTATATTGGTACACCTGATAAATGGTTCGGGATGCTATATTATGAGTTAATTGAGTGCGATGACTATTATACATTATTGGGTTGGGATGGAAACGATAAATTGATACAACGTAAATATATTGATGTGCTTTATTTCAAATCAGATGGTACTCCAATTTTCGGAAAAGATGTTTTTAAATTTCCACGCAAAAACCCAAAACGTTTAATGTTTGAATATAGTAGCGAAGTTACCATGAGTTTAAAATACAATGATAACAGAATTGTATATAGTCATTTGGCACCGCGCGAAGAAGGTCACGTGATGGATGGTTTGTACCAGTATTATGGACCGGATGGAAGTTTTGATTCCATGTTTCAGAAAAAAGGCAAATGGGTTATTTCAGAAGATGTGGATGCAAGAAATGAAAAAAATAAAAATGATAAGGTTGATAAACCAGATCCTAAAAAGCAAACACCAATTTTTACCCCAAAATAAATATTAATTTATTTAATTTCTTTGAAATATCAATAAAACCTATTGGTCTATAAGATTTCGCTAATCAGCTAAAATTATTCAAAATTGAATTCTAACTTTTATTATTTCGTTATATATGTTAACTTCAAACTATTATTTTTAGGAGAACATGCAAATTGATCTGGAGGCTGAACGTAAAGAAATTCTTAACCGCTATAAGTTACTGATTAAGGCGTGTAAACGTCGTTTAGAAAAAGGCGATAAGGAATTAATTCGCAAAGCTTTTGAAGTAGCTGTTGAAGCACATAAGGAAATGCGTCGTAAAAGTGGCGAACCTTATATATACCATCCAATTGCTGTTGCTACAATTTGTGCTGAGGAAATGGGACTAGGTGCAACCGGTATTGTTTGTGCTCTTTTGCATGATACGGTTGAAGACACAGATCTTACCCTGGATGATATCAAAGGATTGTTCGGACAAAAAGTTTCACAGATCATTGATGGGCTGACAAAAATTTCTGGCGTTATTGATAATACGTCTTCTATTCAAGCAGAAAATTTCAGAAAAGTATTACTCACCATGAGTGAGGATATTCGCGTTATTTTAATAAAACTTGCTGATCGTTTGCACAATATGCGTACGCTTAATCACATGAAACGTGATAAGCAAATTAAGATTGCAAGTGAAACATTGTTTTTGTATGCTCCATTAGCACATCGTTTGGGATTAAATACAATAAAAACGGAATTAGAAGATCTTGGATTAAAATATACAAACTCAGAAGCTTATTATGAGATTGCAGTAAAGTTAAAAGAAACAGAACCGGAGAGAAAAAAATTCATTCAAAAATTCATTGATCCTCTCAAAGAAATTTTACAAGAACAAGGGTTTAATTTTAAAATATTTGGTCGACCGAAATCAATTTTTAGTATCTACGATAAAATAAAAACAAAGGGTGTTGCATTTGAAGAGATCTATGATTTGTTTGCAATTCGTATTGTAATTGATACACCTCTTGAAAGTGAAAAATCAGATTGTTGGAAAGTGTATTCAATCATTACCGACTTTTATCATCCAAGTCCGGAACGTTTGCGTGATTGGATAAGCACACCAAAGAGTAATGGTTATGAAAGTTTGCATACAACTGTTATGGGTCCTGATGGAAAATGGGTTGAGGTACAAATTCGTACAGTAAGAATGGATGAATTGGCCGAGAGTGGATATGCAGCGCATTGGAAATATAAAGATTCAGCTGCAGAAAAAGAAAGCAAATTGGAAGCTTGGCTACAGCGCGTGAGAGAGATGCTGGATAATCCTGATCCAAATGCTTTAGAGTTTATTGACGATTTTAAACTCAATTTATTTAGCGATGAGATTTTTATTTTCACGCCTAAAGGCGATATGAAAACATTGCCGCTTGGTTCAACTGCATTAGATTTTGCCTTTGATATACATACAAAAATTGGCGAGCAATGTATAGGCGCAAAGGTTAATCATAAATTAGTACCATTGAGTTATGAATTGAAAAGCGGAGAACAGGTAGAAATTTTAACGAGCAACAAGCAAACACCGAAAGATGATTGGTTAAAATTAGTGGTGACGGCAAGAGCGAAATCAAAGATCAAAAACTCATTAAAAGAACAGCGAAGAAAAACGGCGGAAGGAGGTAGAGAATCTTTGGAACGAAAATTCTACAAGAATAAATTGGAGTTTACTTTACAAAACATAAATGATTTTATTGCGTATTTAAAATTGCCTTCCTCGCAAGAATTATTTTATAGAGTTGCTTTGGGAAATGTGGATACAAAAGAGATCAAAGCGTTTATTAAATATAAAGAAAGCCCGGTAAAAGGCAGAAAAAAAGTTGAAGGCCCCAAAATTGAACAGTTAGTTACGAGCACCAGGGGTGGTAATGAAATGTTGGTGATTGGAGACGATCTTCAAAAGTTAGATTATAAATTATCTCCTTGTTGTAATCCTATTCCGGGTGATGATGTTTTTGGATTTGTAACAGTTGGTGAGGGAATTAAAATACATCGTGTAACTTGTCCAAATGCAGTTAAGCTTCTTTCTAATTATGCTTACAGAGTTGTAAAAGCAAAATGGACAAACGATCAATTAATTTCTTTCCTTGCAGGGTTAAAATTGGTTGGAACAGATGAGCTGGGATTGGTAAACAATATTACAAAAGTAATTTCAAATGAAAATAATGTGAATATGCGTTCTATTAGTTTTGATACTGAAGACGGTATATTTACAGGAACCATAATGGTTTATGTGCATGACACTAAACACTTAAATCATTTAATTGATAATTTAAGAAAAGTAAAGGGTGTAAATAAAGTTGAAAGGATGGATCAAAATTAATCAGCGAACAAAGGATACTTTATCATCATTGTATTCACTTTCTTTTTAATTTTCGCTAATTCCTTTTCATTGTCTTTATTCATTAGGGCTGCATCAATTAATTCAACCACTTTTAAACAATCTTTTTCTTTTAATCCGCGAGAAGTAATTGCAGAAGAGCCAATACGAATACCACTCGTAACAAAAGGAGATTTATCATCAAAAGGAACCATGTTTTTATTTACGGTAATATCTGCTAAGCCTAAAGTTTTTTCAGCTTCTTTGCCGGTAATATTTTTACTACGAAGATCAATCAACATTAAATGATTATCTGTTCCTCCGCTAATGATCTTATAGCCTTTACTAACTAAAGCGTTTGCCATAGTTTGTGCATTTTTAATTACCTGAACGCAATATTTCATATAATCATCGCTTAAGCATTCGCCATAAGCAATTGCTTTAGATGCAATAATATGTTCAAGTGGCCCACCTTGTGTGCCTGGGAAAACAGCAGAATCCAAAATAGCACTCATCATTTTTGTTTCACCTTTTGGTGTTTTTTCACCCCAAGGATTTTCAAAATCTTTCCCCATCATAATCATCCCGCCACGTGGTCCGCGTAATGTTTTATGAGTTGTTGTTGTAACAATATGACAATGAGGTAATGGATCGTTTAAAATACCTTTTGCAATTAAACCTGATGGATGAGAGATATCTGCTAATAATAATGCGCCAACTGAATCAGCAATTTTACGTAAACGAATATAATCCCAATCGCGCGAGTATGCACTTGCGCCGCAGATAATTAATTTTGGTTTTTCTTGTTTTGCTTTTTCTTCAACTTTATCATAATTAATTAAACCACTATGTTCTTCAACACCGTAAAAAGTTGGTCGGTATAATTTACCTGAAAAATTTACGGGTGAGCCATGCGTTAAATGACCACCGTGACTTAAATCGAATCCTAAAATGGTATCGCCTGGTTTAATGCAGCCTAACATTACGGCAGCATTAGCTTGTGCACCAGAGTGCGGTTGTACGTTTACCCATGCCGCGCCAAATAATTCTTTAGCGCGATCAATTGCTAATTGTTCAACTTTGTCTACAACCTCACAACCACCGTAATACCTTCTACCTGGATAACCCTCGGCATATTTATTGGTGAGCACACTGCCCATCGCTTTCATCACCTGATCGCTTACATAATTTTCGCTGGCTATTAATTCGATACCATGAGTTTGGCGGGTTTGTTCATCTTTAATTAGTTTGAAAATGATCGTGTCTTTTTTCATTCTTTTTCGGTTTTAGTTTGTTGTATAAAAAGTTGATGCGATGCTAAAATTACAATTGTTATAATGGGCGATTGTGCAATTCCAACTAACCATCTGCTTAAGGTATATTCATCATCTTGTAATCGTTGATTTACAATATAACCAAATAACATACTTAAGCCGGCCAAAGTTAATAAAATGAGGTAAGAATAAACAACCCATTTCAATAATTTTTTCTCATTTAAAATATATTTTACAGATAAAATACTCAAGCCGCCAAAAATAAAAATAGAAAATAAAGTAAAAGGATATTTTAAATAGTATAATGTTTTATAAGAGGCGTCATTAAAAAAGTAAATAAATTCATCAATAGGTGCTTTGGTAATAGTGCCATAATACTTGATATACATAAGATGATTGTACGCTACAAAAAATTTTTCACGAAAATAACCAAGATAAGCAAATAGAAAGAAGAACAAGACAAAGTATTTCCAATTTATTCTCATTTGTTATCCGGATTTCTTATTCGCAAATTTGTTTACCCACCAAACCCAAAGTAAAAAGATATATCCATAAATAATAAAAGTAAACGTATAAGTGTGATTGAAATTGAGATATTTAGGAAAGTAATTTGCAATTAGGGATAAACAAACTACACGTATTATATTAAAAAAATGAATAGATGTTATACCAAATAGAATGAACCACCATTTTGATTTATTGTAACCAGGATACCAAAATATAAATACTGAAAAGAGAATAAACAACGAAATGGCGTTACAATTTGAGCCTACCCAAACACCATTAGAGCCATCAATTCCAATAACTTGATAATCTCTGTCTTGAAGGATTAAAAATGTTTTATAACCAAAAAAAAGAAGAATTTGATCAGCGCTTTGGATAATGCTTCCGATGAATTTTTGATCATAAAACGTAAAGCGTTTAATAATAAATTGGTGAATAAGATAAAGAATAAGATAGCTTAAACTCGAAAAGATTAAAAATTTAAGTAAGGCATTATGCCTTAAACTTGATTTCATGAGTTAGTCAACAGATTCTTCCTTTTTACGGGATTCATAGAATTTCTTTACGCTATAAGCTGCACCTGCCGCCATAAGCAAAGTAATCCCCCCATCAATCGGAACACACGGGGGAGGCCAACATGCAGGGCCAGTGCCAGGTGGAGGTGGGGGTGCTGCATAAGTAACCGATGTAATTGCGGCTAAAATACCAAGTAAGATTTTTTGTTTATTACTCATGTTGAGTTAACTAATGTAAGAGCTTAAGTGTTTGTGAAGTTAATAAAATTATTTTTATTCTACAACCTTGAATTTTGAACTAAATCAGTTAATTTTGTTGAAATGAGTGGTGTCAGCAACAAAAAACAAGCCATAGTTACGCAAAAAGACTTTAATTTAATAATTCGCGTTTTAAAGGCTAATTGGTGGATTCCTCTCATTGTGGTTCCTTTATTGTATGCAGTTGGTGTATTTTATATTTACCGTTTAACATCTGTATATCAAGTTTCTACACAAATTTTACTTCAAAATAATGAGTCGTATTACAAGAGTAATGTTGTTAACGATGCCAGTTTTTATGGTGCTCAGTCTTATGTAGATAATTCGAATGAAAAACGAGTGATCTTATCTTATGACCTACTTAATAAAGTTGTTTATAAACTAAAAGATAGATTAGAAGTATCCTATTTTATTGTTGGAAAGGTTCGCACTACCGAACAATTTGGCGCAATGCCATTTAATGTGAAGGTAAATGCAATTAACTCAGGTTTGTATGAAACTCCGTTTGACTTCAGAATTAGAGATTCTAGTAGTTTTGAAATAATTTATACCAAAGAAAACGAAAAAGTAGTTAAAATAGGAAAATTCAACCAGCCACTTATTGATCTCGATTTTAATTTAACTATTCAAAAATCAAATAATCTGCAAAGTGAACAAGTTAATTCTTTAAAGGAAATCTTTTATCAATTTGTAATCCATTCAGATGAATATCTTATTGATAAGATAAGAGAACAAATCTCTGTAGAAAATCCAGATTACACGAATATTTTAGAAGTGAATTTAAGTGATATTATTCCTGATCGCGCCCAATTGATATTGGATTCATTGAATCAGGAATATTTACTTTTGAAATTAAAATCAAAATATGATCTCAACGAAAAGACAATTGAGTATATAGATAAACAATTGGATGAGATAACTGTTCTTTTGAAAGCAAGTGTGGATACATTACAAGTTTATAAGCAAAAGAAGTCAATTATTAATTTAGGTTGGGAGGAAACAGATTTTCTGTCTAAAATTGGAACTTATGACAATGAAAAATCAACTGCGCAATTACAAATTAAAGCTTTGGATGATCTTGAGAAATATATTATTGACGACAAAGACCCTCAATTTTTACCCCCATCAATTTATATAACTGAAAAAGATGGCTATATTACAAAGGCGGTCTCTGACCTTTACACAAAGCAAATTGAACTAAACCGTTTGCATAATTTAGCAACAGAAGAAAACCCGGTTATACAGGATAACATTAGTAATATCAAAAAAATTAAACAAGATCTTTTAATATATATTAATAATTTACGAAGTGCGACTAAACTGAAAATCGACAATATTAATTTTGAAATTTCTAAGTATGTTAATGAGGCCAAAGCTATTCCTCCTAAACAACAAGATCTTCTTGGCTTTCAACGCAAATTAAATGTTAATGAAGCAATTTATAATTTTTTGTTGGAGAAAAAAGTGAATACGCGTATTGCGAAGGCTAGTATTGTTCCAGATGCAAAAATTATAGAAACCCCTAGAAATGTGGGAGAAGTTAGTCCTGATAGAAAAGGATTAAAAAAGAATTTTTTAACAGGTGGTTTAGCAATATCCATTATTATTATTCTATTAAGAACATTCTTATTTACGAAAATTAAAGACATTGAACATTTAAAAGAACTTACTTCTATTCCTGCAATTGGTGTCATTCCGTTTGTAAAACAAAATGATGAACAAGGTGTAATTGTAGATGTTGAACCAAATTCTAGGGTTGCTGAATCATTCAGGAATATCAGAACCAATTTGCAATATGCTAATATAGGACAAGCAAATAATACTTTTATTGTTACATCATTTTTACCTGGTGAAGGAAAAACTTTTACCAGTGTTAATTTGGCTGCAACTCTTGCAAAATCAGGCAAGAAAACTATTATATTAGAGCTTGATCTTCATAAACCAAAAGTTTATAAAAATCTTGGTTTGAATGCACCTCAAAATGGAATAACAACATATATTACCGGCCAATGTAATTCGATTGAGGAAATTATTGTACCGTCTACTTTTCAAAACTTGTATTGCATGTTTGCAGGACCAATTCCTCCAAATCCATCTGATTTTGTTCTCTCTGAAAAATTGAAGGATCTAATTAATTACGCAAAAACAAATTTTGAGTATGTAATTATTGATTCACCACCTGCTGGTTTACTTTCAGATTCAATGTATTTGATACAGTTTGTTGATGCTACTTTGTTTGTTTTAAATGCCAACTCTTCCACCAGAAAGACAGTGAGTTTTGTTCATGACCTTAAAGAAAGTAACAATATCCCTAACTTATTATTTATCCTAAATGGTGTAAGAAATATCAGTAAACGTTACTATTATAATGGTTACGGCTATAGTTATGGCTATGGCTATGGCTATGGTTATGGAAAAGGCTATGGTTATAGAAAATAATTTGGTCTTTTCATAAAAAACGAGTAACTTTATTACTCATTTTTGCATGTTCGATATTCTTATATCCTCTAAAACCCGCATCAAAATTCTGCTTAAGTTTTTTTTGAATGGCAATTCCGTTTCTTACTTGCGAGGATTGGAAGAGGAATTTGGAGATTCAACCAATGGTATTAGATTGGAGTTGAATAAATTTGAGAAAGCAGGTTTTTTGAGCTCATACTTAATAGGTAATAAAAAATATTTCAAGGCAAATCAGGATCACCTTTTGTTTAAAGATATTCACCGTATTTTAATGAAAATCACGGGAATTGAATATTTGGTTGATTATGTTTTAAAACATATAGGACATCTCGAAAAAGTATATTTAGTTGGCCAATTGGCTAAAGGATTAGAAAGCGATACAATTGAATTGGTATTTGTAGGAGATATTAACATCCCATATTTGGAAGATTTGATAGGTAAAGCCGAGAAAAAACTGAATAAAACAATTACTTACAGTTGTTTTATGCCTAATGAGTTTGACTTAACAATGATTAAGCAAAAGGATGTGATTCCTTTGCTGATCTGGAATAAATAAAAGTCCATAGAATATAATCTATGGATAAATTTTAAAACTTAGTGTGACTGAGGTGGCGAAGCTTTGAAATAATTCAGTGAATTGGAAAGTATTATATGTAGCATCTCGAAGTGAGAAAAAAGTAAGTAAGCGTCTTTATGACCTGGGAATAGAATGTTATGTGCCATTAAAAACGGAAAAGAGAAAATGGAGCGATCGTATGAAAACAGTTAGTATACCAATGATTAGTGGTTATGTTTTTGTTCGGCTGATTGAAAAAGATCGCGATGTTGTTTTTAAATCGCAAGGGGTTTTAAATTACGTAAGATATAACGGAGGTGATGCCATTGTTAGAAATATTGAAATAGAAGCTCTTCAATCAATTGAAGCAAAAGGGTATTTTGTTGAAGGTGGGTTCAAAGAATCATTTAAACAAGGAGAAAAGGTTTTAATAAAATACGGACCATTCAAGGGACTCGTTGGATCTGTTAAGTCAGTTGGGAAAGAAAGCGTTTATAGAATAAATATTGAAAGTATTGGATACTCATTAACGGTTAAAGTTCCTGAAGAAATATTGGAACGAAACCATTCTTGAATTAAAATAGGTGTATGATTGTTATTGTTGATTATGGAATTGGGAATTTAGCATCTGTTTTGAACATGTTCAAAAAAATTGGGGTGAAGGATACTCTTGTTTCAAGTGACAAAGAAGTAATTAAAAACGCTTCTAAACTTTTATTACCCGGAGTGGGTGCTTTTGACACGGGGATGAGTAACTTAGAAAATTCCGGATTGATACCGATCTTAAATGAAAAAGTATTGCAGCAAAAAACACCTGTACTAGGAATTTGTTTGGGAATGCAATTGCTTACGCAAAAAAGCGAAGAGGGTATAAAAAAAGGTCTAGGATGGATTGATGGTGAAACATTAAAATTTGATTTACCTCCTGAATTAAAATTAAAAGTACCACACATGGGTTGGGATTATATTAAAGTAAATCGAAAAAATCCTCTTATAGAAACGGAAGGGAAAAACAGATTTTACTTTGTCCATTCATATTATGTAAAATGTTTTAATGAAAATCAATCTATAGCAACCTGTATGTTTGGTAATAATTTTACATGTGTGCTAAACAAAGAAAATATTTATGGCACACAATTTCATCCGGAAAAAAGTTTAAAATTTGGAATGAAGGTATTGGAGAACTTTTCAAAATTATGATGCGAATTCAACGTTCAACATTCAACATTCAGCATTTTTAAAATGGCCCTTAAACGTATAATTCCTTGTTTACTTTATGATGGAAGCGGTTTAGTAAAAACAGTCAAGTTCAAAAACCCATCCTATATTGGCGACCCTATCAATGCCATAAAGATCTATAATGAAAAAGAAGTAGATGAACTAATTCTGATTGATATTAACGCTTCAAAACAAAAACGAAAAATAAATTTTGATAAAATTACCGATCTTGCCTCTGAGGCATTTATGCCATTTGCATATGGCGGTGGTGTTAAAACATATAACGACTTTGCTACTCTTTATAAAATTGGTGTTGAGAAAGTGATCGTTAATTCATTGATCCAAGAAGACCCAGATGTTATTAAAAAAGTGATTTCGCATTATGGCGCACAAGCTGTTGTAGCATGCATCGATATAAAAAAACCAATGTTTGGTGTAAAATCACCGTATTCATATTTTGGAAATAAAATAAAATATACACTCAAAGAATATTCAAAATATTTAGAAACTGATATCGGTGTTGGTGAACTCATGATTCAAAGTGTAGATAATGATGGTACGTGGGAAGGTTACGATGATGAGAGCATAGAGGAGGTCATTAATACTGTTTCTATTCCCATCATTGCTTGTGGTGGATGTGGAAACATAGATCATTTAAAAAAAGTACTCTACCACACAAATGCAAATGCCGCGGCAATCGGTAGTATGGCAGTATACAGTAAAAAAGGAATGGGTGTGCTCATTAATTTTCCGGAACGCGCGCAAATTATTATTGAATAAGTGAATAACGAAAGCTGGGATATCATTGTAAAACCAACATCGAAATGGTATAATTTGCGATTAAAGGAGATCGTTCGTTATAAGGATCTTTTATTTTTATTTGTCCGTCGCGATTTTGTTTCGTTATACAAACAAACTATTCTTGGTCCAGTTTGGTTCTTTATCCAACCCATCATTACATCCATTACGTTTACAATTATATTCGGCAACCTAGCGCACATCTCCACAGATGGAATGCCACAAATTTTATTTTATATGTGCGGTATTACTATCTGGAATTATTTTTCGGACACACTCACAAAAACATCCGATACATTTGGCGCTAACTCAGCCATTTTTGGAAAAGTTTATTTCCCCCGAATGATTGTTCCACTTTCTGTTGTTGTTTCTAATCTTTTAAAATTGGGCGTACAGTTCTTTCTTTTCATTTCGGTTTGGTTATTTTTTTTGGGAAAGGGAAATACTGTTATTCATCCTAACGCCACATTACTGCTTATTCCATTTTTAATAATTCTAATTGGTTTTTTAGGATTGAGTTTTGGCATCATTATTTCTTCCATGACAACTAAGTATCGCGACTTAAAATTTTTAATAACATTTGGAGTACAGCTTTTAATGTATGCATCTCCGGTTGTGTACCCACTTTCCATCGTACCTGAAAAATATAAATGGATCATTTTATCTAATCCTGTAACAAGCATTATCGAAACATTTAAGTATGCGTTCTTAGGCGTGGGTGAATTTAATTGGTCGCATTTATTTTATAGCGTTAGTATAACTATCGTTTTGTTTTTTATTGGCTTAGTTACATTTCACAAAGTCGAAAAATCATTTATGGATACCGTTTAATTTTTACATTGTCATGTCAAACATTGTACTAAAAGTAGATCACATTTCAAAGCAATATCGTCTCGGGCAATTTGGTTCGCGAACTATTTCACATGATGTGAATCGTTGGTGGTACAAAGTGAGAGGCAAAGAAGATCCGTATTTAAAAGTGGGCGATGAGAATGATCGAAGTTTAAAAGGTGGTAGTGAATATGTATGGTCTTTAAACGATATCAATTTTGATGTTCACCGAGGAGAAGTTCTTGGTATAATCGGGAAAAATGGCGCAGGAAAATCAACGCTCCTAAAAATTCTTTCTCAAGTTACGACTCCAACAACCGGTGAAGTAAAGATCAAAGGGAGAATTGCTTCTTTGTTGGAAGTAGGTACCGGATTCCATCCCGATCTAAGCGGAAGAGAAAATGTGTTTTTGAACGGTGCCATTTTAGGAATGTCGAAAGCAGAGATTAAAAATAAATTAGAAGAGATAATTGATTTTAGTGGCGTTGCAAAATATATTGACACACCAGTAAAGCGATATTCATCAGGCATGATGGTAAGATTGGGTTTTGCCGTAGCTGCTCATTTAGAACCGGAGATATTAATAGTAGATGAAGTATTAGCCGTTGGCGACGCTGAATTTCAAAAAAAATGTTTAGGTAAAATGAAAGATGTGAGCGGACAAGGCAGAACGGTTTTGTTCGTGAGTCATAATATGCCATCGATAAGAATGCTTTGCACGAAATGTGCTTACTTGGATAAAGGAAAGCTGAAAAATATGGGAGAGACGAATGCCATCATTGGCGAATACTTAACCAGCGGATATATTAACTTATCATCTGATGAAAGTGCGATCCCTGATAATTTAAGTTTGCACGGAAGTGGTGAAGCGAAATTCAAAAATGTTCTTATTGAGAATGAAAATAACCAACAAGTACAAGAATTGGATTTTCTCGAGAAATTTAGAGTTCGTTTAAAACTAGAAGTTAAAAAACAATTAAAGGATGTTACACTTGCAGTATACATTGTGAATCAATTCGGTGATATTGTGATGATGGCTGTTCAAGATGAAAACTATTTGCCTAGCACATTTGAAACAGGACCTTATGAAGTAAATGTTCAATTCAATGAAGAGCTCATGCCAGGTAATTATTCAATTGGACTTGCTTTATCTTTTTTTCATACTGGAAGTGATATTGATTACATCGAAAGCTTTTATCCATTCACTGTGATAAAAGATTCTAAAAGGAAGAACATGGAATATCCTTGGGCAACGGTTCAAGGATACATTAAACCAAAAACAACTTGGCAAATAAAAAAAGTATAAAATGGAAATAAAAAATTCAAAAATTCTAGTAATTGGTGGTGCAGGATTCATTGGGAGTTTTGTTGTTGCGGAGTTGCTAAAAGAAGAAGTTGGAGAAGTAATTGTTTATGATAATTTCGCAAGAGGTAAAAAGGAATACCTTGAAGATTCATTAAAAGATCCACGTTGTAAAATTTATCCAATTGGTGGAGACATTCGTGAAATAGATATTTTAAATAAAGCCATGGAAGGCGTGGACTTCGTTATTTGTTTAGCTGCTATGTGGCTTTTGCATTGTAAAGATTTTCCTCGTACTGCATTTGAAGTGAATATGGCCGGCACATTTAACGTATTGGAGGCATGTGTGAATCGTAAGATCAAAAAATTAATTTGGTCTTCCTCCGCGTCTGTTTATGGAGATGCAGTTGAATTGCCAATGACAGAATCTCACCCATTCAATAACAAAAATTTTTACGGCGCTACAAAAATTGCAGGCGAAGCAATGGCTACTGCATTTAATGATCGGTATGGTTTAAAAGTCATTGGTTTGCGTTATATGAACGTGTATGGTCCTCACCAAGATCAAACTGCTGCTTATACTGGTGTTGTTCCGATTATGTTAAATAAAATTGATGCCAACGAAGGACCAATTATAAATGGTGATGGTAGCCAGGCTTACGATTTTATTTATGTAGAAGATGTTGCAAGATGCAATGTGCAAGCATTAAAAAGTGATGTTGATCATGGATTTTATAATGTTGGCACAGAAGTGCAAACATCTATTAAATCATTATGTGATTTGATTTTAGAGCTTAAAAAATCTAATTTAAAAGTTACTTACAAACCATATAGTGCAGATGACGCAAGAGCACTTGTTCAAAACAGAATTGGTTCGGCCGTAAAAGCAGAACAAGAAATAGAATTTAAATACAAATACAATTTAAAAGAAGGTTTATTGCGATTAATTGAATGGAGAGAAAAAAATAAATCAAAAGAAATTTTAGCATAATGGAAAAAAGAATGATCCCCATTTCACTTCCGTCGATGGGACAAGAAGAATGGGAAGCGACCAAAGAACCCATTTTTTCGGGATGGATAACACAAGGTCCTAAAGTTGCAGAGTTTGAAAAAATATTTGCGGCTCGGCACAAAGTAAAACATGCCATTGCCGTTTCAAATTGTACTACTGCTTTACATTTGGCTTTGGTTGCATTAGACGTTAAGCAAGGTGATGAGGTTATTGTTCCTGCTTTTACTTGGGTATCAACCGCTAATGCCATTATGTACTGCGGCGCTATTCCAGTTTTTATCGATATCGATATCAAAACATTTAATATCGATACAACCCAAATCAAAAGTAAACTCACTCCTAAAACAAAAGCCATTATTCCGGTTCACTTATTTGGTTTATGCGCAAACATAGATGAGATTAAAAAAATGGCACCGAATTTAAAAATTGTGGAAGATGGCGCGTGCGCAGCCGGTGCTGGTATTGGTGATAGACCGGCAGGAAGTTTAGGCGATATTGGCTGTTTTTCTTTTCATCCCCGCAAATCGGTTACAACTGGAGAAGGAGGCATGTTAACTACCAATGATGATCAATTAGCGGAGCGATTGAATATGTTGCGGAATCATGGTGCTTCTGTTTCCGAAGAGCAACGACATAAAGGTCCGAAACCATATATATTACCGGAATTTGATATGATCGGTTATAATTATCGCATGACCGATATTCAAGGTGCAGTTGGAATTGTGCAGTTAAAAAAGTTAGATCAATTTATAGATGAGCGGCAAAAATGGGCTGATTATTTTACTAAAGAATTATCTTCCATTCCTTGGCTTCATGCTCCATATATCCCAACTAATTATAAACATGGTTGGCAATCGTATGTTTTGTTTGTAGATGAAACCAAATCTCCTATGAAACGAAATGATCTAATGGAATTTCTTCAGCAAAAGGGAATAAGTACAAGACCAGGAACGCATGCTGTTCATATGCTTGGGTATTATAAAAAGTCATTTAATATTAAACCAACCGATTATCCGGGTGCGTTTGCGGCAAACGAATATTCCATGTCGATCCCATTACACAATAAAATGGTGAAAGAAGATTTTGAATACATTGTAAATATTTTAAAAGAAATAAAATGAATTTAATAAAACCAACGTATGATTTTTAAGTATTCAGAATTATCCTCTTTTTATAAAGCAATAAAAACAAAAAAAGAGTTACGTCTTTGGCAAATTGGAATAGCGATTCAAATTGTATTATTTTGCGACACGACGTTGATTTGCATGTAAAGCCGGCTTTTGATTTAGCTTGTCTCGAAAAAGAATGTGGAATCGAATCCTCTTTTTTATTTCTTGTTAATGCGGATGGCTATAATCCTTTATCGAAAATAAACAGAACAATGATAAAGCAAATAGCTGATTGGGGTTTTGATGTTGGATTACATTTCGATCCAACGATGTATCCAACTTTCGACGTTAATTCATTAAAGAAACATGTTGATTTTGAAAGTCAAATCATATCAGACATTACTCAAAAAGAAGTGAAATCAATTAGTTTGCATAATCCTTCTATTTATAATCAATACCCAATTTTTGATGGTTATGTAAATGCATATTCAAATACTTTATTCTCAAATGAAAATTATATTTCTGATTCGTGTATGTCATTTAGAGGAAAAGACATTTTTACTTTTTTTGATAAACAAATAGATAAACCTTTTCAACTTTTATTACACCCCTTGCATTTTTCAGAAACAGGTGGTGATTACAATTCCATATTCACATATTTTGCTAGAACTTTTTTGAGTTATATAGAAAATGATTTTAGAGGAAATGTAACATACAATGAACAAGTAAAAACTCCGTTACAAGACCAATTTTAAATAAGTAAAATTGAGTAGAATTTTTTCACAATAAAACAATAAACATATGAGAAAAATTTCTTTTGAAAGCATTGTAAATTTAATTAGTTATGAATATAAAACGCATGGCAACGGTATAAATAATTATGTGACGAACGTCAAGCCAGCGTCAGAAGCCGATGAATTTACGTTAATATGGATAAATCCACTGAGAAGTGACAAAGAAAAATTATTAAATGAAACCAAAGCAAATGTGATTATTTGTGATGATTCCTTGCAATTAAATGAATTTGATATTCATAATAAAGTTTTAATTCAAGTAAAAAACCCAAAACTTGTTTTCATTCAAATTGTGACAAGGTTCTTCGTTGAAAAACCTATTTATGGAATTCATCCATCAGCAATCATTCATAACGAAGCTGTTATAGATGAAAATGTTTACATCGGTCCTTTGACATATATTGGTCGCTCAAAAATAGGGGAAGGGACAGTAATTTATGGGAATGTTCATATATATGATAATGTAACCATTGGAAAAAATGTAACTATCGAAGCTGGCTGTTCTATTGGAGCAACTGGTTATAATTTTGCAAAAGATGAAAATGGTAAACTGTATAAATTCCCACATCTTGGTGGAGTAATAATTGAAGATGATGTGGACATACAAGCATTAAGTGTTATTGATAAAGGTGTTTTAGAGGACACAATTATCGGTAAAGGAACGAAGATTGATAGTTGTTGTTATATAGCTCATAATTGCAAAATTGGAGAGAACAATGCCATTATTGGTCACACGATGCTTTCTGGAAGTGTAAAAACTGGAAAGAATTGTTGGATAAGTCCAGGGGCTATCGTTCGTGATGGTATTAAAATCGATTCAGATAGTTTTATTGGCATGGGTAGTATAGTCGTTTCAGAAGTAAAACAGAATTCTATTGTAATGGGAAATCCTGCGAGACCTATTGATGAAATGAAAATAATACTCAATAAGTTTAAAACGTTTATTAAAAATGAAAAGTGATTTTATATTAAGTACTATACTCAATTTGCAGAAAACATTTTTAGTAGCATTTCAAACTTTTCTAAATAATTAAAATTAGTGTGTGGCATTGCAGGCATATTTAATATCAGCGGAAACCCTACTTCGTTGGAAGTAATTAAAGCCATGACGAACAAGATCGCACATCGTGGTCCTGATGGCGAAGGATTTTTTGTAGAAGAAAACATTGCATTGGGTCATAGACGCTTGGCAATAATCGACACATCTCCTTTAGGAAATCAACCTATGACATCAAAGAATGGTCAATGGGTTGTTGTGTTTAACGGCTGCATTTATAATTATCAAGAACTGAGAGAGGAATTAAAATCAAAAGGACATTCATTTATTTCGACAACGGATACTGAAGTTATTTCTGAAGGATTAGCTGCTTATGGTGTTTCTTTTTTTGAACGTTTTGATGGTATGTTTGCAATTGCCGCTTGGCACAAATCAAGCAAGACACTATATCTAAGTAGAGATAGATACGGTGTAAAGCCTTTATATTATTGGTTAAACGGGAAAACAATTTTATTTGCTTCTGAAATAAAAGCCTTCATGGCGCATCCTGAATTTAAGGTGGAGTTAAATCATGAAGCATTAAATGAATATTTTACGTTTCAAAATTTATTTGACTTTCAAACTTTATTTAAAGGAGTAACGATGTTACCTCCTGCAAACACGGTGAAGATTGATACGAGTAATGTGAGTGGTATTTCGCACAAGTCTTGGTGGAATTATGATTTCTCTGAAACAGATGAAACCATGACATTTGAAGATGCGAAAAACGAAACAGAACGTTTATTGAAGAATTCGGTCGTGAAACAAATGGTGGCCGATGTACCTGTGGGTTCATACTTATCAGGTGGAATGGATTCTGGTTCGTTAACTGCTATTGCGAGTCAACAAATAAAACGCTTAACAACTTTCACCGCAGGATTTGATATGTCATCGGTAACCGGCGTGGAAGCTAATTTTGATGAACGTCGCGATGCGGAATTGATGGCGAATTATTTTAAAACGGAACATTATGAGCAAGTAATTAATGCAGGTGATCTGTCGTGGTCGTTACCACGTGTTGTTTGGCATTTAGAAGACCTTAGAGTTGGGATGAGTTATCCAAATTATTATATCAGTAGACTTGCATCAAAATTTGTAAAAGTTTGTTTGCAAGGTACAGGTGGTGATGAATTATATGGTGGTTACCCTTGGCGTTATTACCGTGTGTTTCAGTCGCTCGATCAAAAATCTTTTTTTGATAATTACTATGGGTTTTGGCAACGTTTGGTTTCAGATGAAGACAAGCAAAGTTTATTTACCGATTCGGTGTATTCAAAAATAAAAATCAATCAACCAAGAGATATATTTGAACGTGTATTTACATTTAATAAAAAATTAAAATACGATACACCTGAACAACACATCAATAACAGTTTGTATTTTGAGATCAAAACTTTTTTACCTGGCTTATTACTTGTAGGTGATAAGTTGGCAATGGCAAATGGTTTAGAAGAACGTTTTCCTTTTTTAGATAATGACTTGGTGAGTTTTGCGCAAACAATTCCTGTAAAGCATAAATTGGGAAATTTGCACAACATGAAAAAAATAGATGAGAATATCTCCTCTAAACGAAATAAATATAACGAATTTGATGACGGAAAAAATGTATTGAGAAAAGCGATGATGGATTTTATTCCCGAATCTATCATAAACAGAAAAAAGCAAGGCTTTTCTGCTCCAGATGAAAGTTGGTATAGAGGCGAAAATGCCGATTACATAAAAGAGCTACTCCTCGGAAAAAAAACAGTTTCCTCTGAATTTATTAATCAAAAGTTTGTTGAGAAAATTATTGATGAACATATAAATCATAGGATCAATCATCGATTATTGATTTGGTCATTCATGAATTTTGAATGGTGGTGCAGATTGTTTTTAAATGGAGAACAAATATTATAGAATAAATTGCAAGTTAAATTATTAGATAAATCTTTAGAAAAGCAATATGATGATTTTTTGCTAAAAGGATCTGAAACTCTTCTTTATGCTTCAAATAAATATCGGAAACTTTTAAAGGAGTTTCTAAATGAGGATGATATTTATTTTGTTGCGCTTGATGAGAATGATGAGATCAAAGGCGTTTTACCAAGCTTCATTAAAAAAAACGCAGAATTTGGTAATCTTTTGAATTCAGTACCATTTTACGGAAGTAACGGAGCTGTTATTGAATTTGAGAATAACGATATAGTACGAATGTCGCTCGTCAATAAATTTTATGAATTCGCAAAAAATAATAATTGTGTATCATCAACACTTATTTCTTCCCCACTTAATCCAACAGAAGAGTTTTACGAAAAAGTAACTGATTATACTTTTAAAGATTCTCGAATTGGACAGTTGACTAGATTACCTGAGAACACAAAAGATGTTGATGCAGAAGTAATGCAGTTGATAGACTCTAAAATGAGAAACTTGGTTCGTAAAGCGCAAAAACTTGAAATAAAGGTAAGTGACGAGCAAAGAGAGAGTCATTTCGATTTTCTAATTGAAACGCATAAAGAAAATCTTGCTGCAATTGGTGGAATAGCAAAACCTGAACGTTTTTTCAAATTGATTCCCAAATATTTTGTATACGGAACAGACTATAAAATATACATAGCAAAAAAAGAAGGACAATTAATTGCCGCGCTTCTTGTTTTTTACTTTAATAAAACCGTTGAATATTATACACCAGTTATTAAAGCTGAATTTAGAAATGAGCAACCTTTGAGTTTGTTGATATTTGAAGCAATGAAAAATGCTGTTAAAAAAGGGTATAATTGGTGGAACTGGGGCGGTACATGGGCTTCACAAGGTGGTGTTTATCATTTCAAAAGCCAGTGGGGCACAAAAGATAAAATGTATTATTACTACACAAAAATATTTGATAAGGCTATTTTGGATAAAACAAAGGAACAACTACTAAAGGAATATCCGTTTTTTTTTGTTGCACCTTTTAA
>JABDBZ010000010.1:0-39320 GCA_013288385.1 Bacteroidota bacterium
ACAAGTTCTTTAAAAGGTTTTGGGATAGAAGGAATGAATACAGCTATTTGTAGCTGTGGTGCACTCTTACATTATCTTAACGAAACAAAACATGATCGGCTAAAACACATTACGCAGGTAAGTAGAATTGATGAAGATGAATATGTGTGGATGGATAAATTTACAATTCGAAATTTGGAAATTTATGCATCCAATCATGAAAACGGAAAATGTTTGGTTGATGTAATTGATGAAACAAACACACCAATGGGTTCGCGATTATTGAAACGATGGTTGGCTTTGCCTTTAAAAAATACCATTGCAATTAATGAACGGTTAGAAGTAGTCAATTATTTTGTGAAGAATGGAACACAACGTTACGAAATGATTGGCTTATTAAAAGATATTGGCGATATGGAACGGTTGATTTCCAAAGTTGCTGTTGGTAGAGCGAATCCAAGAGAATTATTTCACATCAAAAGATCGTTGCAAATTGTTTCCGAAATAAAATTGAAAACAGAAACTTTCGGAAATACTTCTCTCAAAAAAATTAGCGAACAATTAAATCCTTGCTCTCTTGCGTTTGAAAAATTAAAAACTGAATTGAACGAAGAAGCTCCGGTTAATATTTTAAAAGGCAATGTGATCAATGCCGGAGTAAATGCCGAATTGGATGAATTGAGAGGTTTGTCTTATAGTGGCAAAGATTATCTTTTAAAAATGCAACAACGTGAAGTTGAGAAAACAGGAATTAGTTCATTAAAAATCGCATACAATAATGTGTTTGGCTATTATTTGGAAGTAACTAATGTGCATAAAGATAAAGTGCCGGGTGATTGGATCAGGAAGCAAACACTCACAAATGCCGAGCGTTATATCACACCTGAACTAAAAGAATACGAAGAAAAAATATTAGGTGCCGAAGAAAAAATTGCGCGATTAGAACAACAACTCTACGAAGAATTAATTCGTTTTGTGGCAGACTATATTGAACCAATTCAATTAAACTCAAATTTATTAGCCAAATTAGATGTCCTCATTGGTTTCTCAGAATTAGCTTTCCAAAATAATTATGTAAAACCTTTAATGAACACCGAATTTGCAATTGATATTAAAGAAGGCAGGCATCCGGTTATTGAAAAGCAATTGCCTTTGGGAACTGAGTATGTAAGCAATTCTGTCTATTTGGATAATGAACAACAGCAGATCATGATGATCACTGGCCCGAATATGAGTGGTAAATCCGCTTTATTACGTCAAACCGCATTGATTGTTTTGATGGCGCAGATAGGAAGTTTTGTTCCTGCGGAATCTGCGGAGATTGGCATCATTGATAAAATATTTACACGTGTAGGTGCAACTGATAATATTTCATCAGGTGAATCTACATTTATGGTTGAGATGAATGAGACTGCAAGTATTTTAAATAATTTAAATAACAGAAGTTTAGTTTTATTAGACGAGATAGGAAGAGGAACGAGTACGTATGATGGTATTTCAATTGCATGGAGCATTGCAGAGTTTATGCATAATCAACCTGAGAACAGAGCGAAAACTTTATTCGCAACTCATTATCATGAGTTAAATGAAATGACAAATTATTTTCCGCGCATTAAGAATTATAATGTGTCTGTTCAAGAGGCAAATAATAAAATTATCTTTTTAAGAAAATTGAAAGAGGGTGGAAGCGAACATAGTTTTGGAATTCATGTAGCGAAAATGGCGGGAATGCCTAAAATAGTAATTGAGAGAGCCAATGTAATTCTTCAAAAATTGGAAAAGGAACATGAAATGGAATTAGAACTAGCGAATGAAGGTGTTGTAGAGCCAGGCATGAAATCTTCTATTGCATCAAAATTAAAAAAAAATGATTATCAATTAAATATTTTTCAATTAAACGATCCTGTATTACAAAAAATAAAAGAAGATATTTTAAGTACAGATATTAATACCCTAACTCCTGTTGAAGCCCTTTTGAAATTGAATGAGATCAAGCGCTCACTTGGATTATGAAATTTATTATTTTATTTATTTATTTTTCGTTTTGTATTTCAATACTGCAGGCTCAGGATTCTATTTCTAAAAATGAATTTTCACCTGGAGTAAATTTGCAAATTGGTTATATACCTAAAACATATCCAATTGCACCAAAATCTCCTTTCGCAGCAATAAGTTCAATCGAATTTTTCTGGAAATTTAATGGAAAAGATAAATGGCATCAATATTATAATTATCCAAGAGGTGGTGTAGAATTGGTTTGTGGCTATTTGGGAAATAATAATGAGTTGGGTTTTGCAACAGGACTAATTCCATGTTTACAAATTAATTCTAAAAATGAAAATAAGAAATGGCGATTTAAAATCGGGTTTGGTATTGGATATTTTAATAAACCATTTGATCCGGTATCAAATCCAAATAATTATTATATAGGATCTTCATTTGTGAACATGACCCATTTTTCATTTAGGAGAGAAATAAAAATAAGTGATAAAACTCATTTTTTGTTTGGGTTAAGTATGATTCATTCCTCTGATGGACATACAACTTTACCAAATGTAGGATTGAATATGTTTACAGTTGATGCCGGTTTACGTTTTTTGAAAATTGAAAAAAAGAATATTCCTACGCTAATGAAAAATGAACATAAATTAAGTTACACACTAAAGTTTGGAGTTGGGCTTCATGAATTTGGAGAGACTGAAAAAGCAGTGGGTGGACCAAAATATCCGAGTTATCATTTATCTTTTTGGGTTAACAGATCGTTCAAACAAATACACCAAGTACAGTTTGGTTTAATAATGGCGTATTATACGAGTTTTTATGATTATATAACCAATCAAGAAGTGTATGCATCTTCGCAACGTTTGAATTCAGGCACTGCGATTGCTTTCATAGGACACGAATTTATTTTTGGAAAATTTGGATTAGTAACCCAGGGTGGTATTTATTTATATAATCCTTTTTTTGTGAAACTTAAAAAACTGGAAGGAGAGTGGAGTACTTCCAATAAGTTAGAATCACTTTTTACGAATAGACTAGGAATTAATTATTATCCATTTAAGAAAGCAAATACACTCAACA
The DNA here is from genome assembly GCA_013288385.1 of Bacteroidota bacterium. GTDB lineage: Bacteria > Bacteroidota > Bacteroidia > B-17B0 > Aurantibacillaceae > Aurantibacillus. Next base: position 3,061 of record JABDBZ010000010.1, read on the forward strand.
ATATAAAAAATCAATTTTCTATGGGTGTTTATATTAAAACAAATTTAGCTCAAGCCGATTTGTTCGAATATTCTGTTTCGTATACTTTTTAATTTGAGAACCGAAGAAGTTTGCCGTCGCTGGTAGAAATAATTAATTCATTATTTAAATTTGATACTATAGATAGAAAATTACTTTTTTCTGATGTTTCAAGTTCTTGAAACGAATGACCATCACTTGTTTTTAGAAGTTCGCTATTATTACCAACTACCCAACCTTCGTTTTCATTTTTAAAAAATAAGCTATTAAAGTTTAATCGTTTTTTAAGCACAGTATTTGCTTCATATAGTTTTTCGGTTTTATAATCGGGTGAAGTAACTTTATATACGCCACCATTATAACCACATGCAATGCCAACACTAGAATTAATAGTAATACAATCTGTAAAAAAATCGTCAGATAATTTTAAAGGATAATAATCACTTAAGTCGTTTTTTGATTTGTAAGCTGTGCCATAACCGCAACTCACATAATTAGAATCGGAAAAAGAAAAGCCGCTTCTGAGTTCATTACTAAAACCTCTGAAGCCGTCGTTTATTTTCATATTATGAAATGTAAGTATAATACCAATATTGTCATTTTTTCCTCCGACAATAATAAATGAATTTTTATTTAAAATTATTTGTCGGAGTACGCCATTGTAAAATTGATCAAAGTGCGTTGTGAGATCCATTTTATTCCAGGTAATTCCTTTGTCTATTGATTTATACAAACACATATTTTCTCCACAACAATAGGCAATTGAATCTGAAATAAATTTAATGTCGTATAAACTCAGTCCATCAGTTTCTAATAGATTGTTCCAGTTTTTTCCTCCATCAATAGTATTGTAAATAAAACCGCTTTCACCTCTTTTTCCACCACAGATAAAACCGTTGTTATGACTTTGCCAATAGCTTTTATTAATGTTTGACGAAACCGGAGTTTGGATAAGTTCAAAGGTTAAATGCACACTTTGTTTCTTGCATGAAGCAAGTAAAAAGGCTGCTAAAGCAAGCCCAGCGTAGTATTTATAGAAACGACTAATAGTGAGCAAATTACAGAAAAATGAGGTATATATTTTTGTAAATATGAAATTTTATTTACATTTGCAGTCCTCATTTAAGGGTAAAACCCTTAATGATAACCAGTCCGATGCTAAAGCTAAGGATGATAAAAGCGAAAGTAGCTCAGTTGGTAGAGCGTAACCTTGCCAAGGTTAAGGTCGCGGGTTCGAGACCCGTCTTTCGCTCAAAGAGAGCTGAAAAGCTCTTTTTATTTGCCGAATGACCCGCTTAAATGAAGTTTCAGCGGAGAAGCCCAGGTGGTGGAATTGGTAGACACGCAGGACTTAAAATCCTGTGTCCTTAACAGACGTATCGGTTCAAGTCCGATCCCGGGTACAAATCAGAAGTAAAAACCCTTGTAGATAAAGAGCTACAAGGGTTTTCTGTTTTCTAGGGGACGATATAGGGGACTGTTTATTTATTTTATAAACTAGTTTTAGAGAGTGTAAGCTTGTTTCAATTCTGAATAACTTTTTACATTAACATTCGGTTTTAACATTGCTTATGGAATGAAAAAAATATGAAAATTCAAAAACAAAACATAACTTTAAATTAAACTCAAACACAACTTAGTGAAAAAGTTCAAATTACTTTAACTAAATACAAGATGATATTATCATTAAATTTTCGAAAATTGTTGAATGTTTTAATACTTTCAGCTTTAACTTTTTCTGTAAAAGCAAAAACTCTAATAAGTGATGATTTACAACAAAAAGTATTTATTGAAAACAAAGGGCAATTTGATAAGCTTGACGGTTTAAATAAGTCAGATATCAGATTTGTAATTGATAATAGCGCAAAGATTTATTTTACACCTAAAGGACTAACTTATAAGTTTACAAAAATAGAAACTGAATCAGAAGATAGTGATGAAGAAAAAAATGAGAAGAAGGAAGGCAAATACAAGATAGAATATCAGTATGTTCACATGGAGTGGATTGGTGCAAATATAAATACACAAATTATAGCGGGTGAAAAATCAGAAGGATATTATTGTTTTGGCGATGAAAAAAACACTAAAACTGTTATTGCGAATGGGTATAAAAAAATAACATATAAAAATCTTTATCCTAATATTGATGTGGAGTATTTTTTTCACGAAATAGAAGGAATAAAATACAATATAATTTTACATCCGGGTGCAAATCCAGATTTGGTTAAGATGAAATACACTTCCAATAAAGATTTAAATATTGATGATTTAGGTAATTTGCATATTGGAGTTAAAGAGCAAGAGGATATTATTGATCATACGCCGGCAACTTATTTTCAAGATAACAGCGACGAAAAAATTAGTTCTTCTTACGTTATTGATAATAATGTTGTTTTTTTTAAACTAGGAAATTATGACAATTCAAGAACATTATTAATTGACCCATGGACTACGAATCCCGGTTTTAATGGTAACAACAAAGCATTTAATATTAGTAAAGATGCTGCTAGTAATATATATTTATCAGGCGGAAGCAGTCCTTATTACTTGAGAAAGTATAACCCATCGGGAGTATTCATATGGTCTTTTACTTTACCAAATGCTTCAATTTATAATGTTGATCACGTTGTTGATGCCGTTGGAAACTCTTATATTGGTTATGGTGCTTGGTTAGGAAATAAAACAACAAAAGTAAACCCTGCCGGAGTGCAAATATTTAATAATACTGCTGCCAATTATACTACAGCTTATAATTCGGGTGAGATATATGAGTTAGCTTATAATTTTAATACAAATAGATTATACAATTCAGGATATTTTTCGCAAGGTGCCATTACTTTATGTGAAGAGGATTTGACAACCGGCAATCAGTTTAATCATTTAAATGCAAATCCACCAGTGGGTATTGAAGGCCGTTCAATGGACACGGATAATAGTAACGGTGATGTTTATGTTTTGTCGGCACCACTAGGATCTGCGCAAGCGGGAAATAGGGTGATAAAACTCGACCAAAATTTGAATTTACTTTGGAATGTTAATAGTGGTTATTCATTAACGGAATCTATGTCGACATATTATCCAAATAGCTTTAGCCAATTAAATGGCATCTCTGCCGGGTGTTCTTTTCTTTATACTTATGATGGTTTGACTCTAAAAAAATGGGATAAAAGTACAGGTGCGGCTATTGGCACACCGGTAAATGTTCCTGGAGGTTCTGTTTATCAAACAAGTGGATTAATTGTAGATCCGTGCGGAGACGTTTACGTAGGAACCACCACAGGTGTTTATAAATACGATCAAAATTTAGTGTTCATCAGTAATGCTGCAACACCTTCCACAGTTTATGATTTATGCATAGGTAACATTCCCGGTGAAATAATTGCAGTTGGTGATGGATTTATGAACTCAATTAATTTGAACGTTTGTTCGTCCCCAAATTGTTTTGCACAATTATCAAGTTATGGATTCTCTATTTGCCTGGGGGCTACGGCAACGCTTAACATCAGTAATCCAAATAATCTTCAAAACCCAACCTTTTCTGTTCAACCCGGATCATTAACATCTTCGAACTCAACATTTGTTGTTACTCCTACTGTGCCTACAACTTATAGTGTGTATGTTACAGGTACATTAAACAGTTCAGTAATTACTCAATCAGCCACTATATCTGTTGGTATTTTTTCTTCTCCTTCATTTAGTGTAGTTGTAACAAACGGCTCTTGTGTAAATCCTGTAACAAGTAGTGTAAATTTAAATGTAACATTCAACCCAAGTGGTAGTCCAAATTACACAACAACATGGAGCCCTTTACCAAGCACCGTTACTACAGTTAATAGCGCAACTGCTGCCGGGTTGATACCAGGGATTAACAACGTTACTTTAACCACTGCAGATGGTTGTACTGCAACTGCAACTTTTAGTGTACCTCCAATTCCGCAGCCTGCAAGTTTTGTGATAGTAAATCCGAGTAATGATTATACAGTTACCTGTTCAAATCCAAACGTATTACTTACAACAAGCGTCACAAATGGAAATCCGTTAACTTATACGTGGTTTTCGAGTTGTAGTGGCACGGTAACGGGCCCAAGCATGACCTTTACGCAGTCATGTACCGGCCAGGTTATCGGAACAAGTTCTACAGGTTGTGTACTATCGCAATCTTTCACTGTGTATCAGGATTTTACCACTCCAACAGTTGCCGTAACTCCAACCATCATGAATATTACTTGCTCTGTTTCGGCTTCCACCTTTACTGGTACGAGTAATTTGGGACCAAATGTAACTACCAACTGGTACCAGATAGTTGGTACTAATACAGTGAATGTGGGTGTTCCCGGTGGTACCATTAATATATTTCAACCTGGCCAGCCTGGTATTTACTGGTTTATATCTACTTATAATCTTACCGGATGTTCATCAACCAAATCAGTGCAGGTAACAGCATCCATAGGCGTACCTATTTTCACGGTTACCAGTCCAACCAATTTTACAGTTGGTTGTTCAACAAAAAGCATTACCAGTATGCAGATATCCACGGTGGTAACATCTCCTGTATTAAATGTTCCGGTGAATTACACTTTCATGATACCACCGGTTACATCAACTCCAACTACCTTTACAACAAATCCTAATTTAAATAACATTATTGTTCCAGGAACGTATGTGGTTTATGTAAAAGATCTCACAAATAATTGTGTCTCGAGCCAATCAATCTCTATTATACAAAATACTTTTGCACCTAATATAAGTTTTATACAACCCCTTACAATCTTAACCTGTAGTCAACCGAGTATGGTATTGCAAGGCATCAGTAGCAACAGCAATACACAGATCACATGGACAGTTCCTGCCTCACCGGGAACATCGGTAAATCCAACACCAAACACGACGGTTGTAATTAATCCGGCCATTTCAGGAGCAACAAACAATATAACGGGTATTGGAATATTTACGGTAGGAGCAATGGATAATAATAATTTCTGCACCTCAAGTACAACCGTTCAGATTTTACAAGATATTCGTTTGCCTAAATTTACTATAAGTGCACTTACCAATTCGGTGATTAATTGTATCAATTCTGATGTGGTGATTGTACCAATAGTGACACCAAGCTTAGCGGTAGCATTGGTTCCTACATATGTTTGGTATCCTCCTGTAGGAAGTGGTGTACCAGGCACACAATACAATACAACTGCAGCCGGTACGCACACCGCTATCTCAACATCAGTTGTAAACGGTTGCACAATGTCTGCAACATACATAGTTGCTTCTGATCTTACATCGCCTGCCTTGACACAGTTTGGATTATTTACATTAGACTGCGCTAACAATCCAACTTCATCTATTACACCATCAATCACTGGGTCTACAACAAGCTTTACATATTCATGGACCGCTCCTCCCGGTGCACTCACTTCTAGCCTTACCAAATCTGTGTTAACAACAGACATGACAGGTTTATATTATGTTTTAGTCACAAATACAATAAATGGTTGTATAAGCATTGGAAATTATGAAGTAATTCCAGGATCAATAAATGCAGATTTTACCGCCATTCCTAATTTTGGTTATGTTCCTTTAAGCGTTACGTTTAGTAATACAAGTTCAACAAGTACTGGAGCAAGTAGTATCATTTCAACGTGGGGCTATGGAAATGGAGCCATTACTCAAACTGTTTACAATAATGTTCCTGTTTCCTCAACATATACTGCTTCCGGAACTTATTCAGTAATTCTTATTGTGAGAAAAGGTGCTTGTATAGATACTGCTATTAATATCATCAATGTGGAACTCGCATCTAAACTTGAGATACCAAATGTATTTACACCAAATGGTGATAAAGCAAATGATGTTTTTAGATTGATTTCAAGTAATCTCAAGGAAGTTTATATCATCATTTTTGATCGTTGGGGAAATAAAGTTTATGAAGTTGATAGCGATACCGGAAATTTTGCATGGGATGGGAAGAACCAATACAGAAAAGATTGCTCTGATGGCACTTACTTCTATATTTTAAAGGCTACCGGTGAGGACGGAAGAGCTTATGATGTTAAAGGAACCGTGAGTTTATTTAGATAAACTGATTTTAGATAAGTGCTTATGATTTTTTCAATAGGCCGATCCCGGGTACTGAGAAGCAGAGATTTTAAAATCTCTGCTTTTTTCTTGGGTATAATATGAGTGTAATATTTTGGGTTTTTTGGATCTGAATTTTAAATCAGACATATTTAAATCTTAATTTTATAATATGGATTTAATAAAGGAAATTTCTTTGGTAACTAATTTATCAAAAGGAGCTATAGAATTTATTCAAAAAAACATTGAAGTTTTTTCTTATAAAAAAGGAAATACAATTTTGCAAGATGGTGAAGTGTGTAATTACTTATATTTCATAACGACAGGAATGCTTCGCGGATACTATTATTCAGAAGCCAAGGAAATTACCAATTGGGTTGCGATTGAAAATGATTTTGCCACTTCTTTCTATTCTTTTATTTCGCGAAAAAGATCCTATGAAAATGTTGAGGCTTTGGAGGAATCAATAGTAGAGGCTTTATCTTATAATAAATTAAGAGAATTGTATAGTTTATTCCCTGAGACGGAAAAGGTAGGTAGAATAATCTTGGAGAATTATTATTTACGGCTTGAGGAAAGAGTTATTTCTATTCAATTTAAATCCGCAAAAGAAAGATATGATTCTTTTTTTGAGAATCGTCCTGAGGTCATAAGACGTGCCCCACTTGGTTGCATAGCTTCCTATTTAGGGATTACTCAAGAAACATTGAGTAGAATAAGAGCTAAACTTTAAAAGCATTTTTTGATCTATATCAAAAGTAAAACAGATTTCTATACTCAACTTTGTAGCATAAATTTAAAACTGAAAATTATGCTAACAGTAATCATCATTGTATTTGCTTTTTGTTTTTTAATAGAAAGACTATTCCCCGGATGGAAATTGCCTGAAGTGCCGACCTGGACTATTCGCGTTTTGGCAATAAACTTTGTTCAACTTTTTGTGGTAATAATAGCAGGATATAGTTGGGAAAGATGGCTAAGTGCTTATTCTGTTTTTCATCTTTCCAATCATGTCAATAGCTTCTCTGGCGGTTTTATTGCGTATTTTATTGCAACATTTATATTCTACTGGTGGCATCGTTGGAGACACACGCAAGATTTCCTTTGGAAACACTTTCATCAAATTCATCACAGTGCGCAAAGATTAGAAGTAATTACTTCTTTTTATAAACACCCAATCGAAATGACCTTTAACTCCATTATTGGCAGTTTACTTGTTTTTGCTTTATTGGGTTTAAACAAGGAAGCAGGAGCTATTTATACTTTGTTTACTGCACTTGGAGAATTCTTTTATCATACCAATATAAAAACGCCACAATGGGTTGGTTACATTTTTCAACGTCCAGAAATGCATCGCATTCATCATGAATATAATAAACACACTAATAATTATGGAGATATAGTTTGGTGGGATATGTTATTTGGAACCTACGAAAATCCCAAATTATTTGAGAGTAATTGTGGATTTGATACTGAAAAAGAGCTTCGATTAAAAGATATGTTGTTGTTTAAAGATGTACATAAAGAATAAGTTGTTTTATATCACCAGACAACTTTTATTGTAAGTACTAAGTATATATGAATAATGCTTGAAGAACAATGATAAAACAAAATATATATTTTAAACGTTTATTTAGAACACTTTTAATCTTATTCATTTTAATGAACATTGTTGCTTATTTTCATGCCTATAAGTTTACTCATTTTGACCCAACAATTTTAACCAAAACAAAAAGCGCAAAACAACTTTCGATTATTGAAAAGATGAAAGTTTTATTTTTTGGGATTAATAATCCACGTCCACATAATAAAACAAAACCCACCCAATCCTATGAAACTGTAAAACTAAAAAGCAATAAGGAAATCGAGTGTTGGTATATAAAACCTGATTCATCTATAGGAACTGTAATTATTTTTCATGGTTATAGCGGCGAAAAGTCATCTATGCTTGACAAAGCTGAAGTGTTTTTAAAATTAGGATATAATACTTTACTGGTTGATTTTATGGGTGCAGGTGGCTCTGAAGGAAATCAAACTACTATTGGTTTTTACGAAGCTGAAGAAGTAAAATCAGCTTTTGATTATTTAAAATCATGTGGAGAAAAAAACATTACCCTTTTTGGCACATCAATGGGGGCGGCGGCAATTATGAAAGCACAAAACGATTATCAGCTTCCGGTTAAATCTATTATTTTAGAATGCCCATTTGGAACTATGTTGGAAACAATTCAATCAAGATTTAAAACAATGAATGTTCCAAGTTTTCCAATGGCAAACTTTTTAGTTTTTTGGGGAGGATTTCAAAACAACTTCAACGCATTTGAGCATAATCCTATTGAATATTCTAAAAACATTAATTGTGAAACATTATTATTATATGGTTTAAAAGATGCCGAAGTATCAAAACAAGAAATTGATGATATATTTCAAAACATTAAAGGTTATAAGGAACTAAAAACTTACCAATTAGCAGGACACGAAAATTACTTGAAGAAATATAAAGAGAAGTGGACTTCGGACATAACAAGTTTCTTAAGAAGATGAATGACATTAAATCAAATTCTGCCCCCTTAAAATCTTCGTGAAACGGTATTTATAAAATAGTAAAGATAAAATGAAATTATTTCTTCCTTACCAACGGTATCTGCAAATTAGTTGGTCTGTTTTCTTCTTTATCAAAACCGCGGCCGTCTATATTACGGGCACCCCAAAACATCATATCATTATAAAGGTAAATCAGATCATACTCGGCAAAAACTTGTCCTTCTGCAAGACCAAATGGAATAAAAGTTTTTTTGAAAATACTTTGTGTTTGGTTTACTTCCCATTTAGAATAACCATCTTTTGCCAATTGATTTAATACATCAGCAAAACCCTGTAGCAACGGAGTTACATCATAAGCTTCGTTAGCAATATAATTTACTTTTTGTGCTCCTTCTGCTATTGGATGATCTCCCTTCCATTGTATGCTTCCTTTGATAAGTAATTTGGCCAATGGAACTTTGCCATGAGGATCTGCGTTGTTGATGATTGTAAGTTCAAATTTATCGCCAGTTGAATATTTAAATTGTCTTGTGAGGTAAAAAGGTTTTAAAGTTCCATCTGTATTTTTTAAACTGCTGGGACGAATTTCAGGAGCAATGCTTATCCATTCTCCCAGTATAGATTGTTTAATTTGATCTATTGTCATAATGAATTGTATTTTACTACAAAGCTATTATCTTTGTCTTGATAAGGCAAGTAGTCAATTTTTTATACCATAGTACAAAATTATAGACCAATGGCAACAGCAAGGAAGAACAAGGATTTTAATCCGCATAATTGTGGAGTTACGCACTTTTTAAATCGTATTGGTGGTCGATGGAAAGTACTTATTATTTATGCTATAAGTAAAAAAGCCAACCGGTTCAGTATACTGCAAAAAGTAATGCCCGATATCAGTAAGCAAATGCTCGTAAACCAACTTAGAGAACTGGAAGAAGACAAGATGCTGGAACGCATAATCTATGCAGAAGTACCTCCTCGAGTTGAATACAAAATCACAAAATACGGTAAATCTTTAATGCCGATCATTGATGTTATACAGCAATGGGGACTTAATGATATGAAGCGAAGGAATAAATAATTAAACAATATTTAATGTCAAAAAAGGATTATAATATTTGGTGGGGTCCGCCAAAAAAATTCTCCACTCGGGTTGCTGAGCGAAAGATCAGTTGGCTTGAACTTTTTTACGATCTCGTTTATGTAATCGTTATATCTAAAGCAACGCATTATGTTGCTGAACATCCCAGCTGGGCGGGACTACTTGATTACGCATATATGTTTGCCATGATATTTTGGGGTTGGTATAACGGGAGCATGCATCACGACCTACATGGTACGCCTGGTATTCGCACAAAATTTATGACTCTTTGGCAAATGATGGCTGTAGGTGCATTAGCCATTACGCTTGATAGCCCGCCTGAAAGTGTTCTTAACAGAACCACACTTGCGATTATGTTTTTACAGCTGTTTATTACCTATCTCTGGTGGAGTGTTGGCATATATGATAGAGAACATCGTAAACTCAACAGACCTTATACATATTGGTTTCTTACAGCTTTTGCATTGCTGATTATTACATTTTGGGTACCCTTTCCATACAAGCGCATTGTTTTTGTAATTGCTTTAATCCTTAATTATCTTCCTTATATTTTAACAGCGAGGAGGATGAAAAAAAACAAAATAGATTTTACATTATCATCAAATATGACTGAGCGACTTGGCTTATTTACTATTATTATTTTTGGCGAGGCCATTCTAGGAGTTATTAATAGTGTGAGCCATTTGCATGAACTTAATTTTCATATATGGCTGTGCTTCGGTTTTGGTATGTTGATTGTTTTCTCTTTGTGGTGGATATTCTTTTCGACTATTGCTGACAGAGAATGTAAAAAAGGTATGCTGGCAGGAAATATTATTTCCTTTATTTACATCCCTATGCTTGCATCACTTGGTATGGTCGGAGCTTCCTTTCCAACTTTGATGGAGAATATGGCTGCGAAAGAAAATTGCTTTTCGAGTCCTTTGCAAATTGTGTTTGGAACGAGCATTGTTGTTTTCCTGTGTTGCATTTCAATAATAAGTTTATTCCTGATTCACCCTACAGAATTAGAAAATTCAAAAAAGTTTGTTCAACGACTGCTTATTATTGTAGGAGTAATTAATTTATTGCTGATGTTTTTATTTCCGGTATTGCCAATATTTTTTTACCTGTTGTGTGTTTTTGTAAGCTTGCTCGTTGTTATTATTGTTATGACACGTAGTTGGTTTCGAATTGAGTTAAGAAAATTAAATTCGTAGGCTGACTTGAAATCGTATAATTAAATTTACAGTTTTTCTTTAAACTCTTTAAAAAATGCATAAATCAAACTGTGTCATCACACATCTCTCTTTTTGAAACATATGCTTTTGCAATATCAGCTTGTTTCTTTTCAATAGTCTTGTGTAAACCTGTCGCATAATTATTTGTGTAAACATCTCTCGCTTCAAATTTTTTAGTTTCCTTATTAACGGATACAACACCAACCGGGAAATCAATTAAATCAGGATTTAAAAACTTTGCATCAATCAATTCAATTAACTCTGTTTCAAAATAAAATACATTATTTATAATTTTTTCATTTCCGACTTCTGTATTGAAGCTTATTGTTAAAGGTAAAAAACCTTCTTTTGTAACACGAATAGTGTACCAAACATTTTTTTGTAGTTTAAACTCAAATGGTTTATCCATTTTAACAATGGTTTCATTTACTAATTGGTTTTCATTAAATAATTCGATTTTGCATTTTGAATCCAATTTATTATTGGTCTTAACAATGATTCCGTTTACAACGAATTCCTGAGGTTGTGATTTTACATTTTTTGCCATTGCATTATTTGTGGCTAATGTGAAGCTGATAATTGCTGTTAAAGTTTTTAATATATTTTTCATGTTGTTTAGTTTTATGATTCAAAGGTATGCCACTTCAAAACGAAATAAAATCCTTTGTTTATGTTATGCTTACATATGTAAGAAAAAAGATAATTAAGTACCATAATTAGCTTGAATACTATGAATTCAAGGGGCCCAAAATCCTTTCTTGTACATATATAGTGTTAAATCGGAAGAACATTATTACTATAAGATATATAGAATTATTCAAAATGATACAGTAAGAGTACTTATATAATGCGATTCAAAACAGATTTTACATTTATTTGCGTCTGCAAGTCTGCTTAGTATATTTAAATCGTCTTTTTTTGTGGTAGTTAAACATAAGACCATATATTCTTATACTAGAAGCTGAAGTGAATTTTGTAACTATTCTATTTAATTGCATAAGTTTTTTGATTTTATTACTCCAACTTTACTTTAATGAAATGCGACCTTTCTTTAATTCATTTAATCTATTATGAAATGACCCCATTCCAAATTCAAGAAACAAAAACGGCAGAATTATTACTTGCCAATAAGCTATTAAACAAAAGTAAAGTGTCCACAAAAGAACATGCAATTTGTCTTGACAAAATAATGTTCAGTATATCTCATAGGATGAGACAGCCTATTGTTAATATTCTTGGATTAACTGATTTACTTTTAAAAACACCCTATTCAATGATTGAGCTTAAAAAAATGATTCGTTTTTTACGACTATCGGCGCAATCTCTCGATAAACGAACAAGAGAACTAACATCTTTTGTATATAAAAAAGTAATTAGTTCTGAAAAGGGTAATATCCATTAGAAATTACAGTGTTCACACTTTTGTTCATGAGAAATGAAGTGGAAAACTTAATTGATATACCAAATGCAGCATAGGAGAAATGAATTTCTTTATAAATGCTATCTTCTGTGGACATCTTAAAAACATTTAGATCTAACTTTGTTAGCTTAAATCTTACATATGTAATTATAACTTTAAAATTGGTTTGTTTGCGGTGAAATTGTGGGGGATATTTGTATCATAATATTTTGACTATGAAAATTCATGAATACGCTAGGTTAAATCCTAAAGAAAAAGAAGAGATGATAAAAAATTATGCACTTTTCTTAGAGAATTATAGAGACAAAGAAAGCATTGTTTGTGTATATTATTTAAATGGCTTTTTTGTTGAAGTAGTAACAATAAATAATAGAATAATTGATATTCTCCCATATAAAAGGGGATATTCTACGATAAAAAACAGTATTTGCCCACTTCAAAATAAAAATGGGGGATATTGTATTGCTGCTTAATAAGTCAAGAAAATTCAATAAATGCCGGATATTATTATCTTTCTTTAATTGGCAAGAAATTGGAGGTAATATTTCAAACATTCTTCGGTTCATATTAATTGGCTCGTCACAAACTTAATATTCAATAATCTTTATACTTTTCGTTTTTATGAAAACACACCGTACTTCAATTGCCGAAATAGACTTTAACGAGGAAGAACGAATATTGCATATTAAAATTCTTGAAGGGGCTGAAATGAATTTAAAAAATGCGCAGGAACATTATGAAAAAATAAATGATTTATTAGGTTCTAAAAAATACTTTGCCCTGGTTGATGCTAAAAACTATTATCCAATTGAAAAAGATGCCTGGTTATATGCGTCATCAAAGGAGGTTGTTTCTAATCGTATTGCCGTTGCTCAATACAATTCATCATTAGGAAATACGATAACTACTAAATTTTTTAAAAGCACTTTAAATACCCTTATGCCAGTTGAGATTTTCGATACCAAAGAAGATGCTTTGAAATGGCTGAAAACAATAGCAATTTAAAACCGACAAATTAAATATTACTCTTTTGCCTTAGAGTTTTTAAAACTGTCAATTTCCAATTGAGATTTTATCATTACCAATGACGTAATATCAAGATTCATTAAATTATCTGCTGAACGATCTTTAGCATGATTCAATATAAAATTGATAAGATCTTCTTTTAGAATAGCGTCTTGCATGTACATACTTACGTTTCATTCTATTATTTGGTTTAGTAATTCGACGAGAAGTAATCTATATCCGATTAATGAATTACTATGTTGCACGAAATCTTCCTTGATAAAACTCTTGTTTTAACGAAGTATTAAAGTGACAGGAATAAGTAAAAGATTAAGTTGTGAAAAACATTATTTCTCCCTTTAATTTATTTAAAATTTGGAATATTTAAGCTAGTTCCTATTGTTAAAGCAGGTGAGTATTGCTCATGTTGCATATTAGTAACGTATTTTGTATGATAAAATACAGAAGCTGCAATAAAATTCCTCCAATACAAATTACGAGTAATCCTTATATTCAATTCAAACCCCAAACCTCCTTCTACAGTAGATAATGTTGTTGAATTCCAGTTTTGATTTTCAACTCTGTTTACAAAACTCTCTAATTTTTGGGCATCGTAAGAAAGAGGTAAATTATTTAAGTATTGAAAATAACTATAGAACTTTATTTGAAATCCATCGTCAGTAAATATTTCTTCCTCATCGTCTAATTCTTCATCAATGTATTTGTTAATGTTTCTCTTGTTTTTATTTGTGTGGAAAGAATATCGTTTTTTAGTTTTTGGCGCATTCAATAAATAAGAATAGGTGAGTTTTCCTCCACCAATTTTCATATAACGTTTTTGAATACTAGGGCCGAGGCTTATAACACTTCTATTGATCCTATAATTTAATAGGCCGGAATACATGGTGCCGTGGGCATTCCCGGAAACATAAGTATCGAGTGTTAAACCAAAACCATTATTTGAAATTGGTTTTATTTGAGCATTGCATCTGAAAGGTTGAAAAATAATGGTTATTAAAAGAAAGAAACTAAACCAATAGTATTTGTTTATATAAGAACCTGATTTGAAATTATTGAATGCAATATATTTTTTCATTGGATTTTATTCGAACTAATAATAATTACAAAAATTGAAGGTGAATTAGCAAGCATTATCATTTATTTTATTTCTTGTAACATATTCTTTTACGATGTCTGCGTTAGAAACAGAATTTTTGTATAATCCACTTAAGTAATTATCAGTATATATGTCTCTCGCTTCAAATTTGTGAGTTTCTTTATTGTAGGCCACATGTCCTACCGGAAAGTCAATTAAATCATCATTCATTAATTTTGCATCTTCTAAATCAATCAAGGCAGTTTCAAAACTAAATAAGTTATTTTTTAGTGAAGTATTATTTTCAAGCTCTGTATTAAAACTAATTGATAATGGTAAGAAGCCTTCTTTTGTAACTCTTAATGTATACCATACATTTCTTTTTAATTTGTATTCAAATGGTTTATTTAATTTAATTATAGATTCATCAACCAACTTATTTTCGTAGAATAATTCCACTTTACATTTTGAATCAAGTTTTTTATTGGTCTTAAGGATGATTCCATTCACAATGAAATCTGTTGTGTCTTGTTTGCTTGCTTTTATTGAACCCGATGATAATACCAGGATAACTATCCCTGTAATTAAATGTTTAATTGTTTTTTTCATTTTCATTTGATTTTATAAGTCAAAGGTAGACTACAAGAAACCAAGATAAAATTCATATTAATTGATTTACATACATATGTAAGATTAATAGAAAGAAAGTAATATTAAATTGACTTTATTTTGGACATATGGCCTGCTTCGATTCCGCAATGAGGGAAGGATCTAAAGAGACATATCGCTTTATTTAACAAGTTAATTTAGATAACTTACAAAAGTGACTAAAATCTTACATATGTAAGAATTCGATGAATTTTGTAATACTTTTTTATTCTAAAAAGCCTACTTTTTTACTCTAATTAATCTTTACATATATGAAATTGTCGTTAAGTCAAAAAATTCTAAGTGGTTTTATAGCCTGTACTATAATTCTAATAGGGGTCGCCATTTTTTCATTTAGAAATAGTGAAAAATTTGTAGATACCAGTAAGTGGGTTAATCACACACACGAAGTATTGTATGAATTTGATCAGGTATTAGTTTCAAGCATTGATATTGAAACAGGTACTCGAGGATTTGTTATAAGTGGAAATGATTCTTTTCTGGAACCTTATTATTGGGGAATAAAAAATTTGAATGACCACCTTGAAAGAGTACAAAAGTTGACAGAAGACAATGTTAATCAGCAAAAAAATATTGAAGAGCTAAGTAAGGTAGTTGACAAGTCTAATTATTACCGTAAAGAAATGGTTGAAGGGCGGAAAAGAAATTTTGATGAAGCTATTAAATTGGTGATTAGTGGTAAAGACAAACAATTTCAGGATGAAATCAGAAGAATAGTTGCAAAATGTAAACGCATTGAACAAGATCTATTGAATGAAAGAGAGAAAGCAAGTGAAGAAGATGCGCGAAATTTTAACAGCATCTTCATTATATTGCTTTTAGTTATTTTGCTTGTTCTCATAACTGTATATTTCATAATAAATACTAACCTGCGTGCGCTCAAAAAAGCCGAACAGGAAAGTGCCAACAAAAACTGGATGTTATCAGGCAGCTTTGAATTAAATGAAAAAACAAGAGGCGAAAGAGTTGAAGGAGAATTAGCCCAAGCGGTAATTGATCAATTGTGTACTTATTTAAATGCACAAATAGGTGCAATTTATTTATATGAAAATGGTCAGTTAAATCTTTCGGGAAGTTATGCCTACCATTTCAGAAAACAGAACACAAATATTATAAAGCTTGGAGAAGGATTAGTTGGACAAGCGGCTCAGGAAAAAAAGACCATTGTTTTTTCTGAAATACCGGATGACTATATTAAAATTAATTCGGGATTAGGAAATACTTCTCCTAAAAACATTATCATCATTCCTTTATTACAAGATAATTCTTTAAAAGGTGTCATGGAAATTGGTGCTATAAGAGAGTTTTCTGACTTGGATATGCAATTTCTAAATATGGTAGCAGAAAACTTAGCAATCATATTTAATGCTGCACAATCGCGTACTAAATTAAAAGAACTTTTAGAAGAAACACAAAGACAAGCTGAAGAATTAGAAACGCAACAAGAAGAGTTAAGGCAATCGAATGAAGAATTACAGGAAAAAACAGGCTTGTTGGAGAAATCGGAAGCCGAATTAAAAGCGCAACAAGAAGAATTACAACAAACAAACGAAGAGCTTGAAGAAAAGGCTAATCTGCTTGAAGATCAAAAAGAAAAATTGGAAAACGCCAAAATGGATATTGAAACCAAGGCAAGAGAATTAGAAGTAACCAGTAAATATAAATCCGAGTTCCTTGCTAACATGTCTCATGAACTTCGCACACCACTTAATAGCATACTTATTTTATCTCAATTACTTTCTGAAAATAAAAATAAATTATTAGGTGATAAAGAGGTTGAGTTTTCGAGAAACATTTACAATTCGGGAACTGATTTACTTAGTTTGATAAACGAAATACTTGATCTCTCGAAAGTGGAATCGGGAAAAATGGAATTGGACATAAGCGAAGTCTTGGTGAGCCAGGTTAACAGCGATATTAATTCGATGTTTTCAGAATTAGCAAAAAGCAAATCAATTGATTTTAAGATTGATTTTAACGAAAACGAATTGAGGTCATTTGTAACCGACAAACAAAGATTAGATCAAATATTAAGGAATTTACTTTCCAATGCTTTTAAGTTTACGGGAAAGAATGGAAAAGTAACACTCAGTATAGGAAAAGCCAAGCAAAATGTTTCATTCAAAAATAAACGACTTCAAGCTACGCCGGATGTTATTTTATTTGAAGTTACTGATACAGGTATTGGTATTTCGTTAGATAAACAAGGAATTATTTTTGAAGCGTTTCAGCAAGCAGATGGCTCAACCAAAAGAAAATATGGTGGAACAGGATTAGGTCTTTCCATTAGTAGAGAACTTGCTACTGCTTTAGGTGGTGAAATACATTTACAAAGTGAAGAAGGAAAAGGAAGTACATTTTCACTTTACTTACCAATCAAATTTGATGCATCTCTCATGCTTCCATTAGAAAGAAAAGTAGAAATAAAGGAAAAGAAAAGTCAAACGTTAAGTAAAGAACGAGCAGAAAAAAGAAAGCCTGTTGAAATAGATTCAATTGATGATAGAAATAATATTACTGAAAATGATAAAAGTATTCTCATCATGGAAGATGACGAAGATTTCTCTAAAATAATTCTTGATTTTGTGCGTGAAAGAAATTACAAAGGCATAATTGCAGGCCAGGGAAATTTGGGTTTAAGTTATGCGAGGTATTATAAACCTGATGCCATCATATTAGATATGAAATTACCGATAATGGATGGTGCAGATGTTTTGAAGCATTTAAAAAATGATCCGGATTTGCGACATATACCAGTTCAAATTATTTCTGGTTATGACAAACGAAAAGAAGGAATGGAATTAGGTGCATTCGATTTCATAAGAAAACCAATCAACAGAGATGATTTAAAAAATACATTTGATAAAATAGAAGATTTCATAAACAAAAAACTTAAAAAACTACTTATAGTTGAGGATAACGAAACTCAAAATAAAGCTATTCGTGAACTTATTGGAAATGGAGATGTAAAGAGCTTTTCCGCTTATTCGGGTAAGGAAGCATTTGACATGTTAACCAATGATAATTTTGATTGTGTAATTGTTGATTTAGGTTTACCGGATATGTCGGGATTTGATCTTCTTGAAAAAATAAAATCACATATCAAATTAAAAAAAGTACCCATTATTGTTTATACAGGAAGAGATTTATCAAAGGATGAAAACAGTCGCATTATGAAATTTGCCGATACGGTTGTTTTGAAAACTGCTGATTCCCAGGAAAGATTATTAGACGAAACCATGTTATTTCTTCATAGAGTTGAAGCTCGATTACCAAAAGAAAAACAAAACATAATTCGCCAGCTTCACAAAACAGATGAAGTTCTTAGAAATAAAAAAGTACTTGTTGTTGATGATGATATCCGTAATATTTATTCGCTCACAAACGCCCTCGAAGAAGAAGGAATGAAATGTATTACAGCTGAAAATGGAAAAGTAGCAATAAAAATGTTGAAAGAGAATCCATCTATCGAAATGATTTTGATGGATATCATGATGCCTGAAATGGATGGATATGAGGCAACAAAGGAAATAAGGAAGAGTGTAAAATTTGAAAAAATTCCGATAATCGCGTTAACAGCTAAGGCAATGAAAGGTGACAGGGAAAAATGTTTGGATGCAGGTATGTCTGATTACGTTGCTAAACCTGTGAATATAGAACAATTAATATCGCTCATGCGGGTTTGGTTATATCGTTGATACAATATTTATGAATAAATTGAAAAAGAAAAAGGTTTTAATTGTAGATGATGAAGAGAGAAACACATTTGCTCTAAAGAGTTATTTAGAGACTTTTGAAATGATAATAATTGAAGCCAGAAATGGAGAAGATGCTATTCAAATATTAAAAAGGGAAACTGATGTTGCTATTATTCTTTTGGATATGATGATGCCGGTTATGGATGGGTATGAAACCCTTTCATTTTTAAAAGCAAATGATCTTTTAAAACGAATACCTGTAATTGCAGTTACTGCAAGAGCTATGAAAGGCGACAAGGAAAAATGTATCGAAAGTGGTGCTTGGGATTATGTTTCAAAACCAATTGATTTGGCATCTCTCATGGACATAATAAATAAATGGATTTTATAAAAATGAATTTCGACACTAAAGAATTAAAGGAAATGCTGGAATCCATACGCTATGTGTATGGTTATGATTTTACTGATTATGCAGAAGCATCAGTAAAAAGAAGAGTTCTTCATTTTATGAATTCCAAAAAAATAGAAGCATTAACTGATTTGGGCAAAATGATTTTTGCAGACGAGAAATTATTTGAGGAACTCGTGCAAACAATGTCAGTAACAGTAACAGAAATGTTTCGGGACCCAATTTTTTATAAAAGTCTGCGAGAAAATGTGATGAAACGTTTAGCAACTTACCCTTTCATAAAAATTTGGATTGCTGGTTGTGCAACAGGAGAGGAGATTTATTCAATTGCTATACTTTTAAAAGAAGAAGGTTTATTAAATCGTTCAGTTATATATGCTACAGATATAAATCAAAAATCTTTACAAATTGCTAAAGAAGGAGTATATGCAGTTGAAAACATGAAATCTCATATTGCTAATTACCAAAAATCTGGTGGTATTGAATCGTTTTCTGAATATTATAAGTCGAAATATAATTCTGTAATGTTTGATAAATCATTGAAGCAAAATATTGTGTTTTCTCCTCATAATCTGGCCGTTGATAAATCTTTTAATGAATTTCAATTAATAATTTGCAGAAACGTTTTAATTTATTTTAATCAGCAGTTGCAAAACAAAGTCATTAATCTTTTTCATGAAAGTTTGTGCCCGTTCGGATTTCTTGGTTTAGGCAGTAAAGAATCGTTGTTGTTTTCGGATAAAAGAAAAGAGTTTGAGGAAATAGATAAAAGAGAAAAAATATTCATTAAAAAAATAAGTGATTCAAAATAAAAAATACGAGGCAATAGTAATTGGCACTTCTATTGGGGGATTGCATGCGATTTCAACATTGTTGGAAGAAATTCCTGCTAACTATCCATTACCTATTATCATCGTTCAACATAGATCAAAAACACCGAGAGATTTATTAGAAGAGATTTTGCAAATTAAAACCAAAGTAAAAGTTAAGCAAGCGGATGAAAAAGAGGAAATTGAAAACGGAGTTGTTTACATTGCGCCGCCCGATTATCATCTGCTTATTGAAAATAATAAAACATTTTCTTTAACTGTAGATGAACTGGATAGTTTTAGCAGACCTTCAATAAATGTTTTGTTTGAATCCGCTGCCAGTGTTTATAAAGAAAAATTGATCGGAATAATTCTTACAGGCGCTAATAATGACGGATCACAAGGAGTTCAAGCAATTTACAAAAATAATGGATTGGTTATTGTGCAAGATCCGGATGAAGCCAAATGCTGCATTATGCCAATTGCGGCAATAAACACGAAAGCAGTTAATCATATTTTAACATTGCCAAAGATCCAGAAATTTTTATTAAAAATTACAGATTAGGAATGAAGAAGAAGGAAAAAGCAACAATATTAATAGTAGATGACAATTCAGCTAATTTAATAGCTCTTGAAAGTTTATTGGAAAATGAAGAACGTGTTTTACTAAATGCTTCAAATGGAAAGGATGCTCTTAAGATTACGTTGAATAGAGATATTGATTTGATTGTATTAGATGTTCAAATGCCCGACATGGACGGCTTTGAAGTGGCAAAAATTTTGAAATCAAACAAAAGAACAAAAGATATTCCAATCATATTTGCTTCTGCAGAAAGAAAAGAACATAAATTTATAATGAAAGGTTTTGAAGAAGGCGCAGTTGACTATCTCTTTAAACCACTTGATCCGGAAGTTGCAAAAGCTAAAGTTGCCGTTCTTTTAAAAGTTCAATTGCAGAAAAAGGAATTGATTCAAAAAAATCTTTCGCTCGAAAAATCAGAATTACTGATAAACAATTCGGCAGATATTATCGGAATAATAAATGGAACCACTTTTAAAATAGAAGAAATTAATAATGCCTTTACTACAATTTTAGGTTATAGTATAGATGAAGCAAAAGAAACTTCTCTCACATTTTTCCTGAGCAATGAAGATAGAACAGTTATTCAGAAATTGAGCAAGCAAGCTAAAGACCGTTTATCTTTTGAGACACGTATTTATTGCAAAAACAGAAGTATTAAATGGCTGCATTGGAATGTAGTAGTGAAGTATGGTATGTGGTTTGTAAATGCAAGAGACATTACCGAAATTAAACAGGTTGAAAGAATAAGAAATTATCTTGCTACAGTGGTTAAACAATCAAACGATGCTATTTATATTCATAACGACGAAGGCAAAATAATATCCTGGAATGAAGGTGCCGAAGAAATTTATGGATACTCAGAAAAAGAGGCAGTAAAAATGAACGTGTGGAATATTATACCTGAATATAATCTTGCAGAAACAGAAGAATATATTGCCAAAGTATTTTCGGGAGAAAAATTACACGATATTGAAACAAAAAGAATAACCAAGCACGGCAAATTAATTGACGTTCTATTTTCAGCTTCACTTATTTTAAGCGCTGGGGATGAAAAAAAGGCCGTGGCAATTACGGAAAGAGATATTACTGAACGGAAAATTGCGGATGAGAAAATAAAAGAACTAAATTTTAATTTACAAAATAATGTAGTACAACTCGAATCTACAAATAAAGAATTGGAGTCTTTTTCTTATTCAATATCACATGATTTGAGGGCTCCTTTACGCGGAGTAGATGGGTACACCAAAATGTTAATGGAAGATCATGATGAGTTTCTTAATGAAGAGGGAAAGAGATTACTTTCAAATGTGCGTTACAATACAAAAAAAATGAGCGATTTGATTGATAATCTTTTGGCATTTTCAAAATTGGGAAGGAAGGCACTGCAAAAAGGGAATATTAATATGAACGATCTTATTGAAGGAGTGATTATTGATATAAATAAAACGATAAAGCATAATTCGGAAATTAAAATTGGCACATTACATCCTACAATTGGAGATTATTCGCTTATTAATCAAGTTGCTTTTAATTTAGTTTCCAATGCAATAAAATATTCTTCGAAGAGTAATAAGCCTGTTGTAGAAATAACTTCACAAATAATAAACGATGAGCCTGTTTATTCTATAAAGGACAATGGGGTTGGTTTTGAAATGAAATATGCAAATAAATTGTTCGGCGTGTTTCAACGACTTCATACCTCTGAAGAGTTTGAAGGAACGGGAGTAGGCTTAGCTATTGTTCAAAGAATTATAAATAAACATGGTGGAAGAATTTGGGTTGAAGCAGAATTGAATAAAGGAGCTGTTTTTAGTTTTACCTTGCCTTCGAAATAGAATGAAAATGCGCAAACCCAATGTAATTACTAAAATTTATTTTTTTTGGTTAGATTCTTAAACCAATAATACAAACATCATCAATTTGTTCAAGGCTTCCTTTCCACTTTTCAAATAAAATATTCAATTGTAGTTTCTGTTCGTTTGGCGTCAGCATAAAATTAGCCAACAAAATTTCTTTTATTTGTTTGTATTTAAATTTTTTCCCATTTGGTCCGCCAAATTGATCTGCAAAGCCATCAGTGAACAAATAAAAAGTGGTATTTTCCTCATACGGTATTTTATGAGTTGTAAATGGTTTTGGATTATCGGTTTTGCCAATAGGTTGTTTGTCTGCTTTAATTTCTTTGAGTTCGTTGTTCTCGACTGAGCCTGTACTGAGCGCAGTCGAAGTGCTCGAACTGACAAAATTTGTTATGTACAACAGAGAATTATTAGCACCACTCCAAAATATATTTTTGGTTTTAAGATCAATGCAAAGTAATGAGATATCCATTCCATCTTTTACATCACTAGTGCTTTTCTCGAAGGTTTCTAAAACGAGCTCTCTTGTTTTATCAAGGATCTTTCCTGTTTCTGTTAAACGAAATTCTTTAACTGATCTATTTAATGCATTACTGCAAACAACCGATACCATGGCGCCGGGTACGCCATGACCGGTGCTATCTGCAGCAGCAATAAAAAAAAGATTATTAATTTTTTCTGCCCAATAAAAATCGCCTGCTACAATATCTTTGGGTTTGTATAATACAAAATTATGTGGAATATATTTATTAATAAAATCCTGTGGTGGTAAAATCGCTTCTTGTAATCTTTTAGCATAAGTAATACTTTCAAATACTTCTTTCTGTTTTTCTTCAACCAATTTTTTTTGAAGTTCAATAATTCCTTTTTGTTTTCTTGTTATACGTAATCTATTAATAATAAAGAGAGAAAGAAGTAATGCTAAAATTAATCCGACTGCAATACAATAACTGATAACCTTTTGTTTTTTTTCTTTTTCAACCGAAACTTCCATTTGTTTTTCATGATCTTTTAAATCTAATGCTTTTTGTTTTTCATATTCAAATTCTATTCCTTGTTTCATTGCTGCTTTTTTGTTTTCCTGACTGTTTGCTGTATCACTAATAGTTTTATATATTAAGAGCCAATTAAAAGCTTCTTTGTAGGAACCTAATTTTACATAACATTCGTATAAAGAACTGGCTGTTGATCCATAGAGTAGTTTTGCTTTTATGCTGTCACTAATTTTGGCTGACTTTAAAAAATATGTAATGGCTTCTTTGTATTTTTTTTCTCGTTCGTAAACATACGCCATCCCTTTTAAGCAATATGCTACCTGAATCTTATCACCTATATCTTGAGCAAGAACTAATGTTCTCTTTTCAATCTCAAATGCACTGTCTAATAATAGTTGGTTTATATTTTTTAAATTAATTTTTTGAGTATTTTGTATTTGCCATACATTATTCAAAGCAGGAATAACTAATTCTTTAATACTATCCGACTTATCAAATATGTCTATAAAAAAACCGCTAATTGCACCACTCGACGTACAAATACCACGCTTGTTTTTTATTTCTTTTTTTATTTTTAAGCCTTTATACAAAAGATCTAATGCTTTAAAATAATCTCCTTTATGAATATAAATGGAACTTAAATTTGTGTAACTATTGGCGATACCTTTCTTGTCGTTTAATGCTTCTTTTAATGTGAGACTTTTAAGATAAAATACTAATGCATTATCAAAATCTCTTTGATAATAGTATGCAAGTCCAATATTATTATAGTTTGCGGCGATGCCTGTTTTGTCGTTAATGTTTTCAAAAGCTTTTAAACTCTTATATAAAAAATCAAGAGCTTTTGGTAAATCATTTATGTTTAAATAAATTGAACCTAATGTCTTACATGCATTAGCAAACCCCTTTTTATAATTTAAGCGTTGTGAAAGCGAAATAGATTTGCGCACTGTTATAATTGCTTTTGATGTTTCAGAAATATTTCCGAGTTCAGAAGATAAGGCATTCAATAATAAAACCTGACTAGTATCTTCTTTGGATTGTTTGATGAGATAATTAAGCGAATCAATTAATTTACTTTGACTTTTAATGTAAAGTGAAGACAAGCTAAATAAAAGGTAAAATAAATAAGTAATATTTTTTTGTTTAATCACGATTCCTGTTTTCGATTTGAATTACCTAATCTAATATAAAGTTTGCGGATAATATAGGTTTCAATAAAATTTTATTTGTCGGGATGATTAATATCGATGATTATTTCTAATTTTACGTATTGCTGTAGCTATAAAACAAGTAATATAAGTGTTCTTTTTTCATTGACCCTAATTTGGGTTAACTGTTTTGGACTTAGTATCCTTTTAAAAAGGTGGATATAAGACATCACTTAGAAAGTTTCTCAGAAAAATTGGTAAAGGATTTTCCGCCTGGCCTAGATGCAGCCAAAGGATCATAACAAAGCAAAAGGCCGTTTTTTGATCCAATCCAAATGTTACCGACCTTATCTTCTATAATACTCCATACGCCATAAACAAACCCTTCAACCATTGTAAGGCTTGCCTTCGCAGTGATATTCATAAAGGATTTTCCATCGTAATAAAATGCATCTCCTCTTTTAAACTTTTCCACAACATCATTACCTAACCATATATTTCCTTTTGAGTCTTCTAAAACACACCCAATGCCTCTGGTCATCAAACCATCCTTTTCCCAAAAATTGGTAATTGATTTTCCGTCGTAACGATCTATGCCATGGTTTCTGGTACCGACCCAAATATTCCCAACTTTATCTTCTAACATGCAAGCAATCATACCGTCGTGAAACCCTTTGAGGTTTATAAACCCGACCTGTCCGGTAGGCTGGGGTTTTCCATCATAACGGTATACACCACCACCACGCCAGGAGCCGATATAAATATCCCCGTTCTTACTTTCTAAAATGCAATTCGGAGTTTCATCTAATAAAAAGTTGGAAAAAGATTTTTCGTTTCTGGCCGAATCACTAAGACTGCCATTATAACGATAGACCCCATGATCCATTGTGAGAAACCAAAATTTTCCATTTTTGTCTTGCAAAATTTCACAAACCTGAATGGGGCTTCGTAATAAGAGCGAATATTTCTCATCACCAACAATGCTGCTGGGAGGAAAAGGAATTTGAAAGTCAGTAAATTTTTTACCGTCATAATAACATAAACCTCTATTCGTTTTAAACCAAATATTTCCGATTTTATCTTCATAAATACAAGAAGATACATTAATGTTTAAGCTATAACTTTCTTTTGTAAAATTGACAAAAGATTTACCATCATAACGGTACACGCCCTGATCTGAAACAGTAAACCAAATGTTTCCATTTTTATCTTTCAAACTCGAAACGCTGTTTTGTCCTCTGCATGAAATAATAGAAATTAATATAGAGAGTAGAAAATATAGTTTCACTTTCATTTTGATCATATTCTTTTTTATCAAATAAATTAACCGCTATTATTTTTGAATATTAATTTTAAAGTTATAATTCGTAGTCCAGAAACGATAAGGTAACTTAGCATCTTCGCCTGCATAATCAACCCCTATACGTGGACCAGTTTTTATATCGCTTTCCTTTATTTTTATGTGATCGTCCTGTATCCAAATTTCTTTTCCCGTTAAAGATAAATTATTATGAATTAGATCTATTCCCAAAGCCTGAGACACTTTACCAGGACCTACACATAAATTATTAGAAAATTTTAAGCCGCGTCGTTTTATAATTTCTTCAATGCCTTTAGTAGGATAAATAGCACGTATCAATATTGCGTGAGGGATATCTTTAGTATTTGTAACTATATTAAAAAGCCTGTGGATGCCGTAGCATAAATAAACATAACTTACACCACCTTTGCTGAACATGGTTTCAGTTCTTTTTGTCCTTCTGCCTCCATAAGCATGTGATGCTTTATCAATAATACCAACGTATGCTTCCGTTTCTGTTATTATACCGCAAGTCAATTTATTGTTTATGCGCGTACAAAGTGTTTTGCCAATAAGATCTTTGGCAAGAAAAACAACGTCAGTATTTAAATAATAAGAAGCTTTTAGCATATACTATCTCAAATTACTACAAAATTTTAAACTAACACAATTGTTAGCCCGTTTTTTTATAAAGAATCTAAAATAGTTTAATTCCTTAAAAATCAATCTGAAATAAATAATTTTTGAAAAATTTGCGTAAGTGAATACTTACATATATATTTGTAACCGAATGCTTACATAATTTTAAGAAATGAGAAGAGATGTTTTTCAAGCAATAGCTGATCCTACACGACGAGAGATTATCAATCTCATTGCGCACCAATCTCTCAATTTAAATTCTGTTGCCGGTAATTTTGATGTAAGTCGGCCGGCCATATCGCAACACATTAAAATTTTAACTGAATGCGGACTCATCATTATCAAAAAACAAGGCAGGGAAAGATTTTGCGAAGCCAAACTTGATAAATTAAATGAAGTTTCTGATTGGGTTGAACAATACAAAAAATTTTGGACAGAAAAACTAGATGCTCTCGAAAAATATCTTTACGAAATACAAACCCTGCCTGCTAAATCTAAAGCAAGCAAATTAAAAAATAAAAAACATGGAAAAAGAAAAAAAAGAATTTGAAATTATGCGTGTTTTTAATGCGCCCCTCGATCTCGTATGGAAAGTTTATACTGAGAAAGAACACTTAGTGAAATGGTGGGGACCAAAAGGTCTTACTATGTTAGATGCTAAACTCGATTTTAGAGTTGGTGGAATTTTTCACTATGGTATGGCAACACCTGACGGACATAAAATGTGGGGAAAATTTATTTACAAAGAAATTGTTCCGAAGACAAAAATTGTTTTTGTTGTTTCGTTCTCTGATGAAAATGGTGGCGTTACGCGTCATCCTATGAGCCAAACATGGCCTTTGGAAACATTAAATACTGTTACACTTTCAGAAGAGAATGGTAAAACAACCATGAAAATTTCCGGCGGACCAATTAATGCTACTGATGAAGAAAAAGCAACATTCTATGGTGCATTCGAATCAATGAACCAAGGCTTCAAAGGAACATTTGATCAGTTAGAAGAATACCTTGCAACAGTAAAATAAAATATTGGAAGCATGAAAAACGAACCATTTGTCATAGAAAGAATTTATAACGCGCCAATTGAAAAAGTTTGGCAAGCTATAAGTGATAAAAGCCAAATGAAACTTTGGTATTTTGATCTCAAAGAATTTAAACCCGAAATTGGTTTTGAGTTTCAATTTAAAGCAGGTGATAATAATGAAAAGCAGTTTTTACACCTTTGTAAAATTACAGAAGTTATTGCGGGAAAGAAGTTAAGTTACAGTTGGCGTTATGATGGCTATCCAGGAAATTCGATTGTGACGTTTGAACTTTTTAAAGATGGAAACAAAACAAAACTAAAATTAACGCATGAAGGTTTAGAAACCTTCCCGCAAGACAATCCAAGTTTTGCGAAGAACAATTTTGTAATGGGTTGGACTCAAATTATTGGAACTTCGTTAATGAAATTTGTAGAGAAGTAGAATATTTTTTATGGAAAAAGGAATTTAAATGACAGCAATTGTGTTGTTTAAATTCCTTTTCGCAATTTCCGAACTTGTAATGTTGCGCCAATCAAAAATAATAAAAAGCAAACTCCAATTGCCATTTGAATATGTGGATCATCTGGTCCGGAAGCCATAGGGGAACCTATTGGCAAACGAGTTGCAGTTTCTGTTATACCCGGAACCAAATGGAAAAAGAAAGTCAGAGTATAGCCAACAGTTTTAATATATGGTGAAAGTTTACCAAATGGCTTACTTTCTTTTTCTCCTATTAAAGCGATACTCAATACTAATAAAGTTATAATACTTAATGCATGTCCAGGGCCGAAACCACCATGTTGGTAAATCCCAAAAGCCGTTAAACAAGTAAAAGCAGTTGCAAAAACATAAATTTTACCAACCAAGTTTGAGTATTCTATTTTTTTATCGCGAATTAATGCAATTGCTCCCGTTGCAAGTGCAACTAAACTTATTGCTGTATGAATTATTCCGAGTGTAGTTAGTCCTAACATATTTTTATATTTTAGTTTTGAAATAAAATTGAAGCAGAAAAACAAGCGAAACTTATAATAGCTGCAAATGTTCTTACGACGTGGAATTTAACCCAACGATCGCGAATTGTTTCCCAGTTAGAAGGAAAAGTTGATGTTGTCCATTCTTTAATTTGGTTTACAATTGGAACTTCAACCACAATTGTAATGATCAAGGAAATAACTGTGAGACAAAATGCCACTAAGTTTAAATAAAACGCCACTGAGTTTTTTTGTGGAAAAAACCAAACAGATAACAGCATCAAAAAAATGCACAAAGGCATTATGATTCTCATAGGAACTGCTAAATTTCCTGCCAGAGTTTTTACAATATGAATAAATTCTTCAATATTGAAAACTTTCAATGACCGATGAAGAGAAAACCATGGTCCCCAAAATATGCCTGTAACGAGCATTAACATAAATAGTGCAAAGAATAGAATAAAGTTAGTTATCATGGTTGATCGATAAATATTTATAAAGGTACAAAGCTTTAGCGACAACAAATAAAATTAATTCCATAATTCATCTATAATGGTATCCACGTTATTCTATTTAAATGTAACCGATATAATTATGGCTTGTCTCTACCAACAAATCTAGTTTTTCCTAATAAGAAAGTGATGGCTTTCGAAACGTTCCTATCTATACTTTCTTCTGTTTTTAAGTTGGCAATGTATCGTACGATTTCATGTTTCAATGAGGGACGCAAATTTTCAAAGATGATTTTGGCTTTTTTATTTTTGGTAAGTGCTTTTACAAATTTAGGATGCGGTTTTATGCTTCTGTCAGATGGGTCAAATTCGATAGTAAGCTCTATTATTTCGCCAATTCGCTTGGGTGAATTTTTCAGCATCATCATATTTATATAAAGACGCCAATCGCTGCGAAATTTTACTAATGTCTGTTTGTAAATACTTCCGTTAATTGTTCCTCTTATCGGTATGGCACCTTTGTTCTTACCCGCTTGCTCAAAAATGTTTGCTAATATTTTTTCAGGCACAAATACAAATGGGTTTACGCCAATAATTTTTAAATCAGATTTAAATTTGTTCATAACCCTTTTTCCTAGCATCATTGCTAATATACTTGCTCCAAAATAATTTAAATATAACCAAGCTTTATGAATTTACAAAAATTCGCCACACACTTTTGTAAAGCATATCGAACATTTACTTAACTCACGAAGTTTTAATTTAACCCCAATTTCATTTACATTTTAACTTAAGATAATTTGATGGATTTAAATTTGCAGCAAAACCCTCATTATGAAAAACCAAAACTTACTTGCGATTATATTCATGAGTATAATCGTTTTATCCTGTAAAAAGGAAACAGCGCAACCAACAAGTTCTCTCACAAATGCGCCATCAAGCACCCCTCAAAAGTATAGCGCCAGAACCGGAGGATCTCTTGCAGCGCCAATTGCAGAAGCTAAATTTTACAAACTATTTCCAGGCTATGATCATACAGATGATTTTGAAGGTAGTGGTGTAAAAGTTCAAGGCAGTTATTTTTATGCTGTGTTCGATAACCGATATAAAATCGGAAAAATTAAAAATACACTTCCAATAAATAGTTCACAGAATTCACTGTTAAGCAGCGGTTCTGGTAATTCAAATTTTGAAGGAATTACTTATGACAGTTATAGTACTCCAAATTATTATGTAGTTGATGAAAATGAATCTCACAATGGTGCTTATTCACCTAAAATATATGAGTACGATGAAAATATGAATTTGCAAAATACCGCATGGGCACCTTATTCATTTCCATCGAGTCTTTCTAATAAAGGTTTTGAAGGACTTACATGGATAAGAAGAACAAATGATGATTATTTATTAGGTTTATGTGAATCGTCTGGAATTATTGTAGTAATGAAACAAGACGGTAATAACTGGGATCTTGTAACCACATTCAATATGCCATCTAATACCGGCATGACAGATTTTGCCGATATAGATATCAGCAGTGATCTTCACGTTGCTGTTGTTTCGCAAGAATCTTCAAAATTATGGATTGGTCAATTAAGCAGCACAACCTGGAGTTTTGTTGATGAAGGTGTAGTTTATGATTTCCCAACAGGTGATCAATCGGGTAATGTTGGCGCAGGTAGTTATGTTATTTATGCCAATGTGGAAGGTGTTTCATGGATTAGTAGCACGCAAGTAGTATGTGCATCGGATAAAGCAAAATCTGACCAACCAAGTTACCAAACTTATAAAGATCAATCTATTCATATATTTAATATCCCTTAGTATTAAAAAAAGAGTTTGTTTCATTTGTGAAACAAACTCTTTTAAAATTTAATGGAAAAATTATTCAATTATTTCATACTCCACATTATCCTGATCAGCTTTATTAGTTGAGCGAATTATTTTTGGTCGTAATTTGAGAGTGTATGTTTTTTCATTTTCAATCAATTTCTTCTCAACTAATTCTCTCGGACAACGATGATTTATCAATATAGTTTTTGCTTTATAGTTGCCTTGAATAACTTTAGTTACATCATATTTTAAAGTCAACGAATTAACTTCAAATATACCGCAGTGAGGAGGTAATGTAATTTTATTAAGATCATCTGCAAGTTTTACTTTCAGCTGAATTGTAGTGGTGTCAAGGAAATCTTTAGCTTTAACCGAATTTGTTTTTTGTCCGTTACAAATAAGAGTTAGGAAACTAAATATGTAAATAGTTAATTGTTTTGCCATTTTTTATTTTTCGTCTTCTGCGAAAGTTAGTAAATAGCCATTATTATCTTCAATAGAAAATTCAGTAGCACCATAAAATGTTTTTTCGAGTCCTTTGATCACTTTTACTTTATCTTTAATTTGGGTAAAAAATTTTCTGATCTCATCAATCTGAATGTACAAT
This sequence comes from Bacteroidota bacterium, assembly GCA_013288385.1. Classification (GTDB taxonomy): domain Bacteria; phylum Bacteroidota; class Bacteroidia; order B-17B0; family Aurantibacillaceae; genus Aurantibacillus. The sequence goes on from JABDBZ010000010.1 coordinate 34,544, forward strand.
AACAATGAACCTCCATTTTGCCGTGATACCATTGGTAATTCATCACCCAAACTTGCAAAAGTTTGAAACATAAATACTATGTTTCCGCAAGTCATCATTGCAAAAATAAATTCGCCTTCTTCAGGAACCGTAGTCGTGATAATAAATCCTAATTGCTTGTAAAAATTAATTGTTTCATTAATGTTATTTACAAAAATGTTTGGTGATACTGATTTCATTGTTTTATAAGTTTATTAGTAGCGATTGTTTTAGGTATTTAAAATATCAAATTTATTTTATTCAATCCTCTATTGCTTCAATACCAGGTTGTCTTGCTCTCTCAACACCATCTTTCATGGCTTTGTGATGACGACGTCCACGCCAATTACTGGTAGGTGCTGTTATATGCAGATGCAGACACACAGTCAAATTATGTTTTGGCCTGTCCGCTTTTTTATTCGCCGCAATAATACATTATTTTTTCATTTTTCAAACTCTTTAAATGTTTTTTGTCAGCAGTCGCTTTATCAAACTCGTCTAATTGTAAGTACGTGTCGTAACGAAGTGAATACGCGTCAAAATAAAATGCGTCTATTTTGATAGCATTATTTGCACAATCAAGAGCTTTATGGTATTCCTTTTTGTCGAAATACAAAAGTCCCAAATTTAAATATGCAATTTTATTTAAATCATCGCAACCATATTTTATGGTATTCAAATAGTCATTTTCTGCGCCTCTAGAATTTTTTATTTTTTCAAAATAGTCAGCTCTTTTGAAATAGATATCAGCTCTTTTAAAAGAACTATGGGTATATAAAGAATCAATCATCAAAGCTTTGTCAAATAATTCAATTGCTTTTTTGTCGTTGTTCAAGTATTTATAATTTATTGCAGCAAGAACTAAAATTGGTCTTATAAATGTAGAATCAATTTTAAGTGCAGTGTTTAAATCGCGAATAGCTTGATCTGTCTTTTTCGATAGATAAAAAGTTAAACCGCGATAATAATATGGTCTTTTATCATTGCCGTTTTTATTTATGACCTCCGAAAAATATGTCGCTGCCTTTTCATATTTTCCTTCGTCAATGAGAGTCCCGCCTTTTGCTATCCATGTGGTGTCATTTTGTGAAACAGCAAGAGAAATGGAAAGTGAAAATATTTTAATATAAAGATTTCTTCTCATGTAGGGCGTCCCTCTGCATTTGCTTATAACTACCATATAGGATGTTGTTAATCTAATCTTGCAAATTAAGCAATATCACATTAAGTTTTATCACTCTATTAGTTTATTAAATATACCAATTTTATAATAAATAATCAAAGGAAGAAAGTACTAAAAGAGATTTCAATAATGTGCCAATTATTTCTGCACTGCAATTTTTTTAATAATACATTCAGAATTTTGTTTGATGTTTAAAAAATAAATTCCGTTTTCGAGATTTTTTGTATCAATAATTGTTTTTCCCGTATTTGCTACGGATGTTTTAATGAGAGCACCTTTAAAATCCATCAATTGATAAATTGTATTTTCAAAACCAGAGTTAGAAATAATAATATTGTCAGTACACGGGTTTGGATAAACAGAAATTTTTGAATTCAATTCATTTTCTTTTATACCTAAACTATTTGCATGTATTACACCTACTGCATCCAAATCAAAACCACCACTAGCAAATGCCGTTGGCCATGGATCATTGATGGGCGAATTGTTTTGATCATAGGTTGCATAAGGTGCGTTAATATCCCCAACAACATCTATAATTTTTACATGCGTAATAGCATTTACATCTAACTCTGGAATTGTTTTTAATTCATCCAAATCAAATGGTGTACCATAATTTACTCTGTATTTTCCGGCGAGGTTATTTAATTTGGTGGCATCTCCTAATTCATCAAAAGTTCCAATTTGAGTTGTATACTGTGTATTAGAAGTTGCAGCAAATCTGAAAAAATTAATGCCGTCACTACTCACTTCCACAAAAGCCAATTCTAAAAAAGTATCATCAAACGAATTTTCAAAAACTGCAAAATCAAAACCTGTTCCGTTTTTAATCGCGCTCGGAAAAGTCAGTATCGCATATCCTCCGTCGCCTAAACTTACAACTGGGTTATCTCCCGCTTTCAAGGTTCCATCATTATCTACTCCTGCACTTGTTACCCCAAGTGAAGGTGTTGAAATATCCTGCAAACCTCTGTGAACTGTGCAACCACTTGCCCATGCAACAAATGCGCTGCTGTCTTTATACATCGCCGTTGTATTTAATGAACCAACCGGACCAGGAAATTGAGCAAAAGAAAACAGAGAGCTAAAAAGAAAAAAGACCAGAAATTTTAAACCATAAACTTTATTATTTTCCGAATTGTATTTTGCTAAACAAGGTAAACACAAACAGTCTTTATATTGTTTTGCAATATTTTCTAAATTAGTTCTGCTTAATGCTATTGAACTGCAAAAGCAATTTGCGATGTCGTTTGGTTTGCATTCAAAAAGAGAGTTACAACTCGGGCAGCTTTTTTCTGTGTTTATTTTTTCCATGGCACTTGCTCCTTTTCGCGAGAGCGTAACGTGTTTTTTTAGTTTTCCGACTTATTCTATTTCTGAGCTTTTCAGAATGAACTTACGGTTGCGCGACAGTCACAGAATTTCACTGTGTTACCCTTTGAGATTCAAAGATACTTCAAAATTTGAGAGATGGAAATAAAAAAGTCCAAACTTTTGGTTTGGACTTTCACAAAAATGAAATGTATTTTTATTGAACGTTAATTTTCTTTGTAGAAATAAATTCACCGCTTTTTACTTTTGCAAAATAAATACCATTTGGTAATGCATCAATATCAATAGCTACTTTATTTTTTCCGTCAACAAAATTAATTTGTTTTGAATAAACTGTTTGCCCTAAAGCATTAATCAAACTTATTTCGCCGGCATCTATTCCTTTATGATTTAAAGTAATATTTACGTTATCATAAGCAGGATTTGGATAAATATCAAACGATTTAAATGGAGTTGAATATTCTTTAATCCCTGTGGGTGCAGCATAGTTGTATTTCATTGTAAATTGAACACTATCTGAAGGAGTATTAATGTTTCTAAATGTATACTTAACAATACTATTTCCAACAGAAGCACCTTCATTTAATTCGGCACTTAACATAGTATATGCTGTTGTAGATTGAGAAGCACTTTGACCTGCATTAAGAACTAAATTACCAGATATCATTGTAGGTGGCGGAAAACAAGTTCCGGCAAAACAAAAATTAGCTGTAGCTCCCGTGTTTAATTGTATATCGTATCTGTAAAGATTGTAAGTATGAGTAGAAGCACTTGTATTTGTTACATCAAATATTCTTGTATCAGTATTGTTTGCAGTTGTAGTAGGATAAACAATATCATTTGGTGCTAATGTAGCAGAAGGACTTGTATTAGATACCATAATACTGCTTTGAGAAAACCCAAAGCTTACAGTACTCAATGAAATAAATAATAAAATTTTTTTCATAACATTTAAATTTTAAAAGTCCCGTACAATGTGTACGGGACTTTTGTTAGTTTGTATTATTTAGCGATCGTTAATTTTTTAGTAACTGATCCTTTTCCAGAACCATAAGTAACATAATAAATACCACTAGCTAAAGCTTTTGTATCAAGTTGAATTGTGTTAGAACCAGAGTTTAACGAAATTTCTTTCGAAACAACAACTTGCCCTAATGTATTTGTAATGTTGATATGTGAACTTGTAGCATTACTTGCAGTAATTGATAAACTTACTTCGTTAGATGCAGGGTTAGGATATACTTCAAAACTGTTTACATTATTAGATAATAAAGCAATACCTGTAGTTGGTACATCATATAAATTAATGTTATCTAAATAAATAACATTACCACCACCTGCAGTAGCTGTAAAGCGAACTAAAACACCTGCAGCATTTGCAAATCCTGTAAGAGGCACAACTGCTGTAGACCATTGAGTTGCAGTAGGAATATTTTCAGTAGATGCATTAACAGGAGTAGTTGCCATTGGAGTTCCTTGATTTGCCCAAACACTTGTCCAGCTTGTACCACAATTTGTAGAAACCAAAACTTCTAATTTATCTGTATTTGTAGTTGCAACCTGAGTATAAGAGAAATCAAATTTAACAGCAGGATTAACAGTGCCAGTTAAAGTAGTACCTGGTAAATATAAATCATGAGTACCACCGGCTGTAGTCCAGTTAATGAAAACTCTGGTAGCTTCACTACTTGTTCCATATCCACCTGCAGCTGTTGTTCTTTCCCAAGTATAAGGAGCTCCGGTTGGATTAAAAGAAGCCCAGTTTACCGGAGGGAAAGTAGCACTTACAAAACCTTCAGCAACTTGAGAAGAAGCTACGTAGCTTGAAGAATTAAATAATGTTGTGCTTGAACCATTGTTGCTCAATACAACATCACCACCACTAACACCTGAAATATTAATAGAGTAAACGTTTGTTCCGTTGATTGTATTTTGAACTCCCATATTAACAACAGTAGTTGCACCAGGCGCTAAATTACCTGTCCAAACTACATCTGTTCCTTGAATAGAATTCATATAAGGAGTAACAGTCATAGCAGTAATTGCATTAACACCATTATTTTTTAAAGTAGCTGTAGGAGCTATAGTAGAACTACATACTACAGAAGAAACACCAACTGCTAATGCTTTTCCATCATTAGGAATTGCAGGTTGATTTGTTCTGAATGCTTGTAAAATGTGTTTGTTACCATCATCTTGAATAAAACCAACAAAAGCCATTTGACCTTTATCGTTAATATAATT
>JABDBZ010000010.1:39330-39543 GCA_013288385.1 Bacteroidota bacterium
ACAAATTACAGTATAGGTAGCAGTATTAGTAGCAGCCCAATTTGATGACATAACTGTACCAAAATCGCTCATTGTTGTAGTTACTACAGCAGGTGTAGTTACATAACATTTACGAACCGGATCAGAGAAATCTTTTTCACCATTACTACCAGGAGCAGTTGGGAAATTGATTGTTCTTTCAACTAATACCAAACGGAACTTCAATGTGCCAAG
>JABDBZ010000011.1 GCA_013288385.1 Bacteroidota bacterium
ACTTCTGAAAGCATATATCGCAAATATGATCACTAAAACCAGAATTCCTGTACCAAAATAAATAATCAGTCTTTGCTTTTTTGCTTCTTCTTTTAAAAGAATCTGTTTCCTCTCGTTTTCAATACGGGTATTCATTTCCTTTTTACCGAAATGATATTTCACTTCACTTTCAATTCTTTTTGTTGTGTTTTCATCATTGTAAATACTGTCCTTAAAACGTACAAATTGCTTGTAGTTTTTTAGCGACAAAGCATTATTCCCCAATCCCTCGTGTATATGACTTAAGGTTTGGTATGCACTTTTAATCTCATCGAGAGCACCAATTTGAAGAGATAGTTTTAAACTCTTTTCTGAAAATTTTAAAGCTTCCTTATAATTTTTTTCTCCAATATAAGTTTCGGCAATATTATTTGATAACATCGCCACCGACTGTATATCGCCAACTTCTTCAAATTCTGCTAAAGCTTTGAAATAATACTCTTTTGTTTCTTTAAAGTTATTTTGGAAAAAGTAAATATTTCCAATATTAGCGAGTGTGGATGCCGCTCCTTCTTTATCGCCAATTTTGTTTTTAATGGCTAACGATTTATTATACCACTCGATTACTTTTGAATAATTCTTTTTTTCGAAATAAATATTTCCAATACTGTTATACGAACTTGCAACACCTTTAAGATTGCCAAGTTCTTCATCAATTTTTAAAGATTGAATATGGTAACGCAAGGCTTTATCAAATTCACCTTGGTTATCATAAATAATGCCCATATTACCCAATGCAGCAGACATTCCGGGTTTTATGTGATTACGTTCAGCTTCTTCTAAACTTTGTATAAAATAATCTAATGCCTCGGGGTAAGCGCTTTTATTTAAATAAATTTTGCCAATATTATTGAGTGAGGCGGAAATTCCAAAATGATAATTCAGTTTTGTTGAAAGAGTATATGATTCTTGAAAATAAATCAACGCATTATCGAAATCGCCAGAATTCGCATATGCATAAGCTAATTTATTGAGTGAAGCAACTTTGTTTGTATCCTCTTTAGCTATTGATAGAACTTTTTTTAATGAATCGATTTTGGGTTGTTGACAAAAAACAGTTTCAACAATTAAAACTAAAGCCAGAAAGGTTAAAAATTTTGTGGAGGCTGAATTCATACTAGTGACAAGATATGAATTTTTTTTATAAAAGAAAATGATATGAATTGCCCTTGTTTTGTAGGTTTTTAATAATCCAAACAGAGTTTATCGTTAACTCTTAAAGCTTGATTCCAATCATTGTTACATCATCTACTTGTTCTAAATCACCTTTCCAATCATTGAAGTTTTTCTCGAGAATATTTTTTTGATCCATTAAAATCTTATCACAGTTAACCAATAAATGGTCTGCCAATTTTTTGTATTTATATTTTTTTCCTTTTGGTCCACCAAACTGATCTGGAAATCCGTCAGTCATTAAATAATAAATATCCCCTTTAACGAACTCTATATGATTTGTTGTAAACGGTTTTGGGTTTTCTGTTTTTCCAATTGGTTGTTTATCGGGAGTTATTTCTTTAAGTTCATTATTAGAAATATACCATAACTGATTATTTGCGCCACTCCAATTAATTACCTCTTTATTTTTATCAATAGATAATAAAGATATATCCATGCCATCTTTAACATCCGTACTGCTTTTTGCAAATGTTTCTAAAACCAATTCACGCGTTTTATCTAAAATTTTACCGGTTTCTCTTAAACCAAATTCTTTTACTGCCCTATTGAGCGCATTTGAGCACACTACACTCACCATAGCACCAGGCACTCCATGTCCAGTGCTATCTGCGGCTGCAAAAAAAGTAACATTATCTACATGTTCCATCCAATAAAAATCTCCGGCAACAATAGCTTTGGGTTTATAGAGTAAAAAATTATCAGGTAAATATTTTTTTATTTCTTCAGCAGAAGGTAAGATAGCTTGCTGCAATCTTTTGGCATATGTAATACTATCAATAATTTCTTTTTGGTGTTCCTCAACAATATGTTTCTGCTTTTCAACAATCGTTTTTTGTGCTTCAATTATTTGCTTCTGCTTTCTGGTAATTCGTAACGAACGGAAAATAAATCCGGCAAACAAGCCCATTAATACTAATCCTAAAACAACTGATTCAATTATAATCCTTTGTCGCTTCGCTTCTGATTTATTTAATTCTCCTTCTTTATTTAATAATGTTATCTGCTGTTCCTTTTTTTTAGTTTCATACTTGGTTTGCATCTCAGCCATTTGCTTCGTACTCTCAGTATCTATGAGACTATCTTTAATAATAATGTACCGCGTGTAATATTCAATCGCTTTTTTATAATCTTTTTTCTCATAATAAACTTCCTTCAAGGTTTTAAAAGCTTCTTTTTTATCATTGTCAGCTTTGTTTTTTTCTGCAAGGTTTAAAGATCGCATAGCATAATCAAGCGCTTTATCTAATTCATTTAGTTTTTGATAAGCCTGAGAAATACAAATAAATATATTTGGAAGTTCTGAAAAACTATTTGCTCTTCTATAAATGTTTGCCGCTTTAAGGTATGAAGTCAAAGCTTTAGGATAATTTTCTGAGTTAAAATATGTAGCACCTAAATAATAGGCGCTATAACCCAAACCTCTTAAATAATTTATTTTAGTATAAATAATTTCGGCTTTATTAAAATAATAAAGTGCTGAGTCTGCTTGATTTTTATCAACAAATACTGATCCTAAATTATTATAAGTAGCCCCCAAATTTAACATATCGTTCCCTTCAATGGAAGCTGTTATACCCTTTCTAAAATATTCTTTTGCTTTTTCATATTGCTTAATAAACATAAAACAAGTGCCTATATTTCCAAACAATCCGGCTAAAGACGCAATGCGGTGGTGTTTCTCCGCTAATTCTACGGCGTTTAAATAAAATTGCAATCCCTTATTAACGTCTCCTAAATCACCATAGATATTCCCCTTCAAATTGAGAATTTTTATTTTTGGGATTTCGAGTTTTTGTTTTTCGCATATAACAAATCCGCTATCAGCATATTTAAGTGAGCCATCATAGTTCCCTTTATTATGTTCGATGATAGCCAAATAAGTGTAAGCCGTAATCATCCCATTATAAAAATTTTTACGTTTTGCTAAATCCAGTGCCTCTTTACAAAAAGTAATGCCTGCATTTATATCACCTTTACGTTTTTCGAGACATAAACAATTTAGAATATTTACTTTTTGAGTATCTGTTGGATTGCTTTTTAATGATTGCAGTAATGAGTCGATCCTATTCTTTTGAGCAAAAGTAAATGTGGAAATAGAAATAAAAAAAATAAAGTATTTTTTCATACAAATACTCAATTTAAATACGTATCCCTATTATCAAAACATCATCAATCTGACTTAACGGCCCTTTCCATTCATCAAATTTTTTAATGAGAATTTCTTCTTGTTTCAGCATTGGTTCATGTTGAATAGAAAGGAGCGCTTCTCTAAAGGGTTTGTATTTTAGTTTTTTTCCATTTTCACCACCAAATTGATCGGCATATCCGTCGGTAAATATATAAATTGTGTCGCCTTTTTGTAATTCAATTTTATGGTTTGTAAAAGGTAAACCTTCTCCTCTGTAATAACCTATTGGACGTTTATCCGGTTTATATTCTATACATTCTCCTTTGCGAATTAACCACATCGGATTATTTGCACCTGCATATTCAACTGTATTATTTTCGTCATCAAAAGTCAAAAGCGACATATCCATTCCGTCTTTTGATTCAGTCATTTCATGTGTTTGTTTGAGCGATTTAATAACCATGTGCCTCAATTCACTTAAAATTAATGAAGGCTGTGTAATATTTTTTCCTTCAATAATCTCATTCAAAAAAGTATTGCCAATCATACTCATTAATGCCCCAGGAACACCATGCCCTGTACAATCTACTGCTGTAATAATCCGTTTACCATTTTTCTTTGTGAACCAATAAAAATCTCCACTTACAATATCTCTTGGTTTAAAAAACACAAATGCATTCGGGAAAATCTCATACTTCACTTCTTTAGCAGGTAAAAGTGCTTCTTGAATTCGCTTTGCATAATTTATAGAATCGGTTATATCCTTATTTTTTTCTTCAACCAAATGTTTTTGTTCTGTGATAATTTTGTTTTTTAATTTGTTTTCTTTTAAACCTATAAATAATAATACGGCCAAAACAAGAATGATAATAAGAACAGCCAAAGAACTATATAAAAATATTTTTGTAATTCTTTCGTTTTTTTTCGAGACATCAATAAGGGTTTGTTTTACTTTATCTTGTGCTTTTAATAACTCATTCTCTTTTTGCTTTTTATCCATTTCGTATTTACTCTCTAATCGCAAAATTTTATTTAAACTTTTTTCTCGCCCTAAACTATCTTCAATCGATTTAAATTTTGTATACTCTTCTAAAGCACCTTTGTAATTCTTCATTGCTAGATAAGCGTCATACTTCCCATAGTGTGCTGCTGATAAAATATCTTTCTCGTTGCTTTGCTCAGATTGTTTTATAACTTCATCAAAATAATAAATCGCCTTTTTTTCATTTTTCATTAAATTATAAAGGTCTCCAATGTTGATGTAAGAAATAGAAATGAGTCGGTAACTATTTAAGCTTTTAAAAACATCAAGTGCTTTTATAAAACTAGCCATTGCATTCGCATAATCTTTTTTTGCTTTATAAATAATTCCAAGATTTCCGTAGGCAATTGCCAAATTATCTTTGTCTTTTGATTTACTTAAGTATGCTATTTGTTTCGTGTTGAACATTAAAGCTGAATCAAATTGTAAAGTGTTTTGATAAAGCGAACCCAGCGAACCATAACTATAACCTAACATCGACGAATCTTTACAGAGCTCAGAGAGTTTTAAAGCTTTGAAAAGTAATTGCTTACTTTTATTATAATCTTTTACACTTTCATAAGCTAAAGCAGTGTTTCTTATTAAGGCTACTATTTGCGGAGTATCATTGAGAAGTTCATATTTTGACATCGAATCATAAAAGTATTTTATACTCTGTTCAAAATCTCCTGTAGTTTGGTATTGAGCCGCCAGTCCATTGTATAGTCTTGCCAGCTGAATATTATTCTTGTTTTTTTTCGCAAGAGTTATTCCTTGCATTATTACTTTTATAGCGTCTTCGTGCTTTCTTTGCACATTATAAATTCCTGAAATTCTAATCAAAATTTCTGTCATTTCCGTTTCGTCATTTTTAGAAGACACAATATTTAAAGCCTCCTTGCCATATCTTAAGGCGAGATCAAATAAATTGAGACGGTAATATGAATCGGAAAGTGTTTTACACAACAGACTTTTTAAGTTAGGATAATTAGAGATTTTAGAGCCTTTGTAAACTTCTTGCAAGTACCGTAGATCAGATGAATCGGCATCACTCTCTCTCTGAATTTTTCTACTTATTTTTATTGCAAGGCGAATTTTTAGGGTATCATTTTTTGTTGTTTTAAAAGCATTAATTAAACTATCTAATTTTGCATTAGAAAATACATTTTCAGTTAAAAAACACAGAACCAGTACTAAAATTATTTTAGAAAAAGACTTCATACTTACTATAATTCAAGCTAAAGATAACAAATCTCCTTAATTTTCTTTCGTTTTAATTTAGTTTGTAAAAACCTTTTAATCAATGTTTTCGGCCACTTCCATGCTCAATTTATAAAAGTCGAAAATAAATTCACTTTGCTTTGTCCAAATTCATTAAACTTGTTTGTCTTTAGTATATAAACCAAACCTGTTTTAGCAATTAAGCTTTGGCAGATAAAAAAAATAAAATCATGAAAGAATTTCTTCTTTTGTTTCGCGGCGGTGATGCGGAACGTACACAATTATCACCGGAACAAATACAAGCGCACATGAAACGTTGGCAAGATTGGATTGGAGGCATTGCTCAGAAAAATATTTTGGTAGGTGCACAACCATTAGAAAACGGCGGCAAAGTATTAAAAGGAACTTCCAAAAAACTAACTGATGGTCCTTTTATGGAAGGCAAAGAAGTTTTAGGCGGTTACGTGCTTTTAAAAGCAAATACTATTGAAGAAGCCACTGAAATTGCTAAAGGTTGCCCCAATTTAGAGTCAGAAAGTGGCACGGTTGAAATCCGGGAAATTGGCACTATGACTGCAATGTAAAAATAATTTCAAAAGCCTGTCCAAATAAAGTCATTCATTTTGTCTTTAGTATATAAACAATCATTAAAACTAAAATAAAATGAAACAAAAAATGACATTCAATTTGCTAACAGTAATGGGCAAAGTGAAACCAACAAGCATTGAAGCTACATGCGAATTGCACAATCAAACCGCAGGAAATCCGGGTGGTGTTGCAGCAGCAAAATCATTGGGCGATATGAGTCACATGACCTTTATGCCTTTAGATGCAGCTACCAATTTTAAAAACGATTTACTATTCATGGATATTTGGAATAGCATGGATGGGTTGAATCAGTTTTTTAGTGATCCTCAAGTTAAAGGTGGTGCCGATATGATGTTCGCTTCAAGGGAAGCAGTTGTTTGGACGAAGCTTGATGGCTTTTTAAATTTTCACTTTCCATCTCCAACAGGTAAAAATGATCGCATTATTGGTTTGGTAAGAGGAACTGTAAAATCAATTGAAGAAGCAGAAGCAATTCATAATGCCGCCATTGAAGGACAAGTAAAAACATCTCGCGCTGCAGGAATTTTATCTCATGACTTTTACGTAAGAATGGCTGCACCAGGATCTCCTGAAGCATTGGAAATTTTAGGAGTGGATGTTTGGATGAACGCAGAAAGCATGATGAAACATTATATGAGTGCCGAATTTCAAAGTTCGGGTTTGTATAAAATGTATGCATCTAAACCAAGTTCCTCCACATGGGTACATCCAAAAGGAGAATGGGTTGAATGGTAGTAAAAAAATTATTAAACAAAATTTTAATTAATCTAAAAACAAAAAAATGACAACAACTCAAAAAACGATGACTACTCAAGAAGTAGCAAACAGACTAGTAGAACTTTGTCGTATGGGACAAATTCAACAAGCACAGGAAGAATTATTTTCTGATGACATTATTAGCACGGAGCCTGCACATGCTCCAATTAAATCAGCAAAAGGAAAAAAAGCGGTTGGTTTAAAAGGCGCTGAGTTTGCGGCAATGATTGAAACTCGTCACGGTGGTTCTTTTTCTGAACCAATTGTTGGTGGAAGATATTTTAGCTGCAGTATGACTTTAGATGCCACTTTTAAAGGACAAGGCAGAATGACTCTTGAAGAGATTTGTGTATTTGAAGTGAAAGATGGCAAAATTGTTTCTGAACAGTTTTTCTTTTAATGCTTAAATTTGGCATTACGAATGCCAAACTCAATTAAAATAGAAAGCACCGTTGATCATTTATTCCGACATCAATCAGGAAAAATGGTTGCGGTGCTTACTCGTATTTTTGGCACACATAATTTAGAATTAGCGGAAGATGTTGTTCAGGAAACTTTGATCGCTGCACTTGAACAATGGAAAATCAAAGGAATACCAAATGATCCTGAAAGCTGGTTATTTATTGTCGCGAAAAATAAAGCACTCAACTTAATAAAAAAACAAAGGGGCCAGATTTTATTTGGTGATAATGAAACCACATTATTACTTCGTTCAGGTTATACAATCGAAACAACATTTAATCAATTAGCAAACGAAGAGCTAATAAAGGATGATCAATTGAGGATGATGTTTGCTTGTTGCCATCCCGGAATTTCGGAAGAAAATCAAGTCACCTTAATTCTAAAAACATTGTGCGGATTTAGCACTGCAGAAATTTCTAAAGCATTTCTCACAACAGAAGATACCATCTCCAAACGTTTGTACAGAAGCAAAGAATTTTTCAGAGAAAATAAAATTCAATTTATAATCCCAAGTATTGATGATATTAAAAATCGTACAGGAGCAGTTTTAAACGCCATTTATTTAGTTTTCAATGAAGGTTATAACTCAACGCATTCGGAAGATTTAATTCGCAAAGATTTAATTGAAGAAGCTGTTACTCTCTGTAAATTACTTACTGAAAATAATCACACAAATTTGCCGGAAGTAAATGCTTTATTGGCATTAATGTGTTTTCATGCATCCAGAAGTGATAGCAGATTATCATCTGAAGGCGAAATTATTTTACTTCCAAAACAAGATAGAGATAAATGGAATAAAGCCTTAATAGAAGAAGGAATTAAATATTTCGATCGTTCTGCTTCAGGCGAAGCTATTAGTTCTTATCATTTAGAAGCAGCCATTGCATTTGAACATTGCACAGCTGAAAATTTTGAAAAAACAAATTGGAAAATTATACTACAATATTATGAAATGCTTTGTCAAATTTTACCTGGTCCGATAACAGAATTAAACAAAGTAATTGCTACATTACAAGTACACGGCGCAAACAAAGCTTTGAAAGAATTAAATTCAATAAAAGAAAAAAATAAATTGGAATCGTATTATCTTTACTATAGCTTACTTGGTGAAATTCATTTGAAATTAAATGATGGTGAACTTGCAAAAAAAGAATTTGAAACCGCTCTTCACTTAACTCTTTCTGAACCAGAAAAAAGAATGATTATGAATAAGATCAAAAATTTATAAACGTCTCAATTAGTGATAATAAACGAAAAAAGAACTAATTTTAAATATAATTTTATTGTTATGACACATCTCAAAAAAATAAGCACAACACATCCAAAGCACACAGATAAAAAAAAAGCTGAAAATTCTATTAAAAAATTTCAAGAAGAAATTTTCAAATTGCAAAATGTTTTATATGCTCAGCAAAAACACAGCTTGTTGATTATTCTTCAGGGAATGGATGCTTCCGGTAAAGATGGGACAATCAAACACGTTTTTTCTTGTGTTAATCCGCAAGGTTGCAATGTAAAATCATTTAAGTCACCCACTGAAGAAGAAAAAAAATACGACTATTTGTGGCGCATACATGCACATATTCCTCCTAAAGGAATGATGCAAATTTTTAATCGTTCACATTATGAGGATATTTTATTTCCGACCGTTCATAATCTATTGCCAAAAAAATTAATTCATAAACGGTTTAAAGAAATTAATGAGTTTGAAGAACAGTTAAAAGAAAATGGGACAGTGATCATTAAATTTTTTCTTCACATTTCTAAAAAAGAACAAAGTAAAAGATTAAAAGACAGACTCACTGATTCGCACAAAAAATGGAAATACGATCCGGGAGATAAAGAAGAAGCAAAAAACTGGGATGAATACATGAAGGTCTACGAACATATTATTGATCGTTGTGGTCACTCAATACCTTGGCACATTGTTCCTTCAGATGATAAATGGTACAGAAATTATTATGTTGCTAAAACAATTGCAGATAAGTTGAAGTCACTTAAAATGACATACCCTTCTTAATAAATAAAATTTTTGGATAATTGCTTATGTCCATTTTTATCTTAATTTAGTGTAAACAAAATTAGCTATGACTAAATTATTAACTTCTATCGTTTTCTTTCTTGTAATTAATTTTACGTGTGACGCACAAACATGGCAATGGCTTTCGGCGGCCAATGGAACAACATCATCCAATGGTACTTCTGGTTGCACAGATCAGAATGGAAATGTTTTTATTACAGGTTTTTATCTTGGTTCAACTACATTTGGTACAAATACATTACAGGCTGCAACTGCACCTGGGAATAACATTTACTTGGTTAAATATGATCCTAGTGGTAATGTTCTTTGGGCTAAAAATTCAATCTGTGGAACCGGAAGTACTGATGATATTTGGTCAGTTTGTGCAGATCCAGTCGGAAATTCAATTATAACAGGCCGTATTGGTAGTTCACAAATTGGATTCGGCACGCATACTTTAACAAATAATAGTCTTCAAGAATTTATTGTGAAGTATGATTCTAACGGAAACGTGCTTTGGGCAAAAACTTCGGAAGGTGACGCTATTGGTGAAGGTGTGAGTACTGATGCAGCGGGAAATATTTATCAAACCGGTTCGTTTAATACCACCGTGGCATTTGATAGCTTCACACTTAATGCAAATGGGAGTAATATTTTTATTGTAAAATATGATCCAAATGGTACTGTGCTTTGGGCAAAAAATTCAGTATGTAACGATTTCTTTAATAATGGTGTTAGTTCAATTAGCACCGACGCAAATGGAAACTCAGTTATTACCGGTGTGCATTCCAGTTCGGTTTTAGCTTTTGATACGCATTCAATTACAACAAATCATATCCAAAATATTTTTACCGCAAAGTATGACGGCAATGGAAATGCGCTTTGGGCAAAAACCGTTAATGGAAATGCGCCTGACGTTTCCCGTTCTGTTAGTACTGATAATTCCGGCAACACTTATATAACAGGAAATTATTCAAGCTCTCCTTTCATTTTTGGAACATCTACTTTAACAACAACTGGCAATGATATTTTTACAGCAAAATACGATTTGAGTGGCAATGAATTATGGGCGGTAAGTGCAACAGGTACAAATATTGTTGGTTACTCTATTTCGTCATATGCAGGTGGTTTATTTATTGCTGGATCCATGGATTCAAACGGAACACCAATTGTGTTTGGAACTTCTACACTTTCACCCCCTCTTGGTTTTGCAGACCCTTGTTTTATTGCACAACTGGATCCGAATGGCAATGTAGTTTTCGCAAATTCGTTAAAAAGTGGTGGCGACGACTGGATAAATGTAAGTACAGATCAATACTGCAACGCATATCTTTCCGGTGATTTTTCTACAAATACATTTAGCTTAGGAACTTATACAGTTTCACAATCTGGGCAGGAAAATGCATTTGTCGCAAAACTAACCTATACCTGTTCTCTAACAGTTCTCAATCAAAATACCAGCTCTAATTCTATTTCGCTTTATCCTAATCCAAATAATGGTTTTTTTAAATTACAAGTGGACAAAGAAATTAATAATGGAGAATTAATAATCATGAATACGCTTGGGCAAATTGTTTTCCATCAAAAAGTAAATAAAGGATCAAGTGACATTGAAATTAATAATCTATCAAAAGGAATCTACTACTATACGCTTGAGGAAAATAAAACAAAGCTGAGCAGCGGAAAATTAGTGATAGAGTAATCATTAATTTATTATCCCAACAGATTGGTTAACTTTACGCCATGAAGTTAGATAAATACATTGCTGATACAGGTTATACATCCCGACGAAAAGCCAGCCAACTCCTCGAAGAAAAAAAAGTTTTAGTTAATGGCAAAGTGGCAACTTTTAAAACCGAATTCAGAGATGGTGATTCTATTTTAATTGAGGGCAAAGAATTAATTGTAAAACCTGTTGTACCAACTTACATCATTTATAACAAACCAAAAGGCATTGAATGCACTTCTGAAAAAATAGCAGACAATATTATTGATGCGATTGGTCACGAACAAAACATTTATCCGGTTGGCAGATTAGATAAGGATTCCGAAGGATTAATATTACTCACCAACCATCGTGAAATAATGGATAAAATTACTAACTCAGAAAACAATCACGAGAAAGAATATATCGTCACTTTAAATTTACCGGTACGCAAACAATTTTTAAAAGAAATTTCAGAGGGCATTGAAATTTTAGGGGAAAAAACAAAACCTTGTATTGTGAGTTTAGAGCCAAACGCGAAACGTATTTTTAGAATTACGTTGACGCAAGGGTTAAATCGGCAAATCAGACGCATGTGTAACGCATACGATTATCAGGTTATAAAATTACAACGTGTAAGAGTGATGAATATTAAACTTGGAAAATTAAAACTGGGCGAGTGGCGTGATCTAACACAAGAAGAATTAAAAGAATTATTCGCTTCTTTAAATTAAACTGAAAAATCCTGAATGGTCTTTTTTGAATACATAGCGTTTGTAATTATTGGGATAATTTTAGGATTGATCGGCGGCGGTGGTTCCATACTCACAGTGCCTTTGTTTGTTTATGGGTTTGGAGTTGAACCACTCATTGCAACTTCCTACTCTCTTTTTATTGTTGGTACGAGTAGTTTAATTGGGTCGTTCCCGAAGTATAAACAAAATCTTATCAATATTAGAACTGCAATTGTTTTTGGAATTCCTTCTATCATTACCATCTTCGTGACACGAAAATTTATTTTACCTGCCATCCCAAACATTATTTTTTCAAATGATAGTTTCGTTATAACGAAATCAATTTTACTTATGGTCTTGTTCGCCATTTTGATGATTGGTTCTTCTGCATCGATGATCAGAAATAAAAAAAATAGACCATAAAACTGATTCAGCTAAATCTGAAAATATAAATTTTTCCATGCTCATTCTTGAAGGTCTTTCAGTTGGATTCTTTACCGGATTAGTTGGTGCCGGTGGTGGCTTTTTAATTATTCCCGCCTTAGTTATGCTCGGAAAATTAGAAATGAAAATAGCAGTTGGCACGTCTCTTTTAATTATTTCCGCCAATTCATTATTAGGTTTTGCGGGTGATATTTCTTCTAATCACACACATTTAGATTGGACACTCCTTTTAAAAATGACTGTATTCGCAATTACCGGTATTTTTATTGGTAATACTCTCTCAAAAAGAGTAGATGGCTCTAAATTAAAACATGGCTTCGGGTGGTTTATTTTGATTCTTGGGATTTACATTATTGTGCATGAATTATTTCTGAAAACCTCTGGAATCCATTGATAGAAAGCGAATTGATTCACAATTATTATTAAATTACGCTGATTTCAATCATATGAATTAACAAAAAACAAGCGTACCTTTGTATTGTATTAAAAAACAAATCTAAATTCATAACCCATGAAAATAGAACAAATTTATACCGGTTGTTTAGCACAAGGTGCTTATTATATTACTTCAAATGGAGAAGCTGCGATCATTGATCCTTTAAGAGAAGTGCAACCATACATTGATCGTGCGCAAAAAGATAATGTAAAAATAAAATATGTTTTTGAAACTCACTTTCATGCCGACTTCGTATCAGGACATCTTGATTTAAGTAAAAAAACAGGTGCACCAATTGTTTTCGGACCAAATGCAAACCCCGAATTTAAAGCAATCATAGCTAAAGATGGAGAAGAATTTAAAATTGGAAATATCACAATTAAAACTTTACATACGCCGGGGCATACCATGGAAAGTACCTGCTATTTATTGAAAGATGAAAATGGAAAAGATCATGCTTTGTTTAGTGGCGATACTTTATTTTTAGGAGATGTTGGTCGGCCCGATTTAGCACAAAAATCTGCATCCATGACTCAGGAAGATCTCGCAGGAATGTTATACGATTCATTGAATAAAAAAATAATACCCTTGGCAAATGATGTCATCGTGTATCCGGCTCACGGCGCAGGAAGTGCTTGCGGGAAAAACATGATGAAGGAAACAGTTGATACATTGGGCAATCAAAAGAAAATGAATTACGCTTTGAATCAACCAAACAAAGAAGCATTTATTAAAGAAGTAACGGATGGATTATTACCTCCGCCCGCCTATTTTCCATCTAATGTTGCGATGAATAAAAAAGGCTATGAAAGTTTTGATACTGTTTTAACTAATGGCATGAGAGCTTTAAATGTCTCTGAATTTGAAGCTGCGGTTGAAACAACAGAAGCTGTAATAATTGATACGCGAACTACCGAACTATTTTCAAAAGGATTTATTCCTCGCGCAATTAATATTGCAATACCCGGCGATTTTGCACCTTGGGTTGGTTCTTTAATTCGTGATGTAAAACAACCTATACTTTTGGTTACTGAAACAGGAAAAGAGGAAGAAGCAGTTACACGTTTAAGTAGAGTTGGATTTGATCATATTTTAGGATATTTAAAAGGAGGTTTTGAAAGTTGGAAAAATGCAAAAAAAGAAATTGATACTGTAAATAGAATTAGCGCTGATCAATTTGCAGAAGAATTTAAAATTGAAAGTGATATAATTGTCGATGTTAGAAAAGAAAGTGAATACAGCGCCGAGCATGTTAACGAAGCTTACAACAAACCTTTAGATCAAATTAATAATTGGTTTGCAGAAATTGGTACCAATAAACCATTTTATTTACATTGTGCAGGTGGGTACAGAAGCATGATAGCTGCTAGTTTCCTAAAGATGAGAGGTATTCATAACTTCAAAGAAGTGGATGGTGGATTTAATGCGATCGCAAAAACAAATTTACCTAAGTCAGATTTTGTTTGTCAGAGTAAAATTCTGAAAGCCTAAGATAAAATTTTCTTACAATTAATTCTCTATGAAAAAAATTGCAATCGCTTTAGTCTTATTTTCTGTTTCTTTCTCCTTTGCACAAAAAATTAAATCCGAATCTCTCAAAAAACACATTTCATATTTAGCCTCTGACGAATTAAAAGGAAGGGGGACAAGTAGTCCGGAAGAAATTTTAGCAGCAAATTATATTGCAAAGCAATTTAAATCAATTGGACTAACTAATTTCAACAATTCTTATTTAAAATCATTTGTGTATAAACACAACCCAAATCCTCATGACACTGTTGTAAAAACTTTGGAAGAAAAAAAAGCAAATAATGTTATTGGCTTTTTAAATAATAAAGCACTCTATACAATTGTTATCGGAGCGCATTATGATCATTTAGGGTTAGGTCACGATCACAATAGTTTAGATGCAAATCCGGAAGGAAAAATTCATAATGGCGCAGATGATAATGCCAGTGGGACTGCCGGCGTAATTGAGTTGGCAAATTATTTCACAAACAACAAAATAGTTGAACCGTTTAATTTTTTATTTATTTGTTTTAGTGGTGAAGAGTTAGGTTTATTAGGGAGTAAAAAATATATTGAAAATCCCGATATTGATTTGAAATCAGTAGATTATATGATTAACATGGATATGATTGGCCGTTTGAATGATTCAACAAAAAAACTATTAGTTTATGGTGTTGGCACTTCACCTGTTTGGGTTCCGTTAATTGATTCTCTAAAAAGTAATTTTCATATCATTAAAGATAGTAGTGGTATTGGACCAAGTGATCAAACGTCATTTTACTTAAAAGATATTCCTGTGTTGCATTTCTTTAGTGGGCAACACAGCGATTATCATAAACCAAGTGATGATGAAAATAAAATAAATTATAAAGGCGAAGTTGAAATCTTAGATTATATAATTGCAACTATTGAGAAAACATATCATTATCCAAAACTAACTTTTTCAAAAACCAGAAATCCGGATATGGGCAGATCATCCTTTAAGGTAACTATGGGTGTAATGCCTGATTATACATTTGAACAAGAAGGAATGCGCATTGACGGTGTAACAGATGGTAAACCGGCATCTAAGGCAGGGCTTCAAAAAGGTGATATCGTAATTCGCTTAGGAAATCACAATGTAAAAAATGTTCAGGAATATATGAAAGCACTTTCCAATTTCAAAAAGGGAGATGCAACTGAAGTGGAAGTAATTCGTGACACTAAAAAAATGGTATTACCACTTACATTTTAATGGAACATTTCAAAGATCAAATTCTGACCCAATGCAAATTAATTATTGATAAAAAAATAAATTCATTAAATAATGCATTAAAAGAAATTACTGAATCAGCCAATAATGAAAGTAAAAGCAGCGCCGGCGATAAACACGAGACTGGTCGTGCCATGATGCAAATAGAACAAGAAAAATTAGGAAAACAAATTCTAGAGTGGGAAACTCAAAAAAATATTTTAGATAAAATGGATCTCACTAAAAATTCAAATTCTATTTCACTCGGCAGTTTAATTGAAACCAATAAAGGTTTATTTTTTATTGCCGCAAATGTTGGTAAAATAAAAGTTAATGAGAAAGAGATAATCGTTATTTCTATGCAATCTCCTTTGGGTATTTGTTTTGCGAAACATAATGAAGGAGATGAATTTGAATTTAATGGAATCAACTACAAAATTACAAGCGTTAGTTAATTTAACCGCAAAGAACGCAGAGCTATGTGTTAATGCCTCCGTGACCTCTGCGCCTTCTTTGCGACCTCTGCGGTTACTAAACACAGTTTGGTACGTCTAGAAAAAACAAAAGCCCCGTCTTTCAACGAGGCTCTCTAATTTAATTTGCAATAATTACTTCCCTAAAGCTTTTTTCAAATTCACATCCAGTGCATTTAAAAAATCTTCTGTGTTTAAATAGTGTTCACCTAATTTTACTTTATTACCATGAATACAAACCGCTAAGTCTTTTGTCATTTTACCAGACTCTACAGTTTCAACACATACTTTTTCTAAAGCGTGGCAGAAATTAATTAATTCTTGATTCTTATCTAATTTTCCACGGAATTCTAAACCTCTTGTCCACGCAAAAATACTTGCAATTGGATTTGTTGAAGTTGGTTTTCCTGCTTGGTGATCACGATAATGACGAGTTACGGTTCCATGAGCAGCTTCTGCTTCCATAGTTTTTCCATCTGGCGTAACTAAAACAGAAGTCATTAATCCTAATGAACCAAAACCTTGTGCAACTGTATCCGATTGAACATCTCCATCATAATTTTTACAAGCCCAAACAAAATTTCCATTCCATTTTAAAGCAGATGCAACCATGTCATCAATCAAACGATGTTCATACACAATTCCTTTTGCTTCAAATTTTGATTTAAATTCTTTTTGATAAATATCTTCGAAAATATCTTTGAATCGACCATCATATTTTTTTAAGATTGTGTTTTTAGTAGATAAATATAAAGGCCATCCTTTATCTAATGCAGTATTAAAACAAGAGTGTGCAAATCCGATAATAGACTCATCAGTATTATACATCGTTAAAGCAACACCATCACCTTTGAAATTAAATACTTCATGCGTTTGCGGCTCTCCACCTTCAGGTGTAAAAGTAACGGTCAATTTTCCTTTACCTTTTGTTAGGAAATCAGTTGCACGATATTGATCACCAAAAGCGTGACGACCAATACAAATTGGGGCTGTCCAGTTTGGAACTAAACGCGGCACATTTTTACAAACAATTGGTTCACGAAAAACAGTTCCATCCAAAATATTACGGATAGTACCATTTGGTGATTTCCACATTTGTTTTAATTTAAATTCTTTTACACGTTCTTCATCAGGTGTAATAGTAGCGCATTTAATACCAACATTATATTTTTTAATTGCTTCTGCAGAATCAATTGTAACCTGATCATTTGTAGCATCACGGTGTTCAACGCCTAAATCATAATACTTAATATCTACATCCAAATATGGAAGGATCAATTTATCTTTAATGAATTTCCAAATGATACGTGTCATTTCGTCGCCATCTAACTCAACTACAGGATTGGCTACTTTAATTTTGCTCATAATTATCTCGTTTTTAAATATTTTTATTAATGCGTTACAAATGTAAAAAAGCCTTGTTATTAAGCAATAATTTTAATGACATTTTTATTGGTTATAAACCCTTATATTTGAACAAAATTTTTTAAATAGAGATGAAATTTCACAAAGAAGGTTGGCCCAGTTTATTTATTGTATTGGTTTTCAGTGCTATAATCATATTTATTGCACGTCATTTTTTTCCTCAATTTGCCATCGCCCATTGGTTTGCATATATATTGAGTGGTTTTTTAACTGTAATTATCATTCAGTTTTTCCGCGACCCAAAACGTGAGTTTACAATTCACCCAAATCAAATTATTGCACCGGCAGATGGAAAAGTGGTGGTGATTGAAGAAACAATGGAAAATGAATATTTTAAAGATAAACGCTTACAGGTATCTATTTTTATGTCGCCTCTTAATGTTCATATTAACCGTTACCCTATTTCAGGTAAAGTTGTTTTTTTTAAATACCATCCCGGTAAATTTTTGGCCGCTTGGGAGCCTAAAAGTAGTACCGATAATGAACGCACAACTATTGTTGTAGATCATAAAGATGGTCAGAAGGTTTTATTTCGTCAAATTGCCGGAGCTCTTGCGCGCCGCATTGTTTGGTATTGCAAAGAAGGTGATACTGCTGAACAATGTCAGGAAATGGGATTTATTAAATTTGGATCTCGTGTAGATTTATTTTTACCAATTGGAACCAAATTACAAGTAAATATTGGTGACGTTGTTAAAGGTTCTCAATCGGTTTTGGCTGAAATTTAATTCCCTTTTATGAGGGTTCAATGGTTAATATCTTAGACCATCATTTATTAATTTCATTTGCATAAATCTTAATTTTATAGATCAACGCATAAAGAATTGTCTAATCCATTAAAAAAACTGGCGGGTCAAACTGTTATCTACGGACTAGGTACAATATTGCCACGTTTTCTAAATTTTCTTCTTACCCCACTGCTTACTTACATTTTTCTGAAGCCGGTTGATTATGGTGTTAACTCTAAGATGTATTCATACATTGCTTTTTTTAATGTGATTTTTACTTACGGAATGGAAACCGCTTTTTTTAATTTTTCAACAAAAAAAGAAGATAAGGATAATGTATTCAACACTGCCCTCACTTCCATAATAATTTCGTCTCTCAGTTTTACAATTCTCTTGTTTTTATTTGCACAACCTATTGCCAATTGGTTAGAGTATCCCGATAAGCTTTCCTACGTTTATTGGGTCATTTTAATACTAGGCACAGAGGCTATTATGGCTATTCCTTTCGCTCGATTGCGAATGCAGAATAAAGCCAAAACTTTTGCGATTCTTAAAGCTATTAATGTATCTGTAAATGTTGCCTTGCATATTTTCTTTTTTGTGTTTTGCAAAAATGCATTCGAAGCAAATGAAACCGGAACACTCGCGGCGCTTTATGATCCGCAGATTGGGATTGGTTATTCTTTTTTTGCAGGACTAATTGCCAACATTGTTTCGCTTATTTGTTTAGCCCCCGTATTTAAAGAATTTAAATTTAAATTGGATGTTCCATTATGGACTGAAATGTTTAAATACGCCTGGCCTTTATTGATATTGGGTTTGGCTGGAATGGTGAATGAAACTTTCGATCGGATAATTATCGATAAATTATTACCTGCAGATATTGGTCAACATGCCCAAGGAGTTTACGGTGCTTGTTATAAAATCGCTATGTTGATGGCAATATTCCGACAAGCATTTACTTACGCCGCTGAACCATTCTTTTTTAATAGCGCAAAAGATAAAGATTCAAAAAAAGTGAATGCCTTTGTGATGAAAGCATTTGTTATTTTTTGTTGTTTTATTTTTTTAGTGACCATGATGAATCTCCCAATCATCAAACGATTAATGATGAGTTCGCTTTATTGGGAAGGACTCGCGGTTGTTCCAATTTTATTATTAGCCAATTTATTTATTGGTGTTTATTATAATTTAAGTATTTGGTATAAGCTTACAGGACAAACTAAATTTGGTGCAATCATCACAATATTTGGAGCCATAATAACTTTGGCGATCAACTTCGCATTTGTTCCAAAATACAGTTACATGGCTTGTGCTTGGGCTACATTTGCAGCATATGGAAGTATGATGCTTATTTCCTATTTGGTCGGGCAAAAATATTATCCCGTTAAATACAATGTAAGAGCAATTGGTTTTTTCTTTGTCTTAGCAGTTGGTTTATACTTTGTTTCATTAATTTGGCAAGGCATTGATAATAAGTATTTGAAGCTTTTATTGAATAATTTGTTAGTAGTATTATTTGTTTTCTTGTTTTATAAGTTGGAATTTTCTAACCTGAAAAATTTTAAATCTTCGTCAGGTGCAGAAAATAAAAATAATTAATCAATCCAAACATCCTTTACCGGAATACGCTACCGAACATGCAGCAGGTATGGATCTCAGAGCAAGTTTAAACGAACCCATTATTTTAAAACCACTCGAACGAACATTAGTTTCAACAGGGTTGTTTATGGAATTACCAATTGGTTACGAAGCACAAATTCGTCCGAGAAGTGGTTTAGCATTTAAACATGGTTTAACTGTATTAAATTCTCCCGGTACAATTGATGCCGATTACAGAGGTGAGATAAAAGTTTTATTGGTTAATTTATCGAATGATAATTTTACACTCAACGATGGCGAACGCATTGCGCAAATGATAATTGCAAAACACGAAACTGCAGAATGGTCTGCGGTTGCGAAAATTGAAGAAACAAGTAGAGGTGCAGGTGGATTTGGAAGCACGGGGAAATAATTATGAATGTTGAGTTTTGAATGTTGAATTAAAAAAGGGAGTATAAGGAAAAAGCATAAGAAGTAAGAATCTAGACGTACGATTCATGAACGAAGAAGTTAGGAGTTGTCAGTTCGAGTGATTTTTGCCTGCCTCTTGCGAAAATTGTATCGAGAATGACAGAAAGAGTTTTGAATGTTGAATTAAAAAAGAAGTATAAGAAAAAAGCATAAAAAGTAAGGATCTTAACGTACGATTGACGAATGGAGAAGTAAAGATCTGTCACTTCGAGCGGCAGTCGAGAAGCGGAGAAGTAAAAAGTAGGTAGAAATAGTTGGCGATCAGAACACGAAACATAAAACTTCAAACCAGAAATATTAAAAAATGAAAACCATTGACTCTATAAATTTCTCAAACAAACGTGCTCTCATTCGCGTTGATTTTAATGTTCCACTAAATGATAAATTTGAAGTAAGTGATGAAACACGCATTAAAGCCGCTATTCCAACCTTAAAGAAAATATTAAAAGATGGTGGAAGTATTGTGTTAATGTCGCATTTAGGTAGACCAAAAGACGGGCCAACAAATAAATGTTCTTTAAAACATATTTTAAAAAATGTATCCAATTTATTAGGAGTTCAAGTTGCATTTGCAGACGATTGTATTAGCGAAAATGCTTTTGCAAAATCTTCTGTATTAAAAGTAGGTGAAGTTTTATTATTAGAAAATCTTCGCTTCTATAAAGAAGAAGAAAAAGGTGATGAAGCTTTCGCTAAAAAATTAAGTAAGCATGGAGATATTTATGTGAATGATGCATTTGGTACCGCGCATCGCTCCCATGCTTCAACAGCAGTAATTGCCAAGTTTTTTAACCCGGAAAATAAATGTTTTGGCTATGTAATGGCTGGAGAAATTGCAAGTATTGATAAAGTTTTGAATAAAGCAGAGAAACCTTTTACAGCAATAATTGGTGGCGCAAAAGTGAGCGATAAAATTTTAATTATTGAACAGCTCATGAATAAAGCCGATAACATTTTAATTAGTGGTGGAATGGCTTTTACTTTTATAAAAGCGATGGGCGGACATATCGGAAAATCCTTATGTGAAGATGATCGTTTAGAAACTGCAAAAAAGTTAATGCAAAAAGCAAAAGAAATTGGCGTTAATTTTTATTTACCAACCGATGCAATTATTGCTGATAATTTTTCGAATGATGCCAATACAAAAGAATGTAAGATCACCGAAATCCCTGATGGTTGGATGGGACTAGATGCTGGCCCGGAAACTATGAAGATGAATAGCGAAGTGATTAAAAAATCGAAAACCATTTTATGGAACGGACCAATGGGTGTTTTTGAAATGAGCAAATTTGAAAACGGAACTAAACAAGCAGCATTGGATATTGCTGAAGCCACAAAAAATGGTGCGTACTCTTTAATTGGTGGTGGCGATAGTGTAGCTGCAATTAATAAATATCATTTAGCCGATAATGTAAGTTATGTAAGTACCGGTGGTGGTGCATTATTAGAATATATTGAACAAGGAAGTTTGCCGGGTGTAAAGGCAATTGAAAATTGATTTATAAATAAATTATGAATTTCAGAATAGGATTTGGATACGATGTACACCCACTTAAAAAAGGAAGAGACCTTTGGATTGGTGGCATTAAATTAGAGCATCATTCCGGGTGTGATGGACACAGTGATGCTGATGTTTTATTGCATGCTATATGTGATGCGTTATTAGGCGCGGCTAATTTAAGAGACATTGGTTTTCATTTTCCAAATACAAATCCTCAATTCAAAAATGCAGATAGTAAAGTTCTTTTAAAAGAAGTTGTGAAACTATTAAAAGACAAAGGTTACTTTATTGGCAACATCGATTCTACTTTAGCAATGGAAGCTCCAAAAATAAATCCACATATCTCTGCCATGCAAAAAGTAATTGCTCCCATTTTAGAAATTGATGAAGATTGTGTTTCTATAAAAGCTACCACCAACGAAAAGTTGGGTTATGTTGGTAAAGAAGAAGGTGTAAATGCTTATGCCGTTGCTTTGATTTATAAAAAATAATTTTCCAGAAAAATTTGCCACGGAGGCACAAAGACACGGTTTTCAATTTGGAACTCTTCGAAGTCAATGTCAGTTCGAGCGCGAGTCGAGAACCGTTTTACTTAAAAATCAATATTATTACAAATCATAGTCTTCTCGTCCTTCGACTCCGCTCAGGATGACAGCTCGAAGTGACAAGATTCTGGATTCTTTTATAAAACAAAAAAGTCGCTAATTTCTCAGCGACTTTTTTCCAAAATTATTTTTAATAAAATTAATCAACCAACATAATCTTCTTCACCATTTTACTTTTACCACTTTCAAAACTCAAAATATAAACGCCTGCACTTAAATATTTAAGTGGTAACGAAATTTTATTTTGATATTGATTCGCATAATATAATTGGTTAACCAAAATTCTTCCTTGATAATCTGAAACTTTTACTGTTAAGTCTGCACTCGTATTTGAAACTTCAAACTGCAATAAATTATCTTCAACCGGATTTGGAAATACATTTATCTCAGAAGGAAATGTATTGTATTCCAGAATTGATGTTGCTGTTGGAATATATTGAGTTGCTCCACCAGGAACCACATTGTTTCCCCCACCCGTACCAGTATTACCAGAATTAACCACACCATAATATTGTGGCCCTAGCACGTAAGGATAAATTGGATTATTAGATGCATCTACTGTTACAAAATATGCATACGTTCCCGCAGGATATTCTGGAGTTACACAAAAACGTCCGTTGTATTGATCCAAATCACCAAGACCGGCAACATAAAAATAATCTTCATTAAATGTTCCTGCATAATAAGTACTTGGTGTCATAGCTATCATAACCGTTGTTGACATCGACGGCCCAAGTGATCGTGTAGTGGCGGAAGTTAACGAATAACTTGGAGTCATTCTTTTGATTGCCCCTGTTCCATTTGTATTTGTAAAAGCATACGGACCATAAACCGGAAAGCCATCAAAAGCATAACCAATAATTGGTGAATGAACAGTGGTGTTACTAAAAGAAAATAAACATTTTGGGATCGCGTGATTATGATAAGTTCCCGTTTGGTTTGGATGACCTAAACACGCATCAAAACTTACACCTTCAAAAACATAAGCGTTCCGATTCCATGTGCCAGTTCCCATTGAAACTGTATTCGTCATATTGTTCCAATAGTAACCATCCATTGGATTAAAAATTGTTGCTCCATTCGACCATACGCCGATTGGGCCAAGACCTGATGTTGTTTTTGTACCTGTATTATTAACGGGATTCAAAGTTATTTTCCATGTTTTATTTTGAGCACTTGGAATATTTGGATTCCCTGTCCACGGACCAACATTATAACTTGGAATTCCCTGACTCGCGATGTAAGCATCTGTTGCAGTATAATAAACAGATTGAACATTTGCCGGAATAGTCCCAAATGTAGGGGTTGTACAAGTGGGACAATTATAGCCCGTTAAACTTGTGGTGTTGATTACCCAAGAAGTAATGGCAGGACTAGTTTGAGAATTAATTGTAAGTTTGGTTGAAACAATTACAAGTGCTGTGAGTATCAGTTTTTTCATATTCATTTTTTATCTGGTTTATAGTTTAGACGTTTTATATTAATTAATCCCTCGCTTATTGATAAATATTTTGTCTGTATTGCAAATTATAGAGAAAATACTTATCGGTAAGGGTTTTCAAAAATGCAATGAGATCCTTTTTATCTTGCTTGGTAAGATTTACATTTTGTTTTAATTGAGATGCCAAAGTCGGGCTTTGAATAACCCCAGAAGTATAATGTTCTAAAACATCTTTCAATTTATTTACTCTCCCATCATGAAAATAAGGCGCTGAAAATTCAATATTTCTTAAGGAAGGGACTTTAAATTTTAACGAGTCTGATTTGCTCTGAGTAACTTTCATTCGTCCAAAATCCTTTAGAACAGTATCCAGACTTAAGCCATTGTTCTCAAAACTATTATTCGTAAATAATGGTTCAGTATGACAGGAAGAACAATTCTTTTTGAAGACAGAATAACCATTGAGTTCACTTACAGTAAACTCAACATTTCCTTCATGACGCATAATGCTATCATATTTAGAATTATAAGAAACCAAATTGCCTGTAAATTGAGCCAATGATTTAAAAAGTTTCTGTGAATTAACTACACTATCTTTAAATGCTTTGTAAAATAGTCTGCGATATTTACTTGAAGAGTTTAATCTTGCAATTACATCCACCAGTTTACTGTTCATTTCAACCGGATTTGTTATCGGATTTATTGCTTGCACCTCCAAATTATTTACGCCACCATCCCACATGAATGATTTATTCCAAACCAGATTCATAAGCACTAAAGAATTTCGAGTACCAATTAAACCTTGAATACCATGACTTAATTTATGATCGGCATGTGTGAAAGCTGTAAAAGATAAATGACAACTGGCGCATGAAATACTACTATCAGAAGAAAGAATAGGATCATAAAACAATTCTTTTCCCAAATCAAAACCATTTAATGTAAGCGGATTATTTTTAAAATCGTAATTCGGTTTTGGCCATCCTTTAGGAACAAAAAACTTAATCTCTTTTTCATTTGTAAAAATAAAAGCAGAGCAAATAAAAATTACAAATGCACTTAAAACTAAAATATGTATTCGTTTATATTTCATTTAAGGATTTATACTTTTCTTAAATTTGATCATGTCAGAATAATTGTTCGCCATGATCATCGCTTGTTTATTTGGAAGTACAACACTATTTGTTTTTGAAACATCAATAGTAACCGGCGTTTTGAACCATTCAGCCACATCCGCATATAATTCAAGCACAGTCGTTTTACTTGAAACGATTTTAAGATCATCTAACTTTATTGAATTCTTTCTTAAAGAATTATAAGGCGATAAATAACCTCCTATATGAAATTCAAATTCATTGTGCAACGTTTTACATACTTTCGAATGCCCAATAATTCTAGCTGCTATGTAGCCCGTGTTCCAAGCCCAATACATTCCTTTGATAGGATCAAGATCACCGGTTAAAGCTCCTGAAACATTTTTTAAACTATCTACGCCAATATTAAATGAAAAATTACTGTAAGTTCCTTCCGGAATGTTTTTTATAACGATTGTCTGAGTTACTGAATCCTCTGCATCAACCAAATGATAACTCTCAACTTCACAAAATGAATTTGCTCCTTCCTTTTTTAAACACAGTTTACACAAGTAAAATTTGAAATCATCAATGTAAACACTATCTCCATGAGTGTTTATGTAACCATGATCAGATAAAATTAATTGTGTTTGATTAAAAACAGGATGGATTTTTATTTTTAAAGTCCCGGAATTATTTTGTGCAGAGAAAAATTCAATCGCAAATAGAAATAAAATAAAAAAGACTATTCTATTCGCTATGTTAATTCTAAAGTTCATTTAAGTTCATTTTTAAGGATGAGGTTCATGTGGCGGCGGACCATGTTCTGGCCTAACCATGTTTTTTAAAATATCACCGATGATCTCATCAAAATGTTTTTTCTGATTGTCATCACATAATTTCCTTACTTCTTTAAAATGATCAAAAGTCACAACTTCAATTGCTTTTTGATTTGCAGCAATAGATGACGCTAAACTATCGGCCATTTTTTGATCGGGTTGCTCTTGTTTTAAAAGATCGAAATAATTTGTGCGAATTTCTTTTCCTTTGTCTTTCAATTCTCGCATGGCAGATTGATGCGCTTCTTTCAATTTATCAAATTTCTGAATTTGTTCAGGAGTAAATTTTAATTCTTCAATAATCATTTTAGCAGGACCACCTTCTCCAAATCGTGGAGGAGGCAAATGATTAGGTTTACGCCAGGTATTTACTAAAAGTAAAATATTTAGAATGGCTAAAATACCAACGCTCCATTTCAAAATCGACATATTTCTGTTTTCCATCTTAATAAGTATATGTTGTAGCGTTATTAAAATATTTTTCAGCGCTCGCAGTTTTCTCGTCACTGTTCTTTTCTTTAACAAAATTAGTTTTCACAAGAGAAAGCACATTGCACATAATAATTAAGGAAACAAAACCGGCAAGAAACCATCTAAGAGTCGAATTTTCGTGAACAGAATGTTCTTTCTTGAAATTACCCGATCTCACCTTTGCAATTGCTTGTTCAAACAAAAAAGGAGAAGGTTCAGCTTTATGCATTCCTTTTGTGCTCTCCAAAATTTCATCTATCCACTTTTCTTGTTTCATTTTTATATTAGACGTTAATAGTTATTAAATCCCTCGTTTTTTATATAGATCTCCTAATTTTTCTCGTAAAGTCGTTTTTGCTCGCTGGATAAGAGATTCAATAGCTTTTGGACTCAGATTCATAATTGCGGCTATCTCTTTTTGAGAAAGTTCTTCCACATGAAATAAAATAAAAGCAGTTTTTTGATTTTCCGACAAAAGATCTATGGCTTCAAATAAAATGCGCGCATTTTCCTTTTTTTCGAGCAAAATTCCGGGATGATCAAAATGACCTTTATCAAAATTTACTTCGCTTGTTTCTTTATGAAACAAACTTGTCATAAAACCAAAACGTTTTTTACGATTCTTCTTTCTTAAAAAGTCGAGACTTTTATTTACCGTGATACGATAGATCCAAGTTGAAAGAGAAGACTCCTGTTTAAATTTCTCGAGCGAATGAAATACTTCTATAAAGACTTCCTGAGTTAAGTCTTCCGCATCTTCTTTATTTTGCACAAAAGAAATAGCGGCATTGTAAACACGAATACGATTTGCGTCTACAATTTCTTTAAAGGATATTTCGGGGTTGTGTTCCAGTTTATCGCAAATTTGATTGCAATAAATTTAGTTCATTTTTAGTGGAAAAAAGAACTCTTAAAGAACTAAAACAATGATCTTGCAAGTTGAATTAGAAAAAATGGTTTTACTTCCCCTCCTCCGTCAGCGAGCTGACACCTCCTCCAGGAGGAGGATAGTCCTTCGAATGAGATTATTCTTTTTAAAATCTTTTCAGTTCTCATAAGTGTGAAGTTAGGCGTTAACCTTATCCTCCCTTGGGGGAGGAGGTGTCCGCAAGGACGAAGGAGGAAAACTAAAACACAATTTGTTTATCAATAAAATTATGTCCCGAAATAATTCTAATGAAAAACCACTTAACTTGAATTCCGCGTGAGTGATTGTAATGGAAATCCTTTTTGCTGTCTCTTTGCAAAAAGATTGGAATGAAAAGCACGACCCTGCCCAAAATGTTATTAGAAATAAAATTTTATTGCGGGGACACGCCCAATTTAAAAATCTACTTCTCAAGTCTTATACTTCGACTGAGTTTAAACTGAGCGAAGACGAAGTTCTCAGGATGACTTTCGAATAGCTGCTCAAAGTTTTAAGCCTTCGCTTTAAACTTATTAATAGCATTAATTGTAAACTCAGACAGAACCAATTTACCGCTCATACCTGCACGTTCAATTAAAAGTTTGTCCCAATTTTCTGTTCCTTCCCACATTACTTTTTTGAGCATCGCCATGGCTTCAGGATTACTCGAAGCTAATTTTGTTGCAAGAGCATCAATACTCTTATCCATCTCAGCAGCAGTTTCAAACAACTCTGCATACAAACCTTTTTCTTTTGCCCATTGCGCAGTTTGCCATTCGGTTGCATTAATAGTTAACTGACAAAAAGCAGATGTACCAACTTTTCGTTCAACAGCAGGACCAACTACAAAGGGGCCAATACCAACTGCTAACTCGCTTAATTTAATTGACGCTTCTTTTGTTGCAAAAGTATAATCGGCCGCAGAGGCAATACCCACACCGCCTCCCACTGCTTTACCTTGTACGCGGGCAATTACAAATTTAGGTGCTTTGCGCATGGCATTAATGACTGCTGCAAAACCTGAGAAAAATTTTAATCCGGTATCTAAATCTTTTATTGCAATTAATTCATCAAAACTCGCGCCGGCACAAAAAGCCTTTTCACCTTCACTTTGCAAAACAATAACTTTTACGTGATTATCTTTTCCTAATTTCTCAACCTCAGCAGCTAAATTATTTAATTGTGTTCCGGGCATAGAATTACTTTGCGGATGAAAAAAAGTGATTACTCCAATTCCGTTTTTTATTTCTGATTTTACAAATGCTTCCATTTATATTATTTATTTTCGACTTAAGTTTATTTTGAAAGAACTAATCTTATAGATGTCGTACTTCGACTACGCTCAGGGTGACATTCGTAATAAAACCTAAATCAACATCGTTATCGGATTCTCAATAAATATTTTCAACGTTTGTAAAAACGCAGCACCGGTTGCACCATCTACCGTACGGTGATCACAGGCTAAAGTCAATTTCATAACATTACCCGGAACAACTGCTCCATTTTTTACAACTGGCACTTGACGAATTGCACCAACAGATAAAATACAAGATTCCGGTGAATTAATAATAGACGTAAACGATTCAATACCAAACATTCCTAAATTAGAAACGGTAAATGTATTTCCTTCCCAATCTGCCGGTTGTAATTTTTTATCTTTTGCACGTTTGCCTAAATCTTTTGCTTGCGCAGCAATTTGTGAAATCGATAATTGATCAGCGAAACGAATCACCGGAACCAATAATCCATCTTCAACCGCAACTGCCATCCCAATATGAATATGATTATAAACTCTTACTTTATCGCCTAACCAACTTGTATTTACGCGCGGATGCTTGCGCAATGCAGCTGCACAGGCCTTTATGATTAAATCGTTGAACGATGTTTTTACTTCACTTACTTTATTAATTGCTTCACGACTTGTAATGGCATTATCCATATCCACTTCAATATTTAAAAAGAAATGTGGCGCACCATTATAACTTTCTAATAAACGACGTGCAATTGTTTTACGCATTTGCGATGCCGGTTCATCCGTAAAACTTTCTACGCCTGCTACAAAATTTGATTTTCCATTTCCAACGCTACTACCTTTGAAATTCTCAATATCTATTTTTGTAATTCTTCCGTTATCACCGCTTCCTGTAACGCGACTAATATCAATTCCTTTTTCTTTTGCTAATGCTTTTGCAAGTGGAGATGCTTTGATACGACCTCCGGGATTAGTGTTAGATATCGCATTTGAAATATTGGTACTCTTCTCGACTGAGCTTGTGCTGAGCGGAGTCGAAGTACTCGAAGTGACATTTGTCTTACCTTCTCCTGTCTCTTGCTTCTTGATTCCAACTTGAGCATTTACAATTTCTAAAATAGCTTTAATATCTTCGCCGCCTTTTCCTAAAATAGCAATCACTGCATCAACGCCAACCGGCTTCCCTTCTGCAACTCCCTGATAAATTAAAACACCATCTTGAAATGATTCAAATTCCATTGTCGCTTTATCAGTTGCAATATCTGCTAACAATTCACCACTCTTTACTTTATCCCCAACTTTTTTATGCCATTTTTCTATAGTGCCTTCGGTCATTGTATCACTTAACTTCGGCATACGAACAACTTCAACTCCGGGAGGAAGCTTCTGGTTTGAGGTTTGAGGTTCTGTGTTTGAAGTTTCCTGCTTTGGGATAGCAACTGTTTCCTGACTACTGCCTCCTGTAGATTTCTTCGCTTCTTCCGCCAGAATAGTTTTAATATCTTCTCCTTCTTTTCCTAATACAGCAATAATTGCATCAACAGGCACTGCTTGTTTTTCGGGAATACCAATGTGTAACAATACACCATCTTGAAATGATTCAAATTCCATTGTGGCTTTGTCGGTTTCAATATCCGCTAACAGATCACCACTTTTAACTTTATCTCCCACTTTTTTGTGCCACTTTGCAACGGTTCCTTCCGTCATGGTATCACTTAGTTTGGGCATTCTTACAATTTCAGCCATCAGCAAAAAAGTTTTTAATTTTGAGTTTTTAATTTTGAGTTATATTCGATTGCGAAGTCTTTACGATCTTAGTTAAGATCCTCACTAATTCATCACAATCGCTTCTATGCTTTTTTAAATCTACTTTATAATATTTTGTTTCGTCTAATAATCTTAACCAATATAATGTTTCTCTCGCCTCTTTACTAGCGATACTCATTTTACTAATAAAATCACGTTTGGATTGGCCTGCGGCGCCTTCTTGAACGTTAGCACCAATACTTGTAGCACTTCTTAAAACTTGTTTAAGCATTGTTGAATCATTTGTTTTAGCCAGATCTCTATACATATTTACAATAGAAACAGCAAAATCAAAAGACTTTTTTTGAATTATACTTTCTTTATGAGCAACTAATGGTTCCACCTAATTAAAAACTAAAAACTCAAAATTCAACATTATTCTATTATGAACGGGTAATTCGGTTCGGCATAAACATCTTTGTATAATTCTGAAGGATCGGGTAACGGACTATCTTCAGCAAATTTTACAGACTCATTTACGATTGCTTTTATTTTTTCTTCCATCGCTTCGATACCTGCATCATCAATCCATTTATTTTCTTTCATGGTGTCCAATACTTTTTCAATTGGATCTTGTTTTTGATATTCCTTTACTTCATCTTTTGTGCGGTATGTTTGCGCATCACTCATGCTATGACCTTTGTAACGATATGTTTTCATTTCTAAAAAAGTTGGGCCATCTCCTCTTCTCGCTCTGTCAACCGCTTCTTCCATAGCTTCATGAACAGCTTCAACAGTCAACCCATCAACCGGTTTACTTGGCATATCATATGCTAAACCCAATTTCCAAAGTTCATGCACGTTACTTGTTCTCTCTACAGAAGTTCCCATCGCATACATGTTATTTTCTACGATAAATATTACAGGCAATTTCCAAGTCATAGCCATATTGAATGCTTCGTGCAAAGCACCCTGACGAACAGCACCATCACCCATTGAGCACACGCAAACATTTGTTGTGCCCAAATATTTTTCAGCAAATGCAATTCCGGCACCTAAAGGAATTTGTCCACCCACGATACCGTGACCACCAACAAAATTATGTTCTTTGCTAAACATATGCATCGAACCACCTTTGCCTTTACTGCACCCTGTGCTCTTCGCGTACATTTCAGCCATTACATATTTCGGATGTAAACCCAAACCGATAGGATGCGCATGATCACGATATGCAGTAATATGTTTATCATCTTTTTTAGTTGCGCTTACAGTTCCAGCAACAATAGCTTCCTGACCAATATACAAATGGCAAAAACCTTTTATTTTTTGCTGAACATAAACTTGTCCGGTTTTTTCTTCAAAACGACGCATCAACAACATCGATTCGTACCATTTGAAGTATTGTTCTTTTGTGAACTTTAATTTTTTTTCTGTTAACGTTTTAGCCATGAGCTAAGGGTTTTATAAGCAACAAATTTAACAGAAAATCTGATAAAATGGCAATAAAAATGCGCGTATTCGTGACTCTACTAAACTTTAAATACTTGGTTTTTAGAGCCTTTTGTATAGCGTTGGTCAAATAAACGGAGTATTGAACGTTGTTTCTGTTTACAAGTTTTTCTGGCTGATCTTTTGCATGCCTCATTAATTCGGAATTTTAGAAACAATGGAATTTATTTATCAGCCCTTTTTATTGGAATACAAGTATCCTTTTGGTGTTTCATCAAATACAAGAACTCATACACAAACTGTATTTACAAAAATTTCTTGGGAAGGATTTCATGGTTACGGCGAAGCTTGTCTGCCACCCTATTTAGGAGAAACATTGGAGAATACTATTCATCTTTTTGAAAAAGCAAAACTTATTCTGAAAAAGCAAACGTACCCTTGTTCTATTGCTGAAATAATTTTGGAGATAGATGAACTGGGTGAAAACAACAACGCGGCCAAAGCGGCTATTGATATTGCATTGCATGATCTCAAAGGAAAAATTGAAAATAAATCGGTTCAACAATTATATAAATTACAAAAAAAAGAATCTGCTTTTACTTCATGTACAATTGGAATTGACACTGAAGAAAATATTAAGCAAAAAATATTTGACGCATCCG
Source organism: Bacteroidota bacterium (assembly GCA_013288385.1). Classification (GTDB taxonomy): domain Bacteria; phylum Bacteroidota; class Bacteroidia; order B-17B0; family Aurantibacillaceae; genus Aurantibacillus. The sequence continues at coordinate 32,137 of JABDBZ010000011.1, forward strand.
ATTTTACAATTTTAAAAATAAAAGCGGGAACAAAAGATGATAAAGCGTTGATTAATTTAATTAGAAAATATACCAACAAACCTTTATTTGTAGATGTAAATCAAGGTTGGACAGATAAATATTTCGCTTTAGATATGCTTGGATGGTTTAAAGAAAAAGGAGTTGTATTGGTTGAACAGCCTTTGCCAGTCAATCAACTCGACGATATGGCCTGGATTACTTCAAACAATATTTTACCAACCATTGCAGATGAAAATGTAAAACGTTTAAAAGATATTTCAAAAATTAAAGATGCATTTACAGGAATCAATATTAAACTCATGAAATGTACAGGTATTAAAGAAGCCTTTGAAATGATTGAGTTAGCAAAAGAATTAGATCTGAAAATATTTTTAGGTTGTATGGCCGAAAGTTCGTGCGGCACTTCAGCAATGGCACAGTTAATGGACTGCGCAGATTATATTGATTTGGATGCGCCACATTTATTGAAGAACGATCCGTTTAGTGGGGTAAGATATGAAAAGGGAAAAATCATTTTGGATGAGTTGCCGGGGATTGGAGCTAATCCTAAAGAAAAATTATTTTAACTTGAAATGTTGCGTTTAGTAACCGCAAAGAACGCAAAGGTTTACGCAAAGAACGCAGAGTCGTACAAAAAAGTTTATTTCATTTGTGCTAAAATCCTCTGCGACCTTTGCGCCTTCTTTGTGCTCTTTGCGGTTAAATACGCCTAGCTGATTCTTAAACCAAGAATGATCAAATCCCGTTCAATCCCATCCATATTAGCCACCTTCGGAAAATGCGCCCACTTCTCGAATTTATATTTGTAAAATAATTTTAAACTTGGTTCATTATGTCCAAATATAAAACCTAAAACATTTTTTATTCCACGAGGCTTTGCTTCATCAATTGCTTTTTGCAAACAGATATTTCCTAAACCTTTTCCACGTATATTCTCCTCTAAATAAATACTTACTTCTGCTGTAATATTGTAAGCCGGTCGGCCATAAAAACTATTGAAGCTCATCCACCCGGCGTATAAATTATCAACTTCAACAATCCAAAGCGGACGATTTACTTTGTTATGAGAATTAAACCAATCCAATTTGCTTTCCACCGAAACCGGCTCCAGATCAGCAGTTACGAGACGAGAAGGAATAGTTGAATTGTAAGTGTCAATTATTTTTTTGAGATCTGACTCTTGTGCATATTTAAATTCAACGTTCATTAATATAAAAAATTATTGTAAGGATATCGTTTAATATGCATTTCTTTCACCAACTTATATAAAGTACTTTTTAATTCATCAATGTTTTGTTTTTTTGCTGCACTGATAAAAATACAATTGTTGTTCAGGTTCTTCATCCATGTCCGTTTAATTTCTTCTAAAGACAAATTTTCGCGAGTTGATGGCGTCAAATCATCTTCATCTTTTTTTGTGTATTTAAATGCGTCTATTTTATTAAACACCAATAAAATTGGTTTATCACCAGCACCAATATCATGCAAAGTTTGATTAACCACATTATAATGATCTTCAAAATTTAAATGCGAAATATCTACCACATGAACTAATAAATCTGCCTCGCGTACTTCATCCAGTGTGCTTTTAAAGCTCTCCACTAATTCGGTTGGTAATTTCCGGATGAACCCAACTGTATCACTCAACAGAAAAAAAACATTTTCGATCGTCACTTTTCTAACAGTTGTATCTAATGTCGCAAATAATTTATTTTCGGCAAGCACTTCACTTTTACTTAATAAATTCATGATGGTACTTTTCCCAACATTTGTATATCCTACTAAAGCAACCCGAATTAATTCACCACGATTTTTACGTTGAGTTGCCATTTGTTTATCAATCTCTTTCAAACGATCTTTCAATAAACTTATTTTATCACGCACAATCCGTCTGTCAGTTTCAATTTCTTTCTCCCCTGCTCCACCGCGGGTTCCTGTACCACCTCGTTGTCGTTCTAAGTGAGTCCACATACCCGTTAAACGTGGCAACATATATTGGTATTGCGCTAATTGCACTTGTGTTTTTGCATGAGCGGTATGCGCACGTTGTTCAAATATTTCAAGTATCAATGTAGTACGATCGAGAATTTTTTTCCCTAAAACTTTTTCGAGATTACGTTGTTGAGATGGAGAAAGTTCATCATCAAAAATTACAACATCAACATTATGTTCTTTCACATAACCGGCAACTTCATCCAATTTTCCTTTACCAATAAATGTTGTCTTATCAGGTTTTTCGAGTTTTTGTACAAATACGCGAACCGTTTCTAATTGATACGTTCTTGCTAAAAATTCAAGTTCATCAATATATTCAAATGCTTGATTTTCGTCTTGCAGTTTTAAAATAACTCCAACTAAAACACAGGTCAACTGAGGCTTTGCAGTACTAATAAGTTCATCCTTCATTCAATTCTATTTGCCTTTTATGTTTGCATTTACATATTCTGAAATAGCCTGAGCTTGTTCTTCATTAACTGATGCAGCCGGCATTGCACCTTTTCCGTGAATTATAATTTCTTTCATTCCAACAACATCTAAAACAGATGCAGATAAATCTTTAGCGCCAGCCATTCCTAATTTACCATTATCACCATGACATAATTTGCAATTTGCTTCGTATAATGCTTTCCCATCATTTGATGCAATTGATGAATTATCAGCAAGCCCTTTCTTTTTATGGTATACTTCTGCTAATCCATAACTCCCTGTAATTAATAATAAACTTAATGCGGCTAACACTTTGTTCCCTTTTTTGAAACCAATAATTGCAACAGGTATAGAAGCAAATACCATTACCAATTTTATCCAAAATAAATAATCATACTTGCCACCAAAAGGCAATTGCATTGCTAAATAAATTCCGGTAATTAAAAATAAAACACTGATGATCATTTCAGGGATCTTAAATGTTTTACTAAATTTTTGAAGTAGGTCTGTTCTATTACCTAATAATAAAATTGTTTTTATGACATAGATCAATAAAAACAAGGTAACAACTAATACGTGGGTATGGAGAAATCCTTTATACATGATATGTCTTTTAATCAGCTAATTTAACAAAATTCACCGGAATATTCGTAAACAAATTAATTAGGAATTATGCTTAATGTACTTAATTTTGATGTTTATTGTTTTGAAATGAAGAAACTAATTTTTGGTTTGGCCTGTTTGAGTTTTAAACTGCTTTACCCCCAAAGTACATATCCTACAAACGGAGCGCCAAATCCAATTCATACCACTTACGCTTTTGTGAATGCTGTTATTCATGTGAATGAAGATTTAACAATTACAAATGGAATAATGCTTATTAAAGATGGTAAAATTATAGATGTAATTGAAAAAGGAAGTGCGCCAAAAAATGCAGTTGTTTACGATCTAAAAGGCAAACATATTTATCCATCATTCATTGATTTGTATTCTGAATATGGAATGCCTGAAAATAATAATACGAGAGAAAGACGAAGCGGATTTGGTCCGCAAATGGAAACCAACATTAAAGGTGCTTATGGCTGGAACCAAGCAATCAGAAGTGATTACACAGCTTACCAGGTTTTTACAAATCAATCTGATCACGCAGATTCGTATAAAAAAATTGGAATTGGTTCTGTTGTCTCTTCTAAAAAAGATGGTATTGTTAGAGGCAGCGGTGTACTCGTGCATTTAAATAATACAAAAGAAAATGAAAGCATCATTGTAGATAAATGCGCCGGATTTTATTCTTTAAATAAAGGCAGCTCTACACAAGATTATCCAAGTTCGTTAACGGGTTGCATTGCTTTGTTGCGTCAGACTTATTACGACGCGCAATGGTATAAACAAAATACTGATAAAAAAGAATACAATATTTCTTTAGACTATTTTAATCAATTGCAAACGCTTCCAAGCATCATTGAAAGCAACGATAAGTTTAATAATATCAGAATTGCTTTGATCGGAAAAGAATTTAATGTGCCCTATATTTTAAAAACAGGAAACAACGATTATCAACGCATAGAAGATTTAAAAAACACTGGTTTGAAATGTATTGTACCAGTTAATTTTCCGGATGCTTATGATGTAGAAGATCCTTTTGAAGCAGATAATATTTCATTGGCAGATTTAAAACATTGGGAATTAGCGCCTACAAATTTAGCCGCATTTGAAAAAAACGGAATTGCTTTTTGTTTGACAACTGCTGATTTAAAAGACAAAAAAACATTTCTGACAAACATTCGCAAAGTCATTAAATATGGGTTAAGTGAAAAAATGGCCTTAAAAGCGCTAACAACAAATCCGGCTCAATTTATAAACGCTCAAACTAAAATTGGTGCTTTGAAAAAAGATATGTACGCCGATTTTTTTATTAGTACAAAAAATATTTTTGAAGAAGATGCAACCATTTTAGAACATTGGGTAGCGGGTGAACAAAATATATTCACCAATATTAATACAGTTGACGTGAGAGGTAACTATAATTTGATTACTGATAAACAAACTTATTCGGTTCAAATTAATGGTGATCTATATAAACCAAAAGCCACGGTAAAAATTGATACAACTAAAACCAACTTAAATTTTACTATTCAAAATTCTATTGCTAATATGAATTTTGTTTATGATAGCTCAAGTGTTATCAGAATGACTTTAAATTACGATCAAACCACAAAGAATTTTTCCGGTAACGGACAATGGGCAAATGGAGATCGCTTTAGTTGTGAGATGAATTTTGTTTCAGCAATGGATACAACTAAACCTAAAACACCTGCCGTTAAAACTAACACAACTCTTACATTAGGAAAAGTTATTTATCCTTTCAGCGCTTATGGTGAAGCTTTACCGGATAATGTTTCTACTTATAAAGATTATTCAACTAAAACAAAAAGCAATACTATATTAATTAAAGGTGCAACAGTTTGGACAAATGAAAAAGATAGTATCCTCTCTAATTGTGATGTTTTAATTACTGATGGAAAAATTACAAAAGTTGGTCAGAATATTGAAGTGCCAAAGACTCCTAATCTTAAAATAATTGACGGTAAAGGAAAACATTTAACGCCAGGAATTGTTGATGAACACTCTCACATTGCCCTTACGAGTGGTGTGAATGAAGGCGCGCAGGCAAGCAGTGCTGAAGTAAAAATGGGTGACGTTATTAATCCGGAAGACATAAATATTTACAGACAATTAGCTGGTGGTGTAACCTCTGCACAATTATTACATGGTTCAGCGAATCCTATTGGTGGACAAAGTGCTATAATTAAATTGCGTTGGGGACAAAATGCAGAGAACATAAAATATGCAAATGCAGATGGCTTTATAAAATTTGCATTGGGAGAAAATGTAAAACAAAGTAATTGGGGCGATTTTAATTCTGTTCGTTTTCCTCAATCGCGAATGGGAGTTGAACAAGTGTATAAAGATTTTTTTACGCGAGCAAAAGAATATGATGCGCAAATGCAAGCTCACGCAAAAGATCCGAAAAAACTTTCTCCAAGAAAAGATTTAGAATTAGAAGCACTTGCTGAAATTTTAAACAAGAAAAGATTTATTACTTGTCATAGTTATGTACAAAGTGAAATTAATATGTTGATGCATTTAGCAGATTCATTTGGATTTAAAGTAAATACATTTACACATATTTTAGAAGGATATAAAGTTGCAGATAAAATGAAAGCACATGGTGTTAATGCTTCTACATTTGCAGATTGGTGGGCTTATAAAAATGAAGTGATGGAAGCAATTCCATACAACGTAGCAATACTTACAAAAGTTGGTGTGAATACTTCTGTAAATTCTGATGATGCAGAAATGGCACGCAGATTAAATCAGGAAGCAGCTAAGTCGATTAAGTATGGCGGTTTAACAGAAGTTCAAGCATTAAAATTAGCAACATTGAATCCAGCAAAGATGTTACACATTGATGATAAAGTTGGAAGTATAAAAGTTGGTAAAGATGCCGATGTTGTTTTATGGACAGATAATCCTTTAAGTATTTACGCAAAGGTTGACAAAACATTAATTGACGGGAAAATTTATTTTGACCGCGAACAAAATGAAAAGCAAATGCAATATATTAAAGATGAACGTTCACGAATAATTGCTAAACTTTTGGCTGAAAAACAAAAAGGAAGTACTGTTGTAAAGCATAAATCAAAAAAACGTCAACTTGATCATTGTGAAACAATAGAAGGTGTAAGCGAACAAGAAACTGGAAAAAGATAATTGACCCGCTTTCGCTTATCAATGAAATTATATTTATTGGTAAATAGCTTCAGCGGATAAAAAAATGAAAATGAAAAACTATTTTTTAAATATAAAAGGAATGAAAAAGTGTATCTTATTTCTTTCTCTGTTCATCGTAATGAGCGCAAATGCACAAACCAAAAAAAACTATATTGCTTTAATTAATGCTACTGCACATATTGGTGATGGCACTGCAATTGAAAGTAGTTTGATTGTTCTCAAAAATGGCAAAATAGAATCTGTTCAATCTATTACAGGAATAAGATTAGATTATAAATCATACGACACTGTAATTGATTTGGGCGGAAAACAAATTTATCCTGCTCTAATAAATGCGAATAATGTTTTGGGATTGCATGATGCTTTTTCAGTTAGAGCCACTCGCGATTTTTCAGATGTCGGTCATATCAATCCACACATCAGAACTTTAATTGCTTATAATACCGATAATAAAATTATTCCAACAATTAAAACCAACGGCATTTTATATACGCAAGTAACACCGCGTGGTGGTTTAATAAGTGGCAGTTCGTCTATCATGGCTTTAGAAGGTTGGAATTGGGAAGATGCAGTATTAAAAGAAGATGACGGCATTCATTTAAATTTTCCGCAGACAGTAGATCGTTCAGGAGAAGATGGTAACGATGATAAAGCAACAAAACGTTATCAGGAAGAAATGAATAATCTTACCAAATTTTTTGATGATGCTTTAGCATATTCTAATTCACCAAGTCCTGCTGAAAAGAATTTACGCTTCGAAGCCATGAAAGGTATTTTCTCAGGTTCAAAAAATTTATACATCCATGTAGATAAAGCAAAAGATATTTTATCTGCAATTAACTTTTGTAAAAAATACAATTTAAAAAAACCGGTTTTGGTGGGTGTAAGAGAATGCGATAAAGTTTTAAAGGATATTAAAAAAAAGCAATATTCCCGTTGCTCACAACTAAGCTTGCTAATTTTCCGGCTTCCAGACTTCCAATTAATTTATTTACACCAATTATTTTGGCTGCGTTTAAAGTTACGCTTGTTAATGCTTGTTCTTTGGTTAACCCATAAGCAACAGCGCTTCCTGCAAGAAAAGGTAAATTACG
>JABDBZ010000012.1 GCA_013288385.1 Bacteroidota bacterium
TTCATGCGTTAACACAAAATCAACAACATCACTTATTTTATGACGGATAACTAATTTTCCACTTACCGGACTATATGTTTTTCCAACTCTTGCAAATAGTAATTTTAAATAATCATAAATTTCTGTTACCGTTCCAACTGTTGAACGAGGATTTCTTGAAATAACTTTTTGTTCAATTGCAATTGCAGGCGATATTCCTTTTATATAATCAACTTGTGGTTTTTCTAATCGTCCTAAAAACTGTCGGGCATACGCCGATAAACTTTCAACATATCTTCTTTGACCTTCTGCATATAAAGTATCAAAAGCCAAGGTCGATTTTCCGGATCCGGATAATCCGGTAATAACAACCAGTTTGTTTCGAGGAATAATAACATCAATATTTTTTAAATTATGAAGGCGAGCGCCTTTGATAATGATGTGTGTTTTTGGGTCTACTTTAGAAATATCAGTAATAACGGGCATATTTAACAAAATTAGAGTATAATTTGATAAGGATAGATATTTATTCACTCAATTAAACTAACATTTTACTCATTTAGATTTGATTTTAACAATCTCTTTTTTGGTGGATTATTTATTTGGCATATATTTGCCTTATAACCCCAAAACCCAATTGCCCATAGAATAGACTTTTACTAGCAAAAGAACTTAATTTAAAAGCAAGTAGAACATGTCTATTCAATCATTAACTGATCATCAGCTTGTTGAAATATATCAACAAGGCAACGAAAAGGGTTTAGAAACACTTTTACATCGTCACAAATCAAAATTATTCTCAAGTATTTTGGTTATTGTTAAAGATAGAGCTTTAGCAGAAGATGTATTTCAAGATACCTTTGTAAAGGTTATTCAAACGCTTAAAAAAGGTCAATATAACGAGGAAGGTAAATTCTTACCATGGATTTATCGTATCTCCAGAAACCTGATCATTGATCATTTCCGCAGAATTAAAAAAATGCCTCCTGCTGCCGTTTATTATAATGAAGAGGGGGAAGAATTGCATCCTTTAGATAGAGTGGCTGACAACAAAGATGTTTATCTTACGGAAGAAGAAGGTTTAAAAAGGAAAAATAATATCCGTGAACTCATTCATGAATTACCAGCTGATCAACGCGAAGTTGTAATTATGCGTACCTATTATGATATGAGCTTTAAGGAAATTGCGGATCTCACAAACGTTTCCATTAATACATCATTAGGTCGTATGCGCTATGCTTTAATAAATTTAAAGAAAATGATTGAAGATAGAAAAGTCGAAGTTTCTTTTTAGTTAATTGTTATTGTAAAATTTGTCAAGCCAAATTTTACAATTTACAATGGCTAATACCGACATTAATATTTAAGCTTTAAATAAAAATATTTTGATCGTCGGTATAGCACAAATATATTTAAACAAAAAAATCCTGAGATCATCAGGATTTTTTTTGTTTGTTGTAATACTTAATTACTTTGTTTTATTAATCAGGTTAAGAGAGCTTTCTCCGGTAACTTTAAAAGCAGTTCTTCTGTTTTTTTGATGTGCTGCTTCCCACTCCGGACTTTTTGCTTCCATAGCATTAATATCCGGTTCGTTAATGATAGGACGGGTTTCGCCATATCCGTTTGAAACAATTCTTTTTGCAGCAATGCCTTTACTAATAATATAATCAACACAACTCTTAGCACGAGCTGCAGATAATTTCATATTATATTCATCATTACCTCTGGCATCTGTATGAGCACCAATTTCAATAGAGATGTTATCATTTAATTTCATGAGATCAACAATTTTATCTAAAATCTCCATTGATTTGGGACGCAAAGTTGCTTTATTAAAATCGTATTCAATCCCTTCAATTTCTATATCACCTGAAGGAATTTTATTTAAATTAAAATCTCTTGTAAAAACTTCAGATTCTGATTTGCCCTCAGTAGTTACTTCATTTGCATCTGCGAAATAACCAATTTTTTGTGCTTTTAAAAAGTATTGCATGTTTGGTTTTAAATCAGTTGTATAAAAACCCTTATCATCAGTAACCACAAAAAACGGATCTTCACCATCATGTACATCCTTTATTGTTACTAATGCACTAGGAATTGGATCATTTGTTTGAGCATCGGATACTAAACCTTCTAAAGAGAAATGAATAGGTTCATTTTCAAAACTATAAATATCATAACAATGTCCACCTGGGCAATCTTCTCTATCACTTGCAAAAAAACCTTTTGCTTGTTTTTTATCCATTATAAAATAAGCATCATCTTTTGCAGAGTTGATTGGCGAATTCATGTTTTTTGGCGGACCATACAATGAATCGTCGGCATTTAATTGTGATTTAAATACATCTAAACCACCAAAACCAGGTAAACCATTAGTACTATAATACAATGTACTTCCGTATTGATGAAAGAAAGGTGTAACCTCATCACCGGGTGTATTAATAGTTTCAGGAAGGTTCACAGGATTTCCGATAAAACCATTATCATCTATCCCTGCCATCCAAATATCAAACCCACCTTTTCCTCCTGGTCTGTTTGAAGAGAAAAATAATTTTTTTCCATCCTGAGAAACAAAAGGTTGTTGCGATTTATAACCCGGTGCATTAATATGTGATCCTAATTTCATGGCTTCATAAAACTTTCCTTCTAAAGTTCTGGCCATATAAATAAACGCTTCGTTTCTATTGTTATCACTCCAACGTGTAAACAACATAACCTCATCAGGTGTAAACACACCGGCACCTTCATGAAGAGAGGTATTAACCGGACGACCAAAATTTATTGGCCTTTGCCAAATTGTATCATCTATTGTTGTATAATACAGATCACAAAAATATTTCGAATCTTGCTTCTCAGGATCACTAACTACACCACCTCTACGGGCACTTGTAAAAATTATTTTTTCAGAACTTAAATAATATTGCGGCGCAAAATTGCTGGTTCCCCTGTTAAATACTAAAGAATCCATCATTCTTACTCTGATGTTCTTTTTGGGAGATAAAGAATCTAAAGCAAAATAACATGACTTTGCATGTTTAGCAGAAACTTTTACTAAAGAATCATTTCTTACAAGTGTTACTTTTGTAACAGAATCAACAAAAGGTTTTCCGTTTGTATAGGTATCAAAAACATCTAAAGCTTCTTTGTACTTTTTTAATGACATTAAAGATAAACCATAATAATAGGGCGCATCAGGATATACATTTTTTTCTACAACACGTTTGTAATATTCAACAGCGTGTTTGTAGTCAAAATTTAAACGGTAACTTGTAGCTAAGCGATATAAAATAAAATCGTATTTTGTCCCATTTTGACTTGGATCATCTTTAACAACATTGATGCTATCCTTCTTTTTTGATTTGCTTAATTCGGGTACTTTAAATAAGGATTTCATTTTAAGATTCACCAACTGTGCTTCATACGGAATTAGATGATACAACTATTTTAAGAAGCTATGTGATTCCGTATGAAGCACATAGCTTCTTAAAATAGTTGTATCATCTAATACTTTTGAGTAAAAGTTTGCCGCATTAGCATAATCCTTTTTGAGGTAAGCATCATCAGCAAGTTCTAACCAAAGTTTCTTTGATTGCGAAAAACTTAAAACCGAAATTAAAACGAAACTAATAGAGAGTAATTTCTTCATACTTATAAACGTGGACAGTTTTTAATATCTTGAACTTTTTTAGTTTTTCCCATATAGGTTAAAGAAATTTCAAATGCGCCACGAGCTTTTGAAGTACTGCGTAAGGAAGATGTATTAACATCATATCCCATTTTTATAATATAACTATCTTTCTTGAGACCAATGTAACCTACACTCGCATCACCCGGACGAAATATATAGCCTGCTAGAAGATAAAATTTCTCGCCTTTCATATAATAACCTGCATCAACTGCATAAGTCTGTTCTACAACTTTGTCTTGAATCATTACTAACACTTTTGGAATGAAGTAAAATAATTCATTCACATTTACCCTCACACCACCATGCATATAAAAACGCATTGGTAGACGGTTGTCACTTCCAAAAAATGTTTCACGAGGACGAGTTAAATTAAATCCACTAATTCCGAGAAATGGATTTATGCGGGACTGTTGTTTACTATAATAATATAGGAGGCCAAAATTAACCACTTCTTGAAACTGAACACCACGCGCAAAATTTTCATTGTTTGGCAAACTTCTATCAAAAGAACCACCGGAAGCATTTGACCATTGTGAATCATAAGAAAGAACCTGGTACTCTGCCCTCTTTTGAGTTACACCTGCTTGTAAACCCATACTTAAATTATGATATTTCGCTTTGTCTATTGGAACAGCATATGAAGCGGATCCCAAAATTTGAAGAACATTATAATTACTTAAACCGGCACGCATATTGCTAATTTGACCACCAAAGCCCCATTTACCTTTTGAAGGCATATCAAAACTAACAATACCGGTCGTAATTGGTTTATAAGCTACAGCGCTCCATTGGGTTCTGTATTGAATGTGCGCGCGCATCTTTGTGTCAATTAAACCAGTCATAGCGGGATTAAGGAACAAAGGTGCAGCATCATACATGCTCAAATGAAAATCTTGTGCAATTACTTTTCCGAGTAACGCAGAGATTAAAATGGCTATAAGTTTAATTTTTCTTATCATGATACTTTTATCTCATTAAGGTTACGTCACCATTCTTTTTTACAGTTCTATTATTATAAAGATCTACTTCGAGAGTCCATACATATACTCCAAACGGTTGATCTACGCCTTTATATGTTCCATCCCATCCTTCAGTTTGGTCTGCAGACTCGTAAATTTTATCTCCCCAAGTATTATAAACACGGAAAATCATTTTATTAAATGGGCCACCTTTTACAAAGAGTTTATCATTATGACCATCTTTATTTGGTGTAAAGCCTGTAGGAACTTGAGGTATCAAATTAACTTCAATTGATTTAGTAACAGTATCCTTACAACCATTATTATCAGTAATTGTTAATGTTACGTAATACATACCTCCATTTTCATAACTATGGCTTGGATTTTGTTTTGTATCGGATTTCTCGTCACCAAAATTCCAAAACCAATATTTTATATTTGCTGGCGGAGTAGAAAAATCAGAATAATACACAGGTTCTTGTGCCACAGTAGGATTGTTGGTCATACCAAACTCAGCTTTTGGTTTTGGATTTACAGATACAGTTTTAGTTACGCTTGCTGTACATTGAGATGATGCAACCATTTCAGTTAGGGTCACTGGAAAAATACCTGACGAATTGAACGTTATGCTTGGTGTTTGAATAGTTGATATATTAGGCGTTGCTGTTACAGTAGTGCCAAAAGACCAGGTAAAATTACCATTTCCCGGTATTGATACATTCGAAAAATCTGTAAGTAATCCAGCACACGAACTAGTGTAAGAAAAATCTGGGATAGGTAAACCATTAATGCTTATTTTTCGGATGAGTGTATCAGAACAAGAAATATTTAATGAGTTTGTACCAACAACTGTGAAGGTAACCAAGTATACCTTGGAACTATCATAAGATGTTTGTGCAGAAGCTGTGGCTATAGAAGTAATCCCATTACCAAAATTCCAATTAACAGCCGTAATAGTTGTATTATTTAAAGTTGAAATATTTGTGAAACCTACTGGATCTCCAACACAACGCTTGGGTGTAACGCTAATATTAGCTTGGGGCGATTCAACAAATGTTGCAGTAAAAGATTTTAAACTTGCAGGACAATTAATTCCAACAACAGGTGTACTTGATAGTGTTATTGTGACACTTCCTGCCGAAACATCACCAGGACTTGGGTAATACAATCCACCTAAAGAAGTATTATTTGGTGAGAAAGAACCAGTACCCGAACTACTCCAAATACCAGTTGAAACGTATCCAGCAACCGAACCATTCAATTGAATTGGTGTAAATTCGCAAACTCCAGTAGACGCATTAACAGTAATCAATGGTAGTTTAATAATGGACACTACTAGAGTGTCGCTCACAGATGGACAAAAACCACCTGATGAATTCACATAAAATTTAATAATTCCTGCTAGTGTATCGTTTTGACTTACATTATAATTTGCACCCGTTGGTGGAATAGGAGTAAAGGCACCTGTGCCATTGGTAGTTGACCAAGTGGTTGCGCCAGCACCGCCACCAGAAATATTACTTGTTAAGGTGATGACAGCATTACTTGCACAAATTGTAAAATCTGGACTAATTGTTAGCGTTGGTTTAGGTTGAATATTGATAACCATATTATCAGTATAACCAGGGCATGCTCCAAATGGTTGTAAAACTACTGTAATTGATGGCAATAAGAGATCGGCACCTGTAAAATTATATACGACATTTAAAGAGCTGCTTGATGGACTAAAAAACCCAGTTCCATTAGTACTCCATAAATATGAAGTTACATTTCCTGTTACAGTTCCAGTTAATGCTATACTCTGACTATTGGTACATGCAACTGTATTTGTTATTAAATTAGCTTGCGGAGGATCTATAAAACCAACTGTAAATGACTTAGTACTATTTGCACAACTCCCTAATGGACCTTGACTGGTAATCGTAAGTGTAATTGTACCAGCTGCCAAATCTGCTGCAGAAGGTGTATATGTTGTGTTAACGCCCGGGCCGCCATATGAGCCACCATTTCCTCCCGACCAAGTACCACCCAAAGCGTGTGTAATGGATCCGGTTAAATTTATTGCCCCAAGTTGGTTTTTACACATTGTTGGTGTAGATACTGCAGCAGTTATTTGCGGCCTTTGATTTATTATTAAAATAACCGAATCTTTTTTAGGAGTACAATTACCTGTCGATGTTAAGTAAAATTTAATACTGACTAAACTTGTATCTACATTGGATAAAGTATATGGCACACTTACCGTATTTAATGTTGAAGTATAAGCACCAAATGAGCCTGTTCCATTTGCAGTAGTCCAAACACCACTAATTGCTCCACCACTAACCGTACCCGTTAATGGAACTGTAACATTTGGCCCTGCGCAAACCGATGCCAAGGTTCCTCCAATTACAGTTGTTCTACGCAAAAAAGAAGAGGCATAATAATACAAACCACCTGTCGAAGGTCCTCCATCCAGAACACCCATTCCAAATATATCTGTTGTATTCGCAACCGTGTATGAACCTAGAGGAAGGAGTGCAGTAGAGTTCAAGTTTAATTGTGCTCCGTAATAAGGGCCGCCGGGTAATGTAGCCGTACCGGGAGCTAATGTGAAGTTTGCGGCAGTAATAGGAACATTTACACTTTGAGCTGCATTATTCAAAGTAAATGATCCTTGTGCACCATTTTTACATAGTAAATTCAAAAAGAAATCCTGTGCTGTATTTCTAGAAAAAGAAACTAAGTTTGATCCGGCACAATTTAAAGGTGGCAAAATAGCTTCACCTAACTCACATCCACTACCAACACCTGTTGCGTGTAACATATAAACTGGTTTGGTAGCATTAATATAAGTGATTGGTTGAGTTGAATGATAATGATATGTGTCTCCTTTATTTATTAATGTAGTTGTAGTTACACCATCATTAATCGTAAGTTGTGTAAAATTTTGTGTACCTACAATAAATGCACCGTCAGGTTCTGCAGGGTTCATTAATCCTTTATTCATAATATAATCTGTTCCTACAATATCAACAGGCACAATTTGATCACCCATTAAATCAAAACATCCTGTAACACCGTCAACTGAATCATCTGCAACAGTAACTGAAATTGGTTTATCGGAAACAACAATGCTTCCTGAGAGATTATTCCCTGCAACATTTGTATTTTGGACGAGATTTTCAACCGTATAAGCACTTCCAAAGCTTGTCAACAAAACGCTATAGGTAATGTTTGCCGGATGGCCAACAACTGCACATTTAGGTGTGATCCAAACGAGAGTATTAGGCTGTGAAGCAACGATGTTAATTTGTTGCTTGGGCTGAACCACCCCAGGAGGAGTTCCGGCTAAATCGCCTAAGCCTGCTTCGTTATGCCAACTCGTTTGAAAAGGACATACAAACTCTAAACCCAAACCATTTTGCCCTTTCAAAGAAAATGTTTCAGGATTGTAAAAAGTTGGTGGGCTAGTTATAACATCATACACAATAGTGATGTTGGCCGAAGAAGAAATATAGAATCCATAAGGAACCACAGTATTGGATGGCCTTACTTCGAGGGAATCAAATCCTCTATTCGTTAGGCTAGCCATCTTATCTCTCCAAAATGTGTAATCAAAATTTGTATTAGCTGGAATGTTTATTGTAGTATCATATATATTCGGTGCAATAGCACTTGGTTGCCTGAGTCTTACAACTGTATTAGGTGTATTAAAGGTTCCAATATGCATTTTATAATCTTGTCTAAAAGTATGGTCAGGAGTTACAAAAGGGCATGCAAACCAAAAGCAAGTATCAATTTGGCCTATGGATGGTGTCACTCTTATCAAAAGGAATAACATCAAAACTATTTTAGTTATTTTTCTCATTTTTTCTTCTGACTTTTAATGTTGGTTTTCATACTATTGTCAATATTATTTAATTCCTCTTCATCGGCTGTTTGAACTTTATCTTTTGGAACACCTTTCTTACTGAGCAATGTGTATGTCAATATTAATTCATGAGAACCATTATTATAGTTTCGAATGTTACTCATGGCAATATCGTAACTATATCCCATTGTAAATTGCTTACTAATTGTAACTCCCAATAAAGCGCAGAAAGAGTTATTTTGCCATTTTTTACCTAAAGATGTATTAGTTTTCGCATGTCTGAAACTTGTACCAACCCACAACATCGATTTGTAAGCTAACTTCATGTTATATTCTATTTCAAATGGTGACGGATTATTGAATCTTAATAAAATTGAGGTCTGCAATGTGTATTCTTTTTTCTTTTTATCGAGTGTAAAAGTATAACCCGAATACAGATAAAAAATAGGTGTCAATTTACCAATTGTATTATTCCAATAGATTTTTCCATCCGGTAATTGCTGACCACTTGCACCAAAAAAGAATTTTTTACTATATAAATGAAATCCTCCATTAGCATCAAAGGCATTCGCATTTAAAATACTTGATGCTAAAAAATTATCGTCTTTATCATAAGGTTTTGCATTATATGCTTTTACATTATACTGAACAAAACCAACAGATAAACCAAAACCTATTTTCCATTTATCGTTTAATTTCAAATGATAACTATACGATCCATAAATTGAAGTACGATTGAGTAAACCCATTTGATCATTAGTAATCAAACCACCTACAGCCATTTGCGGTTGTTTTTTTAAAGTGCCGTAACCAGATGCCATATAAGTTTTTGGTGCTCCGTCAAAACCAGTCCATTGATTCCGGTAACCAGCATTGAATTGCATACCCTGAAACGTTCCTGCATAAGCAGGGTTATACAGGTATTGATGTAACATAAAATTAGTGAGCTGTGTTTGTTGTTGCGATTTGGCTCCAAAAACGAATACCATCATCATGGATAAAATCAAGTTCCTTGAATTCATTCGATTACAACTTTTATGGTCTTTAAATAACATTTCTATTTCTTATTTACGCTAAGTCTATTTCAATAAAGTTATGTTCCCTTTAATAACACCTGGTTTCGAACTATCTTTCAAATCAAGTGTGTAATAATATGCACCAACCGGTAATGGACTACCCTTATAGGAACCATCCCATGCATTTGAATACCCTGTTGATCTAAAGATTGATTCTCCCCAACGGTTAAAAATCTCAATTTCTGCTTTTGGATAATAAACATCAATAAAATCTAAACGCCAATAATCATTTTTACCATCATTATTTGGCGATATTATATTAGGAATAAGTTCTGCGATTTCCGTAACTATATTATTTATATCTACCACAAGTGAATATGTTGCAGGACATCCAAATTGGTCATGAACGGTTTGAGTGACAACATAAAAACCATTACCGGAATAACTTGTTGAAGGGTTTTGATTTGAACTTGTTTGTCCATTTCCAAATGTCCACGACCAATTTACTGCATTGGAAGATCCATCAAGAAATCCAACATCAGCACCAACAGATTTTGTGGCTGAATTAATAATTGTGAACGACGCGACAGGTTTTGGTGTAATATTAACGGTCTGTATAACCGTACTTATACAACCATTGTTGGATGTAACTACATGAGTGATTGAATACTTACCTTCTTTATCGAAATTAACGCAAGTATCTTTAGAGATGCTAAAACCTTGTAGTTGAACTCCACCGCCAAAATCCCAATAATACCCGGTTAATGGTATTCCAGAAGGGGGTGCAACAGAAGAGCTATCCCAAAAACAAATCAATTGTGCAGAACCAGCACATGAACGTGTAACACCCAATTTTATTTGTGGTAATGGATAAATCGTAACAGGTCTTCTAATTGTATCGTAACAACCAAATGTATTCTTCACAACCAATTGCGCAGTATAAGTTCCCGCTGACGCATATAATGACGAAACTGTACTACTACTATTAGATGTTTGACCATCACCAAAATCCCACTGCCAACCATTTAAGGCTCCCAAGCCTGAAGTATTGATTGACTGGTCTGTAAATAGTGTTGCTTGATTTAAGCAAACAGTATTTGTTATAAAGTTAGCGGTTGGTTTATCTTGAAAATTAATTTGGATTTGATCAGTGGATCCATCACATATACCGTTTGCAGTGGTTGAAACAGTTAAAATCACAAACCCCACATTAGTTTCAGTTGAAGTTGCAATGTAAGTATTTGATAAAGATGTATTATTTGGTACAAAAGTACCTGCCCCACCACTCCATAATACAGTATTAGAACTTGTACCAGTAATAACCGCATTTAATGCAACTATTGGATTGTTTTTACAACTATTCAAATCAATACCTGCACTAACAGAAGACGGCTGTGTAAAAAACACGACAACACTGTCCGAAACAGGCTTACAGAGCGCATTTGGAGGGGTAGTTAATTTAAGTTGAACTGAACCCGTTGAAATATCAAGAAGGCTTGGAAGATAGTTATTTGTTAATGATATATTGCTCGGAACAAACACACCCGTTCCATTTGTTGACCAAATTCCGGATACAATATTGTTACTTATGTATCCATTTAAATTCACGGTAGAATTATTGCTACATCTAACAAGGGTAGATGTTGCAGCGGCTTTTACCAAAGGAGCCTTTTGAAAATTAATTGTAATTGTTTTTTGTTCAGCGGCACAAATTCCATTATTGATGCTTGTTAAAACGAGCTTAATCAAATTCTGGGAAGTATCAAGACTTGATGGGTAATAAGTAGTAGTTAAAGCGGCAAAGTTTGCAAAAGTACCACTTGCAGGCGCTACAGCAGACCATGTTCCCTGACTAGCAGCACCAATAATAAAACCATTTAATTGAATAGTAGGGTTATTTGTACATTTAATTTGATCTGAACCAGAATTTACAATTGGACCCTGTAAAACCCGAATTTTAACAGTATCAGATTTATTAGGACAAAAACCTACAGATGTAAGTACCATATTCACTTGCCCACCAGTCCAAGGAGTTGGGGTAGGAACAGGAACTAAAGATGTATCCAAGGCATTAGGTGTGTATACATTATTTGTCAATTGATTTGGTCCACCAGAAAGAGTTCCAAATCCATTTGTACTCCAAACCCCTGCAACTGGTCCGCCGCCAACTTGGCCATTCAAAGTAAAACTTGTATTAGAACAAATTGTTGCTGTAGGAACTGAGTTTGCATAAACAAATGAACTAGTTCCAAACTCAGTTGTATAGCCATAACCAACACCATGAAGGGTAGAACCATTATGTAAAGCATTACCAAAAACATCTAAAGAATTCGACAATATACAATTTGCTCCTACAGGAATTTGTGCAGTTGTGTAAAAAATTCTTGCCCCAACTAAATTCCCTGAACTACCAACCACTGGCGAAAAACTTGCTGCGGGAACTGGCACAGGTATTGCGTTTGCCGTTAAAGTAAATCCATTCTGAAATCCGGTTCTGATATACATATCTAAAAACATGGAATCAGAACTTAAACGTGTAAATGCAGTTGTATAAGAACCAGCACAATAAGCTGGGGTAACCTGAGCTCCGCCTAATTTACAACCAAAACCGCTTACATGAAAAACATAAACAGGTTTGTCAGACTGTATGAATGATAAATTCGCTCCAGTCACATCAACACTAAAAGTCTCGCCGGTATTAATCAACCAATTTGAAACAGTTCCGGAAGTTACAGTTAAGCTCGTTGAGTTTTGCGGCGCCATAATATACGCAACATTAGTTGTTGAATTACCATTATGCACAACATATGCTGTTCCAAGTTGGCTACTATTTGTTATCTGATCTGAATAAAAACTTGGACAAACAGTACTATTTCCCGTAGATCCACTTATTGTAATAGCAATCTGTTGATCTGACGAAACAATTGAACCCGCTAATTTGCTAGGACTTGTTGTACCTGCATCTCTTGTTGAATATGTTTCACCAAAATTTAGTGTTTTAGCAAACGTTACATTTTGGGCATGTCCAACACAATTGCCTCGTGGTGTAATAAGAATTGTTGTTACACCCGTTTGGGTAGCTACTACATCAAAGGATACATCACCAACAACAGCACCAGTGGTTAAAGTAGGTAAAGTAGTTGGAAAAGGAGTATAAAAATCAGTACCTAAAGCTCGCTGACCTTTTAAAGTCAACATTTCAGTACTGTTACCAGAACCCACTGAATAATAAGCTGAAATTTTTTGAGTAGAACTGATATACAAACCTTTATTTGAAACCGTATTGGCTGCTCCACTTTGCACAGCAGCCAACGAAGCAGTAAGATTAACGATAGTATTTGAATTCGCGGCTAGCGTAAATGTAAGATTAACACCACCGGCATTTGCAGGTTGCCTAACGTATATAGTTGCGGGTTGAGAATACGCTGATAAATTCAATGCAATTGGACTGTTGGACAATGCAGGAGGAACTGACGGAGCTGAAAACCAAAAAACAGTATCAACTTGCGCTTCAGTAAATAATACAAAACAACTAAGAATTAATAGGTAAAAATACCGCATATGTCTACTTTTTTAAATACTTAACCATCGAATCTAGATCCGATTTTCTAATTTTAAATTTTGTTAATTGCTACGAATATAATTAAAAAAAGTGGTAATTGTGCAAATTTAACAAAATAATGGGCCTATATTCACGTTGAAATAGTGAGAAATTAACATAGCGATGCCCATAAATCAAAACCAGCTTGAGCCCTTTAAAAACTTAGAACTTATTGCCAAAAAGGTGGTTGAAGGCTTTATTACCGGCATGCACAAAAGTCCTTTTCATGGATTTTCAGTTGAGTTCGCCGAACACAGAATTTATAATAAAGGGGAAAGTACTAAACACATCGATTGGAAATTGTTCGCAAGAACCGACAAATTATTCATAAAACGTTATGAAGAAGAAACCAATTTACGTTGCCAAATTGTGATTGATGATTCATCAAGCATGCTATTTCCAAAAGATTCAGAAAACACAAAATTGAATTTTAGCATTTATGCAGCCGCGGCTCTTTGTGAGCTTCTCAAACAACAAAGGGATGCATTTGGATTAACTATTTTTCAAAACAAGATAACACAACATTTACCAGCAAAAGGAAGTACAACTCAAAAAAGGATCATATTTGACGTCCTTGAAAAACTTTTGGAAGAAAAAGAAATGAATAAAAACACTTCGGCAGAATCGGCTTTAAACGAAATTGCTGAAATTATTCACAAACGTTCATTGGTTATTATTTTTAGTGACATGTTTGATAATAAAAGTAAACACGAGGAACTTTTTTCTGCTTTACAGCATTTAAAATTTAGAAAACACGAAGTGATTTTGTTTCACGTAACAGACAAAAAGAAAGAATTGGATTTTGAATTTGAAAACAGACCTTATCATTTTATTGACATGGAAAGTGGTGAGGAATTGAAGTTAAATCCAAGTCAAGTTAAAGAACAATACATTCAAAGTATTACAAAATATAAAGAAGAATTAGAATTAAAATGTGGTCAGTATCAAATTGATTTTGTTGAAGCAGACATACATGAAGGCTTTGAAAAGGTATTGTATGCTTATATTGTTAAACGAAATTTAATGAGCAAATAAAATTCAAATCCCGAGCTTCTCTTTCAGTTTTACATAGCTCGTTCTGCTCACCGGGATTTTTTTTCCAGATCTTAAAACTGCAACAAACGAATTCTTTTCCATCGGCTCAATTCGTGTTAATTCTTTTAAATTTACAATAAACGATCTGTGAGTTCTAAAAAAATCATTCTCATTTAAAACACTTTCATAATAATTCATTGTTTTCTTTTTTAGAAAATAGGTGTCTTTCGTAAAAATCTTTATATAATCGTCAAATGCCTCTATATAATGGATATCCGCTGTTGGCACAATTCTAATATCACTTCCATTTTTTATAACTATTCTATTTTTTTCTTCTGTAAATAAATTTGGGTTTTCTAAAAGTGTCTCCATTTCCCTATTTCTATTTCCTACATCCGGTTTTGTTTTCCATTTTTCAATGGCAATATTAAATCTATCCTGACCGTATGGTTTCAACAAATAATCAATTGCGTTTGCTTCAAAAGCCTTGATAGCATATTCATCAAAAGCAGTTGTAAAAATAATTGCAGGTTGATGATCCAACAACTCTAACATTTCGAAACCATTTATTTTTGGCATTTGGATATCTAAAAAAACAAGATCAGGCTTTAATTGATGAATTGCCTTCACACCTTCAAATCCATCACCACACTGCGCGGCAACTTCGATATCATGGTGTTGCAAAAGAAATTCCTGAACAATACTTCTCGCCAATGGTTCATCGTCGATTATGATCGCTTTTTTCATTTAAGTTTGTGGTATTTTTAATATAGTTGTAAATATTGAATTCTCGCTTTTTGTGAATAATAAATCTTTTCTTGCAAAAAGCAAATACAATCTTCGCTGAATAGATTCAAGGCCAAAACTATTTCCGGCATTTGCTTTTTGTGTGTTTTCATCAAATGGATTAGTAATTTCGATCACTAATAATTTATCTTCAATAAAGGATTTTAAACTAACTGTAACATCTCCCACGGTATCATATAAACCAAACTTAATCGCATTTTCAACAACCGGCTGCAAAAGTAAAGGAGGAATATTTGTTTCTAAACACAACTCACAATTTTCAATACTTACATTTAATCTATGACCAAACCTTACTTTTTCTATTTCCAAATATAATTGTAAATGCTTTAATTCTTCTTTGAATGGTATTAATTTTTGTTCATCCTTTTTTAAAGTGCCACGTAAAAATTCGGAAAGTTGTTGAACCATTTTTCTCGCCTCATTTGGCTGAGCAACAACCAAAGCATTAATCGAATTTAAGCTATTAAATAAAAAATGTGGTTGAAGTTGTTGTCTCAATTTCGCTAACTCGGCTTCACGCATCGTGCTTTCAATCTCAACCTGATTCTTCTCCCTTTCTTTGTTTTCATTCAAATTATATAAAAGCCAATTAATAATTGTGATACACGTAATAATAAGTAAAGTAATTACAGAACGGATGGGTAGAGATTGTTTTAAGAAAATTAAATATGCTGTTTCCGAAACAAATATTTTTTGCAAAATTAAATCAATCAAAAAATTATAGACTCCAACTAAAACCAAAATATACACCATTCGGTATAGCCTGTTAGATTTTCCAGGCTGATAGAATTTGTAAATTAAAATGGTAATAATTCCAAATAATGCAAGTAACAAATTTGAAACAGATGCGTCAATAATGGAAAGCTTCCAACTTAGATTAAGTTTATGTAAAACCAAAATATGGAGACAAGAAAAAAAGATCCACCAGGCAGAATAAACTGCAAGCAAACGATTTGTAGAATATAAAATATTGCTCTTCAAATTTTAACTGAAGCTCAATAATTTTGTTTGAATAACTTGTGATCTGTGCTTTACTAATTCAATGAAAGAACTCGAATCATTTGTTTCATGAGTTGTTGAATAAAGGCTGTCACCATTTTTTAGTTTTTCTATTTCAACAAGATCCATGACGTCAATGAATTTCCATTCAACCTGTTCTTCATTTTCGTTCTTAAATTTATCTTCTTGTTTTTTTCCATGAGTTTTTGCCTTTGTATAGGCTTCCTCTATGTTTCTTGCAGAAAAATAAATAGTTTGTTCATCAAATTGGGATGTACGTGATCCATTTTCAAAATGAATATTGTAAATTAATTTAGCGATGTATGAATTCATAAAATATATTTTTTAATTGTAACTTCTAATATCTATTCCCCCAAAAAAAGTAGTTCCTTTGAGTATTAATATTTTGTTTTCGGCGTTTGTAATATTTGCCTGTATTGGCCGTTTATCTTCTATTCCACCAAACACGGCAATTAATTCAGATTTAATTTCCCAATTAGAAGGAATGATTAATCGTGTTCCTCCAAAAACTTGTGTGATTTCTAAAGTTACATTATCCTTAAAATCAGCTTGACTTAGGTTATATTCAGCTCCTCCGAAGATGTTCGTAATTTCGCCTCCTTTAAAATCCTTAGAAATTATATTTTTTTTAACCGAACCCATAAAGCTTGTTGAGTCAATGTGATCTTCGGTACTGCTTGTATAGCTTTTGTCCCAATGTGCAGGATTCATTTTATAACCATGAAATCGTTGCCAACGGTCCCATTTGTTTGGATCAAATTTTCTTTTTGGTCTAAAGATCATGGTCATACCAATTAAAATAATTATTACCGGCCAAATAAAAGGGGTAATATTTAAACCGGGATAAAAATCACTGATTAAAAAAGCGGAACCCACAAACACAAAAACTAACCATGTCCAATTTCTAAACATGCATTTTATACCAATTATTAAACCAATTCCAATGAATAACATTTTCCATGAAAAAATCCAATCCGGAATAAAAGCACCTAACTCCTTTGCCAAATAAAGTGCGCCAAAAAGTACAACAAAAAAACCACCAATCATTTTTCCTCTTCTATGGTTTTTTTCCCAGTTTTCCCAAAATTGCTCTTGTTCAGCACTATTCGTTTGATTCTCCATTGTTTTAATTTTTATTCAAAGGTATACTACTCTTCAAGCATAATCAATACCAAATAGGCACATGAATAATGCCAGTCGGTGAATAGTGTTCTAAAGAAGGTAAATTGTATTATTTTAATTTATTTTTTTGCGCTTTGAAGTATCTTAGCATTTCCGGATAACCCATTTTCATTTTGAATCCTTCAATGGCCTGAGCAATACGTTTACTTTTTGTTTCTATTGTTTTGGCGCTTTCTATCCAATTAGAGTAATATTTTTGATGCGAACCACTCAAATTTTTGAAAAATTTTTCTGCTGTTTTTTCTTCTTTTAAACATTCTAAAAAATCTCCACTCAATTGAAATTCGGCTGAATCTTTTTCTAACGAAAGTTTTACTTTACCGCCTTTTAGTTTTTTTATTTTTTTGCGAAGATCGGCTTTCAGTGGAATAATAAAATCGCCGTTTCCCATTGGTAAAAGTGCAAGTTGTTTAATTTCAACAGCATCTATTTTCCCTTTTACACGGTATGATTTTCTTACATTTGGATTTATTTTTTCTGAAATATCAAACGGAATAAAAACATAAGTCCAGCCCGTTTTTTCACCCATTTTATCAAATTTTTCAATTATGGAATTGAAAGTTATCATTGAAATAAAAGTAAGAAAAAAATAAATAGCCACTAATACACAAAGGCAAGCTTTTTTCAACGAAACACTGTTTTTTGGAAAACGAAAAATGTTTTTTTCTTGTTCGCTTACAAGTAAACTTGCGCTCCAAGAAAAAACAAAAAACCCTTTCAGCTACGCTGAAAGGGTTTCGTTGTTGCCCGAGCTGGATTCGAACCAACATAGTCGGTACCAAAAACCGAAGTCCTGCCATTAGACGATCGGGCATTTTAAAGAACCGAGGTGCGAAATTACAAAAAAATCATAAATCAACAATAAAATTGTAAAAAAATCGATTAAACTAAAGCCAAGTAAATAGTATATTAGCACCTTATAATACACTTAAAACATGACGTTATCCTTTAAAAAATTAAACAACATTATAGCTTGGTTGGTTTGGGCCGTTGCTACTTACACTTATTGTTGTACAATAGAACCAACAGCAAGTTTTTGGGATTGCGGTGAATATATTGCTTGTTCTTACAAGTTAGAAGTTGGACATCCTCCAGGAGCACCTTTTTTCTTGATATTAGGAAGATTTTTTGCGATTTTTGGTGGTGATAACCCAGCAAATGCAGCCATGATGATCAACATCATGAGTGCTTTAGCAAGTTCATTCACTATTTTATTTCTATTTTGGACTATTACTCGCTTATCAATTAAAATTTACGGTAAAACAGAAAAAGAATTAACTACACCACAACAATGGGCTGTTCTTGGTTCTGGTATCATTGGGGGTTTAGCTTACACGTTTTCTGATTCATTTTGGTTTAGTGCAGTTGAAGGTGAAGTTTATGCCATGTCTTCTTTTTTTACTGCTTTGGTATTTTGGGCGATTTTAAAATGGGATGAAGAAGATACAAATAATCCCATAGCTGCTATGCGTTGGATTATTTTTATTAGTTACATGATGGGTTTATCAATAGGTGTGCATTTATTAAATCTCCTTGTTATCCCGGCCATCGCCTATGTCATCTATTTCAAAAAATATAAATTTTCTTGGAAAGGATTTTTTATTGCAGGCATTGCTTCTGTGATGGTATTAGGTGCAGTACAAACTTTAATAATTCCTAAAATAGTAAAGTTCGTAAGTGATTACGAAGTGTTTTTTACTAACAAAGCAAACATGGGCTTTAATACAGGGACGTTAATTTATTTTATTCTACTCTTAACTTCTTTAACAGCATTTATCCGTTTTACTTATAATAAAAGTGAACGTTCATATAAAATCGGACTTTACTCAGCCATTATATTTTCGCTCCTTGCTGTTATTTCTGCACCAAGTGGTTCCGGCATGTTTTTACGTTTGATTACAATGGGCGGGGTTATTTATGCAATCAACCATTTTAAAACTAAAACAATTACTCTTAATACTATTTTCTTAAGTTTTGCAACTTTATTAATTGGGTACTCTTCGTTTTTTGTTTTAGTGATTCGTTCGCAGGCAAATCCACCGATGGATGAAAATGATCCTGAAAATGCACCAAACATGCTTTCGTATTTATTACGCGAACAATATGGTGATTGGCCAATACTTTACGGACAATATTACAATGCACCAACTGTTTCACAAAATGAATTTGGAAGTGGGGATCCTATTTACGCCAGAGACAAAAAACCTGATAATAAAAAATACATTGTAGTTGATGATCGTAAAAATTCGATTCCTAAATATGAAAAAGAGTTTTGTACATACTTCCCACGTATGTGGAGTAGTCAGGCTCATCACGAATCGGCATATAAATATTGGGGGAATGTTGCAAGGAACCATAAAAATAAAGTAGTTGAAAATCCGAGAACGGGAGAACCTGAAACAATGGAAATCCCAACATTTATGGCGAATCTAAATTACTTTTTCTCTTACCAATTAGGTTATATGTATTGGAGATATTTTATGTGGAATTTTGTTGGCAGACAAAACGATCAACAAGGTTTATTAAAAAATACAATGGAGGGGAATTGGGTTACTGGTATTACTGCTTTTGATAATGCCAGATTGGATTCAGATACAACATTGGTTATTAATCGTGATAAAGATAGCAAAGCCACAAATCATTTTTACGCTTTGCCATTTTTGTTAGGCTTATTTGGTGCCATTTTTCATTTTAGAAGAAAAGCACTTGATGCATGGATCGTATTAGCATTCTTTTTATTAACTGGTGTTGCTATTGTTATTTATTTAAATCAAACACCTTACCAGCCAAGAGAGCGTGATTATGCCTATGCCGGAAGTTTTTATGCTTTTGCGATTTGGATAGGAATGGGTGTAATGGCACTTTATGATTTATTTTCTAAAAAAATGGCAACTGCCGGAATGGCAATTGGAGCAACTGCATTTGGTATGATTGTACCAGGTGTTATGGCTAAAGAAGGATGGAATGATCATAATCGTTCTTTAAGAACTTTATCGCGAGATTGCGCTATTAATTATCTACAATCATGTGCGCCAAATGCAATATTATTTACTAATGGTGATAACGACACTTTCCCTCTATGGTACGCGCAAGAAGTTGAAGGCGTAAGAACAGACGTACGTGTAGTTAATTTAAGTTTATTGCAAACCGATTGGTACATTTCTCAAATGCGCAGAGCTGCATATGAAAGTGCCCCAGTTCCATTTACTATTCCTGAAGATAAACTACAAGCTTCAAAAAGAGAAGTAGTTTACTTGATGGCAAAAGATCCTAAGCCAATGAAATTGAAGGATGCGATTGATTTTGTAGAAAGTGATGATCCGGATAAAAAATTTGATAATGGAGGAACGTTGATCGATTATATTCCGACAAAAAGTTTTTATGTTTATGTAGATTCTCTTACTATCATGAGAAATAAAGTGATCTCAGTAAAAGATACTGCTCGTTTAACGAAACGAATTTCTTGGGATCTGGGTAATCGCGGTTACATTACTAAAAATGATTTAATGGTTCTTGATCTTGTTGCTCATAACGATTGGAAAAGACCAATTTATTTTGCTGTTACAACAGGTAACGAGGCTTATGTTGGATTAGACAAATATTTTCAATTGGAAGGTTTAGCTTATCGTTTTGTGCCAATTAAACAAACTGAAAATGAACAAGCACAAGGTGGAAGGGTGAACACAGAAAAAATGTATGACAATATTATGAATAAATTTTTGTGGGGTGGAATGGATAAACCGGGTGTTAACTTGGATGAAACCAGTATGAGAATGGCCGGCAACTTAAGAATGCAAATGAGTATTTTAGGACAAGCACTTATTAACGAAGGAAAAAACACAAAAGCAAAAGCTGTATTAGATAAATGTTTAGCAGTTATGCCAGAAGAAAATATTCCTTATGATGGTACTCTTTTCACAATTTGCGCTGCTTACTATCAAATTCATGAAACTGAAAAAGCAAATCAATTATCAAAACGCTTGTTTGAAATATTTGAAGGCGACCTTATTATTTATAATAAACAAAAAGGTAATCATCAGATTGCATTCGCTAGAGAATCTGATCAGGCTAAAGAAATTTTAAGAAGATTAGTTGGTCTTACCCAACAATTTAAACAAGAAAAATTGGCTAACGAATTTATGATGCGCATTGGAAAAGTTGTTCCTCCTGAAGAATTAGCACCTGAAAACGAACAACAACAGCAGCAAGGAACGCCAATAGAAATGAAATAACATAAGCACTTTACTTTGAATAAATACTTTTTAATACAGCCTTCCAAGTTGATCAAAAAATTTTATTCAAAGGCTTTATGGCAAATTAATACTTCCGAAAAAGAAATCTATCTTACCTTTGATGATGGACCAATAGTTGGTTTAACAGAATGGATATTAGATGAATTAAAAAAATATAGTGCAAAAGCCACTTTTTTTTGTGTTGGCGAAAACATTATTAAAAACAAAAATATTTTTGACCGCATTGTTCATGAAGGACATCAAATTGGTAATCACACCCAAAATCATATTAAAGGTTTTAATTCTAATTTAGAAGATTACTTAAATAATGTTGAAAGTTGCGAAAAATTAACTGACAGCAAATTATTTAGGCCACCTTACGGACAATTAAGAAAAAGTCAGTACAAAGCTTTACTTTCCAAAAATTACAAAATTGTTTTTTGGGATGTTATAAGTTACGATTACGAAAAAATAAACAAGAATGCTTGTTTTTTAAATGTAAAGAAAAACACAAAAAACGGAAGCATTGTTTTATTTCACGACAATTTAAAAGCAGAAGAAAACGTGAAATATGCATTGAATGAAACGCTAAAATATTTTTCAGAAGCAGGCTATGTTTTTAAAGCCATCAATCTGTAAAAG
The DNA here is from genome assembly GCA_013288385.1 of Bacteroidota bacterium. Classification (GTDB taxonomy): domain Bacteria; phylum Bacteroidota; class Bacteroidia; order B-17B0; family Aurantibacillaceae; genus Aurantibacillus. The sequence continues at coordinate 22,018 of JABDBZ010000012.1, forward strand.
AAGATTTTTGTATGGCTTTGACTCCACTAAATAATATAACAAGCGATATTAACATAATTAAATGTGCAATATCTTTATAATTGAACCATTCGTTGAAAGACAATTTTAAACTATGGACAATAATTGAGAAGAAAGAAATCAAAATTCCAATTACAATATATCCACTTCCTTTCTGTTTATTTCTATAAGTAATTGAATGAATAATCAATGAATAAATTAAAATTATTCCAGCGTTAATCTTAATCAGCAAAAATTTATTTAGAAATAAAGTAATAACTAATGATATTACTATCCATACAATTACTAAATAATTGTAAAAAAAATTTGTTTCGGGTTTATTCAAATTAAAGAACAAAAAAGCTGCCCTGTAAAAAAAATAAATAGAGATCAAAGAAATAGCATTCATTAAAAATAACGTAATGTTTAAAAAAATAAGCCCATATTGATCATGTGCACCATGACAAACAGAGCCAAGTATGCTGCTTACACCCACCATTAAAAAAAAGAGTGACCAATCTTTAAGAATTTCCTGTTTGCTTGCATTCATCTTTATAAAAGCAAATAAACAAAATACTGTAATAAATAAATTAGTTAAAATGGCCATTGGTTCAAATATCTTAGAACCAAATAAATAAATATAGGTGTAATCAAAATTCAACGCCACAAAAATACAATTTTATGAAACAAAAGTAAAACGCAGTTTAAATAAGATTATCTTTATGTAATAAAAAAATTATGGAAGTTAAAGACAGTAATAGAACTTTATTAAATGATGGTGATTCGGTAACACTTATCAAAGATTTAAAAGTGAAAGGCTCTTCTGTTGTTCTAAAAAGAGGGAAGGTTGCAAAAAACATAAAATTAACTGATGATCCCGACGAGATAGATTGCAAACTTGACGGAACAAAAATTGTATTGCGAACTGAATTTGTGAAAAAGATTTAATTAGTCTACTTCAAAACCAAGGGCATCAATCGTTACATCAATTTCCTCAATACCTGTATCAACTTCTAATTCATAAACAGTTGTGTTATTGCTGCGCTGAATTTTTAAGGCGAATGAAATTTTAGCAAGAGGAAATTTTCTGTTCACTGATTTCGTAACGCGTTTTGGCAATTCAGAAATTTTTATTTCGGTCTCAATTTCTTTGAAAGTTCCGTCAGGTAAAAAAACTGCGATCTTATCTTTTCCATCCAAAACAAATCCTACTTCATAATGCGATTCAGAATCTCCATCCCACTTTGCATTATGTGCAGTTGGAAATTTTTGTACAAATGACTTTTTTATAACCTCAGGAATTTCTATGTCCTTAGCATTAGAACCAAATGCAATTAAACAAATTGTCGTTAACAGTATAAATCTCTTCTTCATCTTTTTTTTAATGCCATTAATAAAATATTCCTTATTTAAGTAATTAGAAATAAACTTCTCATTATAAGTACATTACAAAATTAGAGTGAAAAAGAATTTTCAAGAGTTCAAAAGCATATCAATATCAACAAGCCTTTGTGAATAAAGGCTATCAGGACATTTTAGAGATAAAACTCCCAAAACACAGACTTTACAAAGGTTTCAAGGCTTTGAAATTAAAGTAGATTGAAATTCATTTAATAATTCATTATATTTGAAATACTAAAAAAGAAAAATGAGACATTCTATTATTAAATATTTAACTGTTTTGATTTTTATGATTTTAAGCCCCATTCTTTTGGCTCAAAACAAAGCAAAAACTAACGGCCCTAATTATCCTAAAACATTTACGATTGATGCTAAGGAATTAGATCAGTTATTTTCCAGCAAAGAGAATGATGTAGTGCGATTTAAAACGAACACTTATTTAAATAATTCCAAAGTTATTTTAAATTCATCTTTTAAAGAAAACAAACAACTAAAATTAAAGTTGAATTATTTCAAGAATGCAGAACTATATGTTCAAATCAACGGAAAAGATTCCAAGATAATTTATATTTTGTCGAGTGACGATTCTATATTTTATAATAGTACAATCGATCAAGGTAAGATCACATTCACACAATGCAAAAAAGACGATATTGTATCTGAATAATTTTGAATCAACAAATTCATCCCATGAAAAAAAATTTATTTTTACTTATACTTGCGATTTGTTTTAGCGGGAAATTTTATTCGCAAATACCTTTACTAAACAGTAATCCAACTGAAATACATAAGGTTATTTATTTGGATTTTGACGGACAAATTGTCATCGGAACTTCATGGAATTCTTCTACCAACACACCAACTATTACTGCATTGCCATCTACAATGAATGCAGCAGCGATTAAAAATATTTGGCAAAGGATTTCTGAAGATTACAGACCTTTTGATGTAAACATTACTACTGATATTGCGAAATTTAATGCGGCCAATTCTATTACACGAATGCGCGTTGTATTTACTCCTTCAAGCGCATGGTATCCATCAACTGTTGGTGGCGTTGCATTTTTAAATTCTTTCAGTTGGGGCGGTAATCCCGATACGCCATGTTGGGTTTTTGAAAACATGTTAGGTTATAGCTCTAAAAATTGTGGCGAAGCAGGAGCTCACGAGGCAGGTCATACAGTAAGTTTAAAACATCAAAGCACTTATAATTCCGGATGCGTAAAAACAGCAGAATATAATCCTGGTCAAGGATCTGGGGTTACATCATGGGCACCAATTATGGGAGTTGGATATTATGACAATGTAACTATTTGGCATAATGGTACCAATTCAAATACATGTACAACAATACAATTTGATCATGGATCAAACGGAATTACAGGCTCAGCCTATTTAAGTTATTTGTTAGATGATGTTGGAGATAATTTAGCAAATGCAAAGCTCATTAATACAAATACAGTTTCTCTTTTGGATTCTGGAATTATTTGCAAACCTACTGATCTAGATGTTTACAAATTTACTATTTGCAATAATCGTTATATGACATTCAATATAAAACCTTGGACCTTGGATACTACAAGCTATGACGCAGCCGATTTGGATATTCGTTTTCAATTATTTAATGCAACAACTTCCGCATCATTAGCAATTGATACTCCTTTAGCAAAATTAAATACTCTGGTTGGGATGAATTTAGCTGCAGGCTCTTATTATTTTGTAATTGACGGCGGAGGTTCTGCAAATTATTCTGATTATGGAAGCTTAGGAAAATACTATGTAAAAGTTACATCCAATAATATTCCGGCAATTATTTCTGCATTTACAACAAACACACTTTTATGTACGGGGCAATCTGTAAGTTTTACAGATGCTTCTACAGGAGGACCAAATACCTGGGCTTGGACAATGAATGGCGCTTCTCCTGCTACATCAACAATTGGTAATCCAATTGCAACTTATAGTAGTTCCGGAATATATAGTGTTATAATTTCTGCTACAAACGGAACACTTTCAACTTGCGCAGTTACACAAACAATTCAAGTCAACCAAACGCCAACTATAAACGCAATAAGCTCGTCGAGTGCAATATGTATAAATGACAATGCTACTTTAACAGCATCAGGTGCAACTAATTATTTATGGAGCGATAATTCAATTTCAAGTAGCATCATCATTTCTCCAACTACAAATATTACCTATACAGTTACCGGAAATACGAGTGGCTGTTCAAATTCAAATATGATAAGTGTAAATGTAAATCCACTTCCAAATGTTACAGCTAATAGTTCAACTGTGTTAATATGTACAGGAGAAGCGGCAGTTTTAACCGCTAGTGGTGCTTCTACTTACGTATGGAATACAAGTGCAACCACATCAAGCATTTCTGTTAGCCCAACTGTTACAACTTTGTATACTGTTATTGGCACTGATCCAAATGGCTGTGTTAATACAGCAACAATTAATTTAATAGTATCTTGGTGTACAGGATTAAATGAATACGTAAACAACAATTCTGATTTTTCTATTTTCCCAAATCCAAATCAAGGTGTTTTGTTTATCAAATCAAATGCTTGTGAAAGTTGTGAAGTAATAATTCTAAACAATCTTGGTCAAACCATTAATAAAATAAATTTGAAGGGTGTTGAAACAAAGATCGATCTTTCAAAAGAAGCAAATGGTATTTATCAATTAATGATTTTAAAAGAAGGCAAAACTGTTTACGGAACTAAGATGATCAAAAATTAGTTCCTTATAACTTTCTTAATTTCCGTTTGATTATTTGCTTTTACTTTTACGTAATAAATTCCGTTTGCCAGGTTAAACAAATTAATTTCAATTGATCTATTTTTAGTTGAACCTATATAAACAGTTCTCCCTACAACGTCCAATACTTCCAAATATTTTATTCCTTCTTCTGCAAATTGAATTGTAAATAATCCTGAATTTGGATTCGGAAATAATTCCATTACCAGAACCTCTGAATTATTTTCTTTAATTCCGGTACATAAAGAAACGATTACATTCGCAGTTGTTGATGCCACACAATTATTTGTTCCTGTACAACTAACGGTATAAATATTACTTGTAGACGGCATTAACGTAAATGTAGATGCGTTTGAATTACTTGGATTCCATGTATAACTTGTTGCTCCATTCACAGTAATGGTTGCAATTTCTGTAACACAAATGCTTTGAGAAACAGGTGATACACTTACTAAAGGCAAAGGTTGCACCGATACATCTTTAGTAGCCATACCAATACAAGAAACAATATTTGATCCGGAAACAGAATAAGTTGTATTTGAAAATGGAATTACATTCACACTCGATGTATTTGGTCCTGTACTCCATGTGTATGAATTAGCCCCACTTGCTGCTAAATTAATTGGAATGCCCGCACACTGAATAAGTGTTCCTCCATTGACAGATAATGTTGGCGTATTTAAATTACATGGAGCTGTTATTGCAAGATCATCCCAAGTTAGAAACCAAGGATTAGTGCTACCTATAGCCTTAACGGCAATATAATAAAAACCTGAATTAGGAACAGTAAAAGTATTTGTTAGTGGAGCATAAATTGCATTTGTTAGATTTCCTGTAACAGATGCAATATTAGTTAAACCCAACGTTGATTGTGCAGTACCATAAAACAAGGAAAACTCTGACCAACCATTTGCCCCATCAGTTATATAATAAACTTCTGCTGAATAAGTAAAACCAGAATACAATTTTAAACCATTCGTATAAAAATAATCTCCATTAGGATCTGTTCCGAAATTAAAAGATGCAAATTTTGAACCTGTTCTCGGTAATCTGTTGTGTGTAGTTTGTAATGTATATGTTTGACAAATATTTGTTGGATTTGATGCTGCCCAAGAGCAATTTGGAAATAAATTATTGACCAATACATTTTCAAAACCTTCGAAATAAGGAGTTGTATTTGTGATAGAGCCTACAGCTGTTATTCCAATTGGCGCAGTTGTTACGCTACCAGCACTATTTGTGCAGCTGATTGTACATATAAACCAAGTATTCGTCGTAATATTTGTTGCAGTGTATGCACTTACAGTGGCTGTATTGATTGGTGTAAATGGTCCTGATGAACTATTTCCTGCACTCCACACATAACTTAATCCGGAAGTAGTATAACTGTTTGCCAAATTCAAACTAACATTACCTCCGATACAAGCCAGAGAAGAACCCGCAACAGCTATGTTAGCTGCCGGAGATCCTGCACAAGGTGACGGAGGAGTCCAACGATAAATTAATCCGTTTGGAATATTATTGCTATTACTGAACATACAGGTTGCATTGTTTGCTAACCCACCAGAAGATGATTGCCAATTAAAACCAATAGGAACATCTCTGTTATTATAATCGGCATTACTCTGACCAACCAATCCAATTTCGCTCGGCATTGTATTTGCATTTGTAGTACCAGTTGCGCCATAAATAATTTCTACAACATTTGAAGTTTCATACAATTTTATTTGTGCATTAATAAAATCATCCTGTCCTGTTCCATTGTTGCTATATCTTCCCATGCGTTTCCATTGCATAGTAAATACCCGATTTGGAGCAACACCTACTGTAACATAAGAAATTATTCCAGGCGCTGTAATACTTGTACCCGCCGAAGTTGCATTTGCAGTTAAAGTTAAATTTCCCACTCCAACTGCCGTAACAGATGTGTTAGAAGGAATGCCGGTTCCTGTAATCACATCTCCGGGATTAAAAAAAGCAGATGCAAATGCATTGGTAAAAGCAACAACATTGCTACCAGAAGTTACTGTGCAAGTTTGATATGGACCCATTTGCATATCTCCCGCCATAAAAGAAATGGCATCGCCATTACCACCTGAATTACTAATAGGTGCAAAATTATCATTTGGAAAATATGAACCTAAAGTCATCCACCCATTTGAGCTTAGTCCAATTGCTGTATAAGTAGTATTATTAAAACCAAAAGAAAAACCAATTGGCAAATTACTGTAAACATTATCATCCTGAAAACCAGTTGCAACAATAGTTGAACCTGGAACAGTTAATGCAGTATAGGTTCCAGCGATTTGCGCAAAAACATAAGCAGACACTTGAGCTTTAATTGCAATTCCAACAAAAATAATGGCAAGAGTAAATATTTTCTTCATAATTTAAAAATCAGTTCACTAATAAAACTAATACTTAAATATACAAATTGTTTTCATCGTTGCAATGAAATATCCAAATGGTTTTAGTGGTCAGTAATTATTTTAAATACTTCCAATTTCTGATCTTCCCTTCACTCATCCATTCCATTGCATCGGCAATTCTTTTATTTCTTGTAGCTTCAGTTTTAGCCTCATTGATCCACATTACGTATTCTTTTTTATTGGAATAACTAAATTCTTCATAAACCTTTAAGGCTTTTTTATTTTTGCCCATCTCTTTTAAAAAATCAGGATGTGGTTCTAATTCTTCTTTATTTACTGTGGTCTTTCTTGGAGGCAATTTTATATTTAATTCATTTAATTTAGCTGCTTCTTTTACATATTTAATTATAACGGCATCCTTAGGTAAATCTTTTAAAGAAGTAATTTTTCCAAAGTGTCCCATGGCCACTTCGCTTTTAGCAACCTCCAATAATTTATCTGAATCTTTCATCAAAGCAGCTTTCCAAAACCCAAAAGTGCAATGTTGTTTAAACGAAGCCATGTGACACATCGATCCTTTATAATCAAAATGTGGAAAGCTCCATTTCATTGTTTCTTCAACTTCCGGACAAGCTTCATGAACGAGTTTTCTCAAATGAATTAAAATTGGTTTTGCAAAATTTGCGGATTTACCAATGTATGCATCTATACGTTTGTCTTTCTTTGCCATTGAATCGAGTTTTATATTTACAATATTATTTCCTCACTAAATCTATAAAAAAAAACAGACTTAGAAAAATGTGTGCTCCATTTAAATGACGACTTAGTTTGATAGAAATAACATAATTACTATATTTATGCGAATGTTATTAGTGCCGGATAATGCAATAAATATTGCAGGTTATTATACCTGGATGGGTGATGATGGTATTGCGCGCACTTGTGTTAAACCCAATATTGATATTACGTTGGAACATGCTTTAGAAAACACAAAAGTTGTTACTTCATTTTATAAAAATAAAAAGTTTCCTATTTTAATTGATGCGCGTGGAATAAAATCAATGAGTTATGAAGCAAGGCATCATTTTTCGGTAAAAAATCGTGATTCAAAAACATGCGCTTTTGGGATTATCATTGGTTCTACGACGAGCCGTGTGCTTGGCAATTTTTATTTAGGAATAAATAAACCTACTGTGCCTACAAAATTATTCGACGATGAAGACTTAGCAATTGCCTGGCTTAAACAATTCTGTAACTCTTAAAATGGAACTTAAAAACAACACTCCTCTTTCTGATAATGTTCGTGCAAATGAGATTCTTGAAGTTATATTAGCTTTTGCCCGTCAAGATTTTACTAAAAAGGTAAAAATAAGTAATGCTGATAATGTTCTTGATGGCATTGGCTCAGGTGTAAATATGCTTGGTGAAGAACTTCAACATTCTACTATCTCACTCAAAGAAAAAGAACAATTATTAAAAGAAATTCATCATCGCGTTAAAAATAATATGCAAATTATTTCCAGTCTTCTCAATTTGCAGGCAGAAACAACTGAGGATGAAAAATTTTTAGATCTTATTCGTGAAAGTCGGAACCGTATTAATTCTATGGCTTTGGTACACGAAATGTTATACAAATCAAAAGATCTCAGTAAAATTGAATTAATTGAATACATTGAAAATTTATGTAAAAGTATTTATCAATCATATGCGCTTCCTCATTCTAATATTGAATTCATATATGACATTGAGCAAGGAATACATTTTGATATTGATAAAATGATACCCATTGGTTTAATTTTAAATGAGGCAATTAGTAATTCATTGAAGTATGCATTTCCTAAAAAGGACGGAAAAATTAATATTAGTTTAAAATCAAACAACAAAAATTATATTTTATTAGTAGGCGATAATGGTAAAGGCTTTAAAGCAAATTTTGATCTTGAAAAAGATTCTCATTTAGGAATTCAGCTCATTTTTATGCTTGCAAATCAATTAGCCGGAAAACTTAAACTAGAAAACGAACAAGGGGTATGTTATAAGGTAGTTTTTTAAACAAATCTTATATTTAATGGTCATAATATAATTGCTACTTACTTCCTGAAAAACAATATAATGGCTAAAAAATGGTCATGTTCCGCTACTAAAGCCTTATAGCCTCTCGTCATTTACCTAACAAAAATTTAACTCTCTTTTTTCTTGCTAATTTGATAAAACACTTAACTTAGTATTACCTTAAAATTTAAAAAGATGGCTAAGAAAATAAAAAAGAAAGCAGTAAAGAAAGCTGCTAAAAAAACAGTAAAGAAATCGGCAAAAAAAGCAGCACCTCGTAAAGTGGTTAAAAAGAAAAGTGCAAAACCTGCTCGCCCTGCAAAAAAGAAAGTGAGCAAAAAACCAACTCCAAAACCAATTCAAAAAACAACTTCAATCAATCCGTATTTAACTTTCCCTGGTAATTGCGAAGAAGCATTTAATTTTTATAAATCAGTATTTGGTGGACAGTTTGGTTATGTAGGAAGATTTAAAGATATGCCTCCAATGGAAGGACAACCACCGATTCCAGAATCTGCCGGCGAAAAAATAATGCATATATCTTTACCAATAAGTAAAGACAATACTTTAATGGGTAGTGATAGTTCGGATGCATTTGGACATGCTACTAATATTGGAAATAATTTTTCAATTTCAATTAATGCACCAACACAAGCTGAAGCTGACAGACTTTATCAGGGTTTGTCAAATAGTGGTAATATTACAATGCCGATTGGTAAAACATTTTGGGGTTCATACTTTGGAATGGTTACCGATAAATTTGGCATTCAATGGATGGTTAGTCACGGTGATATGTAGTAAAATTCTTTTTACTAAGAATAAATTAAGGGTCGCATGGCGACCCTTAATTATTTATTAAATATTTCTTTTAAAAAACTATTAATGATTCTTCAAATCAAGGCTGTACTTTACTGATCATTTTTTTTAAAACAGACCAATCTACTTTTTTAATGAATTCATCTATTTCAGAAACATTCCCTCTAATCCGCACTAAAATATTATAAACCAATAATGAATTCACATTTGGCTCTGGCTGTTCAATATAATAGGAATCAATGTTTCTTCCTGTTCCATTAAATGTTTTGGTTGTTTTTTTCACAGCACTAGCTTTCGGACCAATAAAAATAATTGCTTCATCACTATAGTCGGCATTATTATCAAGTTCTTTTGCTTCTGCAGGATTTTGAACATTTTCGCCCTTTAAAATTAAATTTTCCCCGGGTTGCAAACCAATAACAGCAAGAGCAACTGTATCTTTAATCAATATTTTTTGCGGCTCAGTTTTATGACTATGTCCATTTAAAAATACAGGAACATCCTTTTGATAAGGGATACCTAAATTACTTTCAACAGTCACAGTTAGTTTACAATCTGAAGTAGTCTTCATCCCCAATGCCGAAATTCTCATGTCTTTATTGGCGTCTGTAAAAGACGCAGCTCTCTTCATTGCTTCGCCCATTTTTACATCTACCTGTTCATTTGGTATTGTATAAACTACTGAATAGGAATAAGTGTAAATTGTTTTCTTTCCAAGATCAGCAGAAACTTGATCTTTAACTGTGTGATTCTGTAATTTTGATTCTGTCTTCCAATCTTTCCATTCTTTTGGGAAAGCATTAGAGAAAGCTGATTCAATCTTGTTCATATTATCTGCTTCCACTTTGGTTAAAGGTCTTGTTGATACGTTGTTTTGAGCGAATGAACTAATTGTAAAAATAGCTGCTATATAAACAAACGCCCTTTTTTTCATCTCTAAATATTATTAGTTTAATTTAATACCGATCACAGTAACATCATCAACTTGCTCTAATTTGCCTTGCCATTTTTTCAAAGACTCATCTAAAATTGTTTTTTGTTCGCTCATCGGTAAAGGATAAATAGATGTGATGAGTTGTTTCAATTGTTTCGACATAAATTTCTTTCCAATTGTTCCACCAAATTGATCAGCATATCCATCCGTAAACATATAAATAATATCTCCTTTTTGAGCAATAACTTCATGTTGCGTAAACTGCTTCATGTATGAATAATATCCAACCGGTTGTTTATCACCTTTGATTTCTAACGTTCTTACTTTTTCATTTTTACCTGAAACGAGATACATGGAGTTATTTCCACCTGAAAAATTAATTCTGATTTGACCATCTTCTGATTTTTTAAATATAGAAACCAAAGCAATATCCATTCCATCTTTACCCCCTGTGTCAATTCTTTCTGGATTAAGTGCGCCAATAATTATACTTCTCAATTCTTCCAAAATTTTTGATGTATCAACAATTTTTTTAGCACGAGCAATTTCGTTAAGTACACTAATTCCAATTAAACTCATAAACGCACCAGGAATACCATGTCCAGTACAATCGGCACAAACAATAATTGTTCTATCCGGTAAATCAAATGCCAAATAAAAATCACCGCTCACAATATCGCGTGGTTTGAATAAAATAAAATGTTCTTTTAATAAATCATCAATTATTTTTTCAGAGGTTATAAAACTTCGTTGAATTCGTTTCGCATAATTAATACTATCTGTAATGTTTTGATTTTTTTCGGCAATTTCTATATTCGCATGCTGAAGAGCTCCATTCTTTTCTTCAATGATCTCGTTTTGCTTTAGAATTTTTTTATTGGCATTTCTAATTTTGAGGTATGAATAAATTCCACCTAAAACTAAAGCTACTATGAGAGAATAAAACCACCATGTACGCCAAAATGGTGGCCTAATTGTAAATTGAAACACGATGGGGTTTTTATTCCATACGCCTTCTCCATTATTAGCCATCACTAAAAATTCATATTTACCAGGAGGAATATTGGAATAAGATGCTTCTGTTTTAAAAGAAGTTTGCCAGTCTTGATCTATTCCTTTGAGTTTATATTTATAATTTACTTTTTCAGGAGAGGTTAAACTCACACCAATAAAATTAAAAGTAAGATAGTTTTTATCATAAGGTAACTCTAAGTTATATGGAATATTATTAGCACTTACTGTATCTGAGTAGGAGTCCCATTTTGTTTTTTGAAAAAATAGGTCTATACTTTTCAACTTAGTTAATGGCTCTAAGAGATTTTCCTTATCGTATTTAGCCTGGTACACTTGTAAACCTTTGAATGTCCCTATCAAAAGTTGACCTTTCGAATCGATTATCATTGCATTTTGGCTACAATCTTGCCCGGTAAAACCATCTTCTACACCATAATGTCTAATTTTATAATTACTATTTTTGGTTTCAATTCTTAACATGCCATTTGATACACCTGCCCAAATATTTCCTGTATTATCAATTACAATTGAATAAATTTCATTTGATGGTAAACTTAATTTATCAGTAATATTTGTAAATTTATTATTAGTAAGTTTGTAAACTCCTGAACTGGTTGCAACCCAAAAATTATTATTGTCATCAGCAATTATATTGCGAACTCGTTTTTGTGTAAAGCCATCTTTTTCCGTAAAATGTTTCAAAATTGCTCTATCATATTTAAACAATCCATCATCTGTACAAAACCAGTAATCACCTTTATTATCTTGAAAAATTTTATTTACATAACTTTTTGTTATGGCAACATCATTAAAGGGTTGAATATAGCCATCAATCATTTTTGCAACACCTGCTTGTGTTCCTAACCAAACAACTCCTTTATTATCCACAAGAATATCAAAAATAGTATTCATTGGATCATCTTTATCTTTACACACTACTCTTTTAAATGTTTGTCCGTTGTAAATAATCAATCCATTACTAGTACCCAATAAATAATTTCCATTTTTATCTTCGGCAATTGTCCATATCATATTACTCCCTTTAAACTCTTTCCCGGAATAATTTTCATACATACCTTTCTTGGAAATAGTTAAACCAAACTCCGATCCTAACAAATAATCTCCTGATTTATTTTGATAAATATTTTTAATTTGATCAGCCAATAATCCATCTTTAGTAGTATACATAAAAAAACGTTCACAGGCTAATTTCGAAACACCATTTTGATCAGACGCAAACCATAAGTTAGATTCCCTATCTTCAACTATTTTCCAAATGCTATTATCAACTATTCCATTTTTCTTTTTGAATACAGAAACATTTCCATCCTTAGTTCTCTTTATAACTCCATTGCTCGTGCCAATCCATATTGTATTATTCTTATCTTTATAATGACAGTAATATGTTGCGTTTGTATCCAATCTGGCTGGATTAATTTTTCGCAATTTATCATCAATTAATTCCGATAATCCTTCTCCGGTAAAAATCCAATAAGTGGTTGGATTAACTTCCAACACCGAAAAAACCATGTCATTAGGCAACCCTTTTTTTTGAGTAATGTTTCGGGTCGATTTACCGTTGTAATCAAAAACACCACTTCCTAAAGTACAACACCATAAATGTTTTTTACTATCACGAATTAAATTGAACACAGAAGAACTATCTAATTTTTTATCAATTTTTAAACTTCCAAAAGTGCTATCTTTAAATGTGGAAATTCCTTTTGATGTTCCTAAAAGTGCTTTGCCATCTTCATCAAAAAGAATACAAAAAATTCTGTTATCAGTTAAACCATTTTTTGTTGTGTAATTTTTGAATCTTTTTGATGGAACAGAAATTTTTGAGTCGTAAACAGATAGTCCGTTATTTGTACCAATTAGTAAACGACCCGCTTTATCTTTCGCAATACAAAACACCACATTATCAGGTAAGCCATCTTTATCGGTAATTTGTTCAAAAGAATGGCCATCGTATTTTGTAATACCTCCACCACTGGTTCCAAACCATATCACCCCATCATCATTTTGAAATACTGCTAAAACCTGCCCTTGTGATAAACCATTTTCGACCGTGTAGTTGGCAAATGGATAAGTTTGACCATAAGACTTTATGATTAGAAAGCTAAACGAAAAAATAAAGAATAATGTCTTTAAAAATTTAAACATAAATCAAAAACTGTGATCAAAATTTTGTTGCTTCTAAGGTAGAAATAAGAATTTGATTTTTAATGCTACCTGCTTGTTTTGTTAATACGTTAGAATAAATTGTTTATCCTTTTCATTAAATAAAAACGTCCGATAAATTATTTTACCGGACGTTTTAAAAGGTTTTGAAATATTTTTACTGTTCCATTATTTTAAGTACGTCTGTTTTGTTTCCTGCTGTTAGTTTTACAAAATACATACCTGAACTATAATTTAAATTCTTAGCACTAAAACTGTATTTATAAGTACCTGCTTGTTTTTGTGAGTTATTATCTAAGGTTTGTATTTTAGCTCCAAGCATATTATATACTTCTAATGTGATGCTTTCTGTTGATGGTAAAGTTAACATGATGGTTGCAACTGAACTGTATGGATTTGGATAAGCTGTCATATATGATAGTTTTGATGTGCTTGCTATTTCGTGAACACCGGCTGTTAAATTTGACGGGTGAATGGAATCTGTTCCCGCAACAAAATCTAAACCATTTACTACTGCACTGTTTGCAACATTGAAACTGTAAGTACCTGCCATATGTAAGCCCGGTATTTCAACCTGAATAACATAACTGCCATCATCTAAGTTACCCAAATTAAAGCCGCCATTGGTATCCGTGATTACACTTCTTGCTGCACTTGTTGAACCCGGATTTTTCTTAACCACAATTCCAATTCCCGGAATTGGGTTTGATTGGGTTGTTTGTGCGCTGCGGAAAATAAATGGATTGGAGCCTAACGAACCTGTGATATTATTTGTTCCTGTTGGTGGGTTATGAGATTTGATATGAACTTTGTGGCCAATTGATGTTGTAGTAGTTGTAATGATTGCTGTGGCATCCATCCAGCTTGTTGTATCACCAACATAAGTAATTAATGCATTTGGATACAAATTTTCATCAGGACGAATTGCGATACGATATTCGCCATAAGGAATACTATCAAAATTATAATTACCATTTGAATCTACAGTTGCTTTTGCTAAAATGTCATTCTTTTTGAAGTTTGAATTTTCACGATACAAATATGCTTCTCCACTTGTTATGTGGTTTGCTTCGGTTGCATCTGTATAAACTGTGCCTGATATAGAACCGAAATCGACAGGTAAGGTGTACCAGCCATAGTCAATAGACGTGTTAGCCGGATTTGCATCTAAATACATTAAGTAGGCAGACCCAAATGTATTGTTTCTGAAAAACTGATATACTTTTGAAGTGCTTGTACTTGGTGGGCCAACGAAAACATAATTATTATTGTTCATTATATCAATAAAAGTACTATCAATAATATGGTTGTCTTCTCTAATTTGAGCCACATTGTTATATGTTCCATTAGGTAATTTTAATGTACCATAACCTACATAAGTAAATGTTTTATATTTAACGCCTTTAATTTTTCCTTTAAAACCTGAAAAATCATTTGCATAACCTGTATATCTTGAAGTATCTATTTTTGTATACAAATAGGGCATTTCAGAAGGAGCATAAAACTCAGTAGGATTATAAACAATTGTTGAATCAAATTGATGTTGAATATTAAAACCACCAATGCTATGTAAACCGGCATTATCTACGAGGAAATATTGATATAAAGAATCAGATGGATTGCCTTGAAGTGGAGTTCTGATGTAAACTGCGTGAGTAGCAGTTGGAAAATACTGTGCATAAGGTGTTGTAGATGGATCCAAAAATTTAAATCTGAACGTATCTGCAATATGCGTAAACTGTCCATTACCAAAAGTATAATCCCACACCTGGTTAGGGCCGGTAGCCGGAATAGCCAGAGTACCATGTGCCGTATCCCAAACTTGTTTAATAGATGTATTTCTTACTGGGTAGTATGTGCCTTCGATCACAGGACCTTGCGCAAACCCTATTGTTGATGATGCCAACAAAAAAATTGTAATTAGTTTTTTCATGTTACACTTGTTTTTATTATTTTAAAATATTCTTAAATTGTCATAATAATGTCACCCAAATTTAATTGAAAAACATTAGAATTGAAACATTTAACAGCTTTATTATCAGTTTTTTATCCCTAAAATACTCAATAAATGGATTCTCAACCTAAAAACCCTGATTTTACTGATGTTTTGAGGTTTTTTGATCGTTTTTAATAGCACTATTTTTATGTTAAATTTGGGTTTTCTTGACACTTTTTTGCCCATTTGTGTCGATTTAGATAGAAATTTAGACCTTAATTCCGATTACTAAAAGGTCATCAACCTGTTCATGATTCTTCATCCAGGAATGAATATTTGCTTTCATTTCTTCTAATTGTCTATTCATTGGAAGGGAAGCTTTATCAAGAAGAAAATTCTTAAAATTCTTACTCATATACTTTTTACCAAATTCTCCACCAAACTGATCCGCATATCCATCACTAGAAACGTAAAGTATATCTCCGGCATTTAATTTAAACTCATGTAATTCATATGAAGAATTAAAATTTGTTGAGCTCGCAATACTGGCCTTTGTTGGCTTAATTTCTGATAAATTGTGAGCGTTAGAATCATAAATCCAAAGTGGTCTGTTTGCTCCTGAATATTTTATTTCTCGTGTAAGTGTATTTACTTTCAATAAACAAATTTCCATTCCATCTTTATTCTTTCCTTCACTTTGTTGTCTTAAATTTTCTTTTATGCTATTATTTGCAATATATAATATCTTATCAGGCTCAGTGCTTACCAAGGCTGCATCGTTTAATTTACCCGAACAGATCATGCTCATGAAACCACCGGGTACACCATGGCCAGTGCAATCGCAACAAGCTATTAAAAATTCATTTTCATTTATGCTTTTAAACCAATAAAAATCACCGCTAACAATATCTTTAGGTTGAAAAAACACAAATAGATCTTTCCAGGATTTTTTTATTTCTTCAATTTCAGGTAAAATAGAATCCTGAATACCTTTTGCGTAATTTATACTATCGGTTATTTCCTGATTCTTATGTTCAATTTCATGTTTCTGATGTTGAATCTCTTTTGTTCTTTCAGTAATAATATTCTCTAGTCTTAAATTTTGTTCAATTAATCTTTTTGCATACAGTTTAATAATAATATAAACAGTAAGTAAAAACAAAATTCCATATGAAATATATCCCCAAATTGTCCGGTACCATGGAGCCAAAACAGTAAATGGAATTTCTATTTCCTGTCCTTCGATTCCAAAAATATTTTTCGACTTAACATGTAAAATATATTTTCCCTCATGCAAATAATCGTAAGTGACACTTTTTTTATTTGTAAAGTCTTTATATCCGTTTTCCAAACCCTCCATGTAATAAGAAAATAGCAGTTCGTTTTTATCAATGTAATCAGATGCGCCAAAATATATTTCAATCAAATTATTTTTGTAATTTAATTCCATTGGTTCAATTATAGAATTTGGATTTAAATTATAAAAACAGTGTGTTGAATCTCTTCCAAATTTTACAAGGTTCACAAAAGTGTATAGAGAAGTATTTGTTTTTTTTAATCTGGTATCGTAACAATACAAACCATTATTAGTTCCGATATATACTATTGAATCCTTTGAGCAAAAAGATCTCGTATCAGATTCTTTAATTCTTGAAAGCTGAGTTGGCATTATTTCAAATTTTCCATTTTTATTTTCAACACACATCAAACCCTCTCCTACACTTAATTGTCCTTTTGGTTTATAGTTGAGCCAAATTTTTTCTTTTATAACTGCGTGAGATAATAAAAAAGCATATTTTTCAGTAAGG
>JABDBZ010000013.1 GCA_013288385.1 Bacteroidota bacterium
CAATTAAAGCCATTCGTATTTTTGAAAAACACGAAGACATCAAATATCTGCCTTCAGGATATGATATGCTTGGTAATTTATTTTTTAAACAAAAAGCATACAATAAAGCGTTATTATATTATAAAAAATCATTTTCGCTGGATAGTTTAGATAATGATGATTTTAATATGTCTTTAAGTCTTAGTAATATTGGATTAATATATTCTGATCTAGGTAAAGATGATGTTGCTTTACAATACTATGCCAAATCCTTGGCTATTAAAGAAAAAATTGGAAATAAAAAAAGTATTGCAAGTACTTACAACCTTATAGGATCAACTTATGTTACATTAAAAAAATACGATTTAGCGCTAGAATACTTTTATAAAGCCTTAATTTTAAAGAAAAAGGTGAGCGAAAATAAAGGTTGTGCCATATCTTTATTAAATATTGGAGAGGTGTTAATATTCCAAAAAAAATATCAAATGGCTATTGACAATTATCAACAAGCACTGGTATACGCTCAAAAATCAAAAAACAAAGACATCATTAAGGAAATTTATAAAGGGATTTCTATAGCTTATTCTAAATTAAACAGAGGTATTGACGCATACCATTATCTTTTAAAATATACTGAGTTAAAAGATAGTATTTACAATGAAGAAAATTCGAGACAAATTAATGATATGCAAACTAAATATGAGACTGAGAAAAAAGAAAAAGAAAATAAATTATTGCAAAGTGAAAATAAATTATCAGTAACAACTATTAAACAGCAGAAAACAGTAACTTTTTTTGTACTTGGTGGATTATTAATTGCGGTACTTTTTGTGTTTTTCATATTTAGTGGTTTAAAAAAACAGCGTAAGGCAAATGAAATAATCTCTGTACAAAAGAAGGAAGTTGAAGCACAAAAACATCTGGTTGATGAAAAACAAAAGGAAATTCTCGATTCGATCCATTACGCGAAGCGAATCCAATCTACCCTACTCGCTCATGCTGATTTTGTAAATGAAAATATTCTAAATAATTTTATTTTATTTAAGCCAAAAGATATTGTTAGTGGCGATTTTTATTGGGCAACAAAAAGAGATCATTTATTTTATTTGGCCATTTGTGATAGCACGGGTCATGGTGTACCTGGTGCATTTATGAGTTTGCTAAATATTGGTTTTTTAAGTGAAGCTATAAACGAAAAAGGTATTTCAAAACCGAACGAGGTATTTAATTATGTTCGTGATCGTTTGATTAATAGTATTAGTAAAGAAGGGCAACAAGATGGATTTGATGGGATCTTACTTTGCTTCAATCAAAAAACAAATGAATTAACTTACGCTGCGGCTCATAATGCACCAATTATTATTTCTAACAACGATATAATTCAATTGGAAGCTGATAAAATGCCAGTAGGTAAAGGTGAAAGAAAAGAAGAGTTTAAGCTATTTACTATTAACCTTAAGAAAGAGGAAACTTTATATCTATATACAGATGGTTATGCAGATCAATTTGGTGGGACAAAAGGAAAGAAGTTTTTGTACAAGAAACTAAATCAATTGCTTCTATCAATATCATCCAAATCGTTGAGTTCTCAACAGGAAATTTTAAACACAACATTTGAAGAATGGAGAGGTAATTTAGAACAAGTAGATGATGTTTTAATAATCGCAATTAAAATATGAAATTGGAAAACAACCTTATAAAACCACTTTCTTTAACATCGAATTTCTTTCAGAGTTTAATGATTGTTTTTTTAATTATTATTAATTCAAATATTATTTCACAGCATGCGGCAAAAATAGATTCTTTAAAAAAGAAATTAGAAGAAAATATTCATGACACTATTCGGGTTAAAATACTCAATAACCTATCACGTGAAACATTGCTACAAGGAGAATCAAAATCATCTTTAATATGGGCTAATCAAAGTCTTATGTTAGCAGAAAAAATTAAATTCAAAAGAATCTACGCCGGAATTTATATAAATCTTGGAAATGCTTATTCTGTTTTGTCGGATTATACACATGCCATATTTTATATGCAAAAAGCATTAAATTCAAGGCTTGAAGTAAACGATAGATCTGGCGTAGCAGCTTGTTATAATAATATTGGAATCGTATATTATGATTTGGCAGACTATCCTAAAACGCTTGAGTATTTTCAAAAAAGTTTGAAAATTCAGGAAGAATTAGGTAATGACCATCAGGTTGCGGCTACGATTGGAAATATAGCTGTAGTTTATGGTCAATTACACGACGACAGTCTTTCTATGATATATCAACAAAGGAGTTTTGATATGCATAAGAAAATGGGAAATAGATCTGATATGGTTGCGTCTCTGAACAACTTAAGTGATTTATATTTAAAAAAGAAAAACTATAAGAAAGCAGTTCAATGCCTTGATGAAGCCTCAGCTATTGCGATAAAACTTGATGAAAAGGATGGTTTGAAAAACATTTACGGCAGTTACGGAAGTGTATTTCTTGCTCAGAATGAATATGAAAAAGCTCGTGAAATGTTTTTCAAGAGTTTAAAGTTAGCTGAAGAGAAAGCAAATGCCAAAGATATTTCTGCTGTATTAATTCATATCGCGACAACATATTATAAATCAAATAAAATAAAAGATGGGATAGTATTTTTTGAAAAAGCCTTTAAATTATCAAAAAAGCTTCATGTTATCCAAGAGCAATTTGAGGCTGCTGATGGTTTATATGCGTGTTATAAAATTAATGGCGATTTTAAAAAAGCGTTGTTTTTTAACGAAGTTGCAAGGCAATTAAATGATAGTATTTATAATACATCCAAAAACGGATCGTTAAATAGTTTAAAAACACAATTCGCATTAGACAGACAAGAAAACATTCTTAAACTACAGGCAATTGAAGAGCTCAAAAAACAAGAAGAGGAAAAAGCCAAACAAAGAGCTATTATATATATTACAATTGGTATACTCATTTTTTTACTTATCTTTTCGTATATACTTTTTAATAGGTTTAAAATTAGTAGGAAGCAAAATAAGATTATTGAAAGCCAGAAAATTATTGTTGAGCAAAAGAATAAAGAAATTACTGATTCCATTTTGTATGCTAAGCGAATTCAGTCTACCCTACTCGCTAACGAAGAATTTTTGAATGATAACATTCCTCAAAATTTTATTTTTTTTAATCCGAAAGACATTGTGAGTGGCGATTTTTATTGGGCTACAAAAAAAGAAGAATTATTTTATTTAGCACTTTGCGACAGTACTGGACATGGTGTACCAGGAGCATTTATGAGTTTATTAAACATAGGTTTTTTAAGTGAAGCGATAAATGAAAAAAACTTATTGGCACCAAACGATGTATTTAACTATGTTCGTAATCGTTTGGTTAATAGCGTTAGCAAAGAAGGGCAACAAGATGGATTCGATGGTGTTTTATTATGTATAAATCAAAAAACAAAAGAAATAACATACGCTGCCGCGCATAATACCCCATTACTAATTTCTAATTCAGAAGCAAAACAATTGAAAGGCGATAAAATGCCGGTTGGAAAAGGAATTAATCATGCTTCGTTCAATTTGTTTAATATAGATGCAAAACCTGGAGACATATTATATTTATATACTGATGGATATGCTGATCAATTTGGAGGGGATAAAGGAAAAAAATTCATGTATAAACAATTGAATAAGGTATTTAGTTCGATTTGTTCAGAACCACTTATTGTTCAAAAAGAACGGTTAAGCAAAATATTTCAGGATTGGAGAGGTAATTTAGAACAAGTAGATGATGTTTTAATTATTGGTATCAAAATTTAATAAAGTGATAAGGTTTTTTTTAAAAAACGCATACATTATTTTCTTTCTTGTTCAGACAAATATTTTTTGTCAGTCTGTTGATTCTATACGGGTTAAACTAAGTCAGCAAAAAGACACTACAAAATTAATCTCACTACTTAAAATCGGTGACATTTTTTATAATAGTGGTCAATTAGATTCTGCAATGGTTTATCTGAAAGATGGTTTATCAAAAGCAAATAATTTAAAAAATTTTAAATTTCGTGGTGCCTTTCTTATAAAATTGGGATTAATGGAACGCGAGAAAGGTGTTTACAATAAAGCATCTGAATATTACTATAAGGCTCTCGAAATTGCAGATAAGAATAGTTTTGTTGGTCAAAAAGCGAGTTGTTATAACGGAATAGCTATTATTTCTGCTATACAAAAAGACTTCAAAAAAGCTGTAGAATATTACAACAAGAGCCTGGATATTTATAAGGCAACTAATAATCTGAGTGGTTTAAGTTCTATTTACAATAACATTGGTTTACTATATCTTGATCAAAAAAACAATTCAACAGGATTAAAATATTTTTTGAAGGCACTCGATATTAATAAAAGTTTATCAAATGATTTTGGGATTGCAGTTAACAGCGAAAATATCGGGTTAATATATGATCAATTAAATGATTTTAATTTAGCATTCATTTACTTTGGTAAAGCACTTAAAATTTGGTACCAACGAAACGATGATAATAGCATCTCCATTAATCAAGGATACATGGGAAACTCATACATCAAACAAAAAAAATGGCAAAGAGCTGTTGATACACTTCAAAAGTCTCTTCTCTTTGCAAAAAAAGCAAATTCTTTACCGGCACAACGTGACAATTCGTATTATTTGTCAACCGCTTATGAAGGACTTAATGACACAAAGAATTCACTGGAATATTTCAAATTCGCAAAGCAATTAGGTGATAGTATCCAGAATAATGAGAAAACAAAAGAAATAACTGAAATACAATTAAATTACGCCTTTAATAAAATAAAAGTACAAGACTCTATAAAGCATCAGTTGGAAGTTCAGGTAAAAGAGAATCAGCTCAAGACAGAAAAAAATTACAAGTACATTGTTAGTAGTGTATTATTTTTGATTCTAATTCTTTTATTCTTTGTCTTTAAAAATTATAAAGAGAAAACCAAAGCAAATTCAATTATAACAGAACAAAAAAACATTGTTGAAAAAAAACAAAAGGAAATTGTTGATTCAATCACCTACGCACGTAGAATACAATCCGCATTGCTAGCCCATAAAGAATTTATCAATCAAAATATTAATGATCATTTTGTTTTGTTTAAGCCAAAGGATATTGTGAGTGGCGATTTTTATTGGGCAACTAAGAAAGGAGATAATTTCTATTTAGCAGTTTGTGATAGTACCGGACATGGTGTACCAGGAGCTTTTATGAGTTTATTGAATATCGGTTTTTTGAGTGAAGCTATTAGCGAAAAAAATATTTTAGCGCCGAATGACATTTTAAATTATGTTCGTGAACGATTAATAAGTAGCGTGAGTAAAGATGGGCAACAAGATGGTTTTGATGGTATTTTATTGTGCATAAATCAGAAAACGAATGCGGTAAGTTACGCCGCTTCACATAATTCACCAATTGTTATTTCTGATTCCTCTATCATTCAAATGGGGACTGATAAAATGCCAGTTGGTAAAGGAGTAAAAGAAACACCTTTTAAATTATTTGAAATGAATGTAAAACCAAAAGATACAATTTATCTTTACACAGATGGTTATGCAGATCAATTTGGAGGAATAAATGGTAAGAAATTTTTACTTAAAAAATTAAATGAATTAATCGCTTCTATTTCGATTGAACCATTAAGTAAACAAAAAGAAATACTTGATAAAAGATTTGAAGACTGGAGAGGTAATTTAGAACAGGTAGATGATGTTTTAGTTATTGGAATTAGAATATGAGCAATAGTGTTTCTAAATATTTTTATTTTCTAATGGCAGTATTTTTTGCTTTTCAATTAGATTGTCAAACTAGTAAAAGAATAGACTCATTAAAAACTTGTTTGGCAAAAAAAAGTGCCGATTCAACAAAAGTTAGAGAATTCCTTTACTTGATAAATGAGTTAACAGATATATCAGAATACGATTCGGTTAGCAAATATTCCACATTTGGATTAAAGCTTTCTCTCCAATTAATGGATTCGTTTTATACACAAAAATTTTACAGTAGATTAGGTGTTTGTGCATGGAATTTGTCTAACTACTCTAAGGCACTTGATTACTATAATAAAGGAATAAAATTCTGCAGATTCGACAAAGAATATGGAGGATACTATAACAACATGGGTTTAGTTTATTGGGATCAAGGCGATTTACCAAAAGCGTTAAAATTCTTTCTAAAATCTAACGACATAGATAAAAAAAATGGTGATATAGAAGGAATGGCTACGAGTTTGTTAAACATTGGTTTAATATATGATGATCTTAAAGATGTTAAAAATGCTCTCAAATACTATTATGAATCTCTTCAATTTGCACGTCAAATTAATAGTCAACAAACCATTGGAATTTGTTATAATAATATTGGTAAACTATATAGTGATTTGAAACAGGAGCAAAAAGCACTTGATTTTTATTCAAAAGCTTTTCAAACTTCATCCAAAGCGGGTGATAAAAAAAATGCGGCGATGGCAGCTAATAATATTGGAGCCATCTTTCTTGATAAAAGAAAGATGGATAGTGCAATGAAATATTTAAATTGGGCAAATGAAGCATTCAAAAAAATAGGTGATGTTGCCGGAGCTTCTCTTGTAGTTAATAATTTAGGGCATCTTTATTATACTTTAAAAAACTACGATTTAGCTACAAAAATGTATAAAGAAGCCATAAAAGTGAATACAATGGCTAATAATTTGGAAGAGCTTTCAATATCTTATAGGGGTTTATCTTTAGTTCTTAATGCAACAGGCAATTATAAAGAATCATATACCAATTTTATGGTTTATGATCAATTAAAAGACACGATTGTAAAAAATCAAAATGCTCTTTTGTTAAGCGATATTAGAAAGGAATATGATATCAAAGAAAAAGAAAAAGAAATTAATTTGAAACGAACAGCGGATAAAAAATTATCTGATGCAGAAAAAAAGAAACAAACATATATTATTATATCAGTCATATTAATTTTAGGATTAGTTATTGTATTCTCCTTTTTTCTCTATAAAAGATTTAAACTCTCTCAAAAACAAAACAGAATTATCCAAACGCAAAAACATATTGTTGAAGAGAAACAAAAAGAAATATTGGATTCTATTCATTACGCTAAACGAATTCAGACAACCATAATAGCAAATCAAAATTTTATCAACGAAAATATTCCAAATAATTTTGTTTACTTCAATCCGAAAGATATTGTTTCTGGTGATTTTTATTGGGCAACAAAAAGAGACCATTTATTTTATCTGGCTATATGTGATAGTACCGGACATGGTGTACCAGGAGCCTTTATGAGTTTATTGAATATTGGTTTTTTAAGTGAAGCTATCAATGAAAAAGATATAACAGAGCCTAATCTTATTTTTGATTATGTAAGAGATAGGTTGGTAAATAGTATAAGTAAAGAAGGTCAGAAAGATGGCTTTGATGGGATTTTGGTTTGTTTCAATACTCAAAATAATAAAATAAGTTATGCTGCAGCAAATAACGAACCTATTTTAATTCGTAATAACGATATTATAGAGCTAACAAAAGATAAAATGCCGGTTGGTATTGGTGAGCGAACTGAGAAATTTAAACTATTTAGTTATGATCCTCAAAAAGGGGATGTTATTTATTTTTATACCGACGGTTATGCAGATCAATTTGGCGGACCCAAAGGCAAAAAGTTCAAATACAAGCAGCTAAATGAACTCCTAAAACTAATTCATTTATCCCCACTTGAAGAGCAAAGAAATATTTTACAAAATAAATTCAATGAATGGAGAGGAGATTTGGAGCAAGTTGATGATATTTGCATCATCGCAGTTAAAATCTAATTACTTAATTTGAACTTTGTTAAGCAAATAATGGCACCAAATTATCCATACTTTAAAAAACAAACGTTTATATTATTTTTTCTTCTGGGCTGGGGATTAATCTCCGCTTCAATTAATAAAGGAAAATTAGATTCTCTCTATACAATATTTAAAAAGGCATCTAACGATACTGCAAAGGTAAATGCTCATTTAAAGATTATTGATTATTTATTAAAGAATGATACAATTGCCGGAAATAAAGAAGTAAAAAAATTGGAGTATAAGTTAAATTCTCTCACTCTTAATTCTTTCAATTTTAGATCGATTGAAAAAATTGGTAGAATTTGTTACAAGGCAAAAGAAGTTGCAAAAGCCAGGTACTATTACAACTTAGGTTTATTTAAATCAAAGCAAAATAACTTGAATGAGTGGAGTGCCCAATTTTACTACCGTCTTGGTGATCTCACCCAAAGAGAAGATTTTTCCAAACAGAGTATCCCCTATTTTGATAGCGCAATAAAAGTTGCTAAAAAAACAAATGAAAACTTTCTTTCTAAAGCCTATATGGAAAGAGGAAGGGCATACTATGATATTGGCGATTACAAAACGGCAATTGACGATTATATAGTTTCGCAAAAACTTTTTGAGAAAAATAATGATCTTAATGATGATTATGGTCGGCTTCTACACTTCATTGGTTCGGTTTTTAAACGTCAAAAATTATATGAAAAAGCACTTGAATATTATGAAAAAGAATTAAAACTCGCTATAGAAACTAAAAACAAAAGCTTAGAAGCAGAAGCGTTGTACCTATCTGCTGCTATGTATGGAGATTTGGGCGATAAGGAAAAGGAATTGCAACTTGAATTAAAATCTTTAGCAATTTATAAAGAAGAAAATAACACAAGATCAATTGCACTATTATTAGGAAATATTTCCAGTAATTATGCAGCCAAAAAAGATTATAAAAAAGCCATTGAATTTGTGAAACAATCATTGGAAATGTATATTAATGAAAAGGATAAGGAAAAAATAGGGACAATGTATAGTATTCTAGGTGACTATTATTCTGAAACAGGTCAGCATAAGTTAGCACTGAATTGCTTTAAAAAAGCGATGGAAATTAATGATCAAATTGAAACTAAGCAATTATTGAACAAAAAAGACATGACAAGATCAATTGCATACCTGTATGCAGATATGGGCAATTTTAAATCTGCTTTTTATGAATATCTTGATTACAAAGCATTGGAAGATAGTTTGAATTCATTAGATAGCAGACAATACATGAGTGATCTCGAAAAAAAATATGATACTGAGAAAAAAGAAAAAGAAATTACTTTACTAAATAAAGATAAACAAGTTCAACAAACAGAATTAGCCAAACAACAAACACAACGAAATGCATTGATAATTGGGTGTGTGCTCGTTATAATTATCGCTTTCATTTCAATTATTGCGTTTTTTAATAATAAGAAAAAAAGTAGATTATTAAGTTTGCAAGTAAATGAAATTAATTATCAGAACACTATAATAAAAGAAAAAAATAAAGATATTACGGATAGCATTCTTTATGCGAAAAGATTACAAGAAGCTGTACTTCCATTGGCCGAGGATCTTACTAATTATTTTCCTGAATCTTTTGTTCTATTTAAACCGAAAGATATTGTGAGTGGCGATTTTTATTGGTTCGAAAAAGTGAATAATAAAATAATTTTTATTGTTGGTGATTCTACGGGTCATGGAGTACCAGGAGCTTTTATGTCGATTTTAGGTCATAACCTACTCAATCAAATAATACTTGAAGAAAATATAACCCAACCATCCGAAATCCTTTCTCTATTAGATAAACGAGTTACAAATGCTTTAAATAAGAAAGGAAGCAAACAAGAATATAATGATGGAATGGATATTGGTATTTGTGTTGTTGATAATGAAAAAAGAAAGCTATATTATTCAGGAGCAAACAGACCTTTAGTGATTAAACGCGGGGAAGAAATATTTGAGTTGAAACAAAATAAGTTTGCTATTGGTGGTATAAACGCGAGCGAATCAAAAGTGTTTGTTCAACATGAAATAGATACAATTAAAAACGATTCCCTTTATTTATTTTCAGATGGTTATTATGATCAGTTTGGTGGACCAAAAGGAAAGAAGTTTAAGTTCAAACAATTACAGGAATTGCTCTTAAGTTTTGCTCACAAACCGATGCTCGAACAAATAGAACTTTTGAATGTTGCATTTGAAAATTGGAGAGGTAATTTAGAACAAATCGACGATGTTTGTGTTATAGGCGTTAGACTATAATTGGATTCTAAAGTGATATAAATCATTAAGTTTTAATATGTATCACGTAAATATGTCTCTATTTAGTTTATTATTGTAGTGTAAAAAAAATATAAAAATGGAAAATCAAAAACACATAACAGATGGGTTGATCTCAGCATTAAAAAATGCTGCAGCCGAAATTGAAGCTTTGCAAGTACAAGCCACGCTTGGCAAAGCAGAAGCAACTGACAAATTAAAAGAAGTGAAAACAAAGTTTAAGAGTTTATTGAATGATGCTAAAAATAAAATGGATAAAGGTCACGCTAAATTTGAAGAACTGAAAGGGAAAATTGAACATGTAGAGGTTCAGTTAGCATTAGGAAAAGCCGAAGCTAAAGAAGTAATTGAAGAGCAAAAGAAGAAAATATCAACTACACTAAACGATATCGAGAATTTTTTTAAGACTAAACTATAAATAAAAAGTCCCGATTATTATTCGGGACTTTTTATTTTATCTTAAATATAACATCTCTCTATACTTTGGTAGAGGCCATACTGTGTCATCTACAATGTATTCTAATTTATCAACCTGGTATCTGATCAATTCAAAATAAGATTTCACTTTATCACAATAAACATGTGCTTGTTTTTTGGTACTATCTAAATTATTTGCTTTTTTTCGTTCTTCTCTCATTTCATCAGCTGATGTTTTAATACTGTTAACTCTTTCGCTGATTTCTTTTACTAAATTTAATTGTATTTCGGCTGCCTTTTTAAATTCAGCAGGAGATAAAATATTTTTTAAACCACTCACATTATCAACTATTGTTTTTTGATATTGAATAGCTGCCGGTAAAATTTGATTATTCACCATATCGGCAATAATGCGTGATTCTATCTGAATTTTTTTAGTGTATGTCTCTAAACTAATTTCGTAACGTGCTTCTTGTTCACGGTGATTTAAAATACCGAGAGACTCAAACATATGTAATGATTTTTTAGAGATCATTGCTTCCAAAGCGCCCGGTGTTGTTGAGATATTACTTAAGCCACGTTTTTTTGCTTCTGCTTTCCATTCATCACCATATCCATTTCCTTCAAAACGAATTTTTTTACTTGCAATAATATATTTTTTCAATACTTGAAAAATGGCTTCATCTTTCTCTACTTTATTATTCATTAAAGTATCAACTTCCTTTTTGAAAGAAATTAATTGTTCAGCCATTATTGCATTTAATACAGTCATTGGTCCGCCACAATTTGCTGAAGACCCAACCGCTCTGAATTCAAATTTATTTCCTGTAAATGCAAAAGGTGATGTTCTGTTTCTATCTGTATTATCTAAAAGAATATCCGGAATTCTACCAATGTTCATTTTAAGTGCGGTTTTTTCTTCCGGACTCATTTTACCATTATGTACAGCTTTTTCTAACTCATCTAAAACATTTGATAATTGTTGGCCTAAAAAAACAGACATAATTGCCGGTGGTGCTTCATTTGCACCAAGACGATGATCGTTATTTGCAGAAGCAATAGAAGCACGTAATAGATCGGCATGTTCATGAACAGCCATTACGGTATTCACAAAGAAAGTTAGGAATTGTAGATTTGTTTTAGGAGTTTTTCCTGGAGACAATAAGTTTTTTCCGGTGTTAGTTGCTAAACTCCAGTTGTTATGTTTACCACTTCCATTAACCCCAGCGTAAGGTTTTTCATGCAAAAGAACTCTGAAATTATGACGGATAGCAACTTTTTCCATTACATCCATTAATAATAAATTATGGTCTACCGCTAAATTTGTTTCTTCAAAAACCGGAGCGCATTCAAACTGCGCAGGAGCAACTTCGTTATGACGTGTACGAACAGGGATTCCTAATAAATGTGATTCATATTCAAAATCGCGCATATAAGCAGCTACTCTTTCAGGAATGGAACCCCAATAATGATCTTCTAATTGCTGACCTTTTGCTGGAGCATGACCAAATAAAGTTCTACCTGTTTGTTGTAAATCGTAACGGATATTATATAAA
This sequence comes from Bacteroidota bacterium, assembly GCA_013288385.1. GTDB lineage: Bacteria > Bacteroidota > Bacteroidia > B-17B0 > Aurantibacillaceae > Aurantibacillus. Next base: position 12,079 of record JABDBZ010000013.1, read on the forward strand.
GCAGAATCAATTAAAAAATATTCTTGTTCCCAACCTAAAGTTGCAATTACCTTTGTAACATTTTTATCAAAGTACTGACAAACATCTGTCGCAGCTTTATCGAGAGCTTGTAATGATTTTAATAAAGGCGTTTTGAAATCTAAAGATTCACCTGTATAAGAAATAAAAATAGTTGGAATACATAAAGTCTGACCCCAAATAAATGCAGGAGAAGTTGGATCCCATGCAGTATAACCACGCGCTTCAAATGTATTTCTAATCCCACCATTTGGAAAAGATGATGCATCTGGTTCTTGCTGCACTAAAGCGTTTCCACTAAAACGTTCAATAGCTCTGCCCCCTTCTATCGGTTCAAAAAAACCGTCATGTTTTTCAGCAGTTGCACCTGATAAAGGTTGAAACCAATGTGTGAAATGTGTTACACCTTTGCTTTGCGCCCAAGCTTTCATACAAGCCGCAACCTGATCAGCCATTTTACGTTCTACAATTGTACCTTGATTCATGGATTGTTGAATACTTGTAAAAGCTTCTTCAGACAGGAATTCACGCATCGAATCCAAACCAAAAACGTTGGATCCATAATATTGTGAAACTTGTTTTTCCGGTTTTTTGATCTCCAAAGGAACGCGGTTAATGGCGTCTTGAAGTGCTAAAATTCGTCTCGAACTCATTTTTCAGGGGGGTTAATTGTATTTTTACTACTTTTTTGACAAAATTAGTCAAAATTTAGGGGGGTACAACTAAAATTATTAACTTTTTTGAATAGATTGTTCAAAATAAAGAAGTAGCCGGAACTTTTCTAATTTTTCAGTTTTTCTAAAACTTCGGTTTTTTTACGTCGTGATATCTCAAATGACTTACCATTTGTCATCTGAATAATACAAGGTTCGCGCTTTGTATAATCTTTCACATGTCTTAAGTTAATAATAAAATCTCTCGATATTCTTACAAAACTATTTGTGCTCTCAAAATAATCTTCAAAGTCTTTCAAGTTTTTTGCCGTTATATAAACTTCACCGTTGGTTAAAGTTACATGGCAATATCTACCATCACCTTCTACATAAATAATACTTAATTCACTTAAAAATTTTACTTTCTCCCCTGAATGAATAGCAATTTTCTTTTCATTTGAATCTTTATCTAAATTAAGAAGTAAATTAATAATTAGATTTTTGTTATTTGTTTTTGATTCAATACTATTTATTGCCTTTTTTATTGCATTACCAAGATCTTCTAATTCTACAGGTTTTAATAAATAATCTAATGCACTAAACTTAATTGCGTTAATAGCATACTTATCAAAACTGGTTATGAAAACAACTTCAAAAGGAACTTGTTCAAACTTTTTTAAGAGATCAAATCCGGTAGCTCTTGGCATTTGAATATCCAAAAAAACTAATTCAGGAGATTTTGATTGTATTTGCTCAAAAGCCTCTTCAACATTCTTGGCTTCACCTAATACTTCAACTTCGGGAAAATATTTTTCAAGCAGACTTAAAAGAACTTCGCGACTGCCGGCTTCATCATCTACGATTAGTGTTTTTATTCTTTTCATCTCAACTTATTGGTAAAAAAATTTCTACTCTGGTTCCTGAGGCCTCATTTAATTTGTTTTTTAAGTCGCTAACTAAAATTCTAACCCCAACATAATTCTGCATTGTATTAATAATAGAAAGTCGTTTTTCAGTTAACTTCATTGCAATTGGTTTATGAATACTTTCTTTTTTATAGTTCCCTGCTTGTTCTCTTCCTATACCATTATCTTCAATACAAATTTTTAATAACTTTTCTTCAAGGTATATAGAAAGTTTTATTTTACCAATTCGCTCATCATTTAAATTCATTAAGCCATGCCAAATTGCATTTTCAATATACGGTTGTATGAGCATAGCCGGTATATGAATGTGATCCTCATTTATGTTATGATCTATTTCAAGTGTAAATTCAAATTTTTTCTTGAATCTCAATTGTTCTAATTCAATATATAATTTAACAGCCTCTAATTCATCATGAATTGATAATGTTTTATGTTCTGAATTATTAAGCACCATTCGTATTAGTTTACTAAATTTTGTGAGATAATTATACGCTTCTTGCTCTTGTTTCCTTAATACATAATTCTGAATACTATTGATCGCGTTAAAGATAAAGTGAGGATTCATCTGTGCTTGCAAGGCTGTTAGTTGAAATTCTGCCAATTGCTTGTTGATTGCTGTCTTCTCTTCCTCTTTTCTACGAATATTACCAGTTATTATTTTAATGGAAATAAATATAATTAGACCTAAACAAAAAACACAAGCAATAATAAAAAAAATGCTTTGCCAAAATGGTTTTTCTATTTCAAAATAAAGCACAACAGGTTTTATGCTTTTTATATTATCATTATTTAAAGCGTAAATAACCAATTCATATTTAGAAGATGGTATATCATTAAGCGAAATGATATTACCTTTAATTGTTTCCTCCTTATGTATTTTTTGACTTGGAATTTCTTTTAATATATAATGTAAATTAGGGTTATTAATATCTTTGAAAGTAAGAGCATTTAATTCTATTCTAAGTGAATTGTTATTATAAGAAAAACAAAGATTGGTTTTATCTGAAAACAATTCTCCATTTACTTTTAAAGAATTTAAATAGATATTTGGTGGTGCAGAATTTGTAAGCTCTGCATTTAAACTAAACTTACTCACTCCTTCAATAGTAGAAAAATAAATGTAAGAACTATCAGTGGCAACTTTAAAAACTTCATTAGATGGTAAACCATTCAATGTATTATAAAGTTTAAAGGAATTGTCGCTTTTAGATTTTATTGATAATTTAATTAAACCAAGATTTGTACCTAACCAAATTGTTTTGAATTTATCTTCGGTAATATCAAAAAATCTTTCTGTAGGTAGTTTTAAAACGTAAGTCAAATTAACAATATTGTCCTTTTTATATGTATAAATACCATCCTCCTTTGTTGTTATCCATATATCACCAGTCGAACTCTTTATTATTTTAGTAACCGGCCCATCTAAACCAACTATTTTTTTAGTTTCGTACATTTTATGTGTAGGAGAAGAATCCAAAAATATTTTATACAAACCATTTTTACAACCATACAATAAAATAGAATTATTTATGGATTGTATGCATCTTCCGGCCGATTCCAATGGACTTTTTATATCAACTGATTTATCACCTATAATTTCGAGTATGTTACCAAAATGAATTCCAAAACTTTTATTGTTAGTTGATGTTAACTGACTCGCCCCTGAATGAAAACCATGGATTCCTGCCTTGATATAAATGGGATTTGTAAATTTTTCTGTTGTTTTCAAAATAATAGATTTACCGGCGATGATCCACCCATTTTCATCTTTCACAATATCTGAAAGCGATTTATTATTCAAAATATTAAATTCGTGCTTTATTACTCCATCTTTATTTAATTCTATTAATTCATTTTGGCCAGACGAAGTAAATACTCTGTCATTTTCACATTTTAAAAAATCAGCCGGTTTATTAAGTCCTTTATTATTCGAATAATTTATTACGTTTTTATTTAGGCAATAAAAAATTCCTTTTTCTAAAGTTGTGCACCACACTCCGTTTTCTTTATCAACACAAATACCCGTTACAGAAAGACCTTCCATGTTTAAAAGCTTTTCATTCATAACATTTGTATTTGGATAATAATCCACTCCGCTTTTTAAAACACCAACCCATAAACCACCATCTTCATCGTTATAAAGACTTAATATTTCGTTTTGCAAATGAATTACTTCATAACTTAAATCTTCATTTAACTTTAAAAGTATACGACCAATGCCAATAAAACTCTCTCCTTTTTTATTACACGTTGTTAAAACACGCCAGGTTGGTTGATCTTTACTGTCATATTTAATAGAGATTTGTTTTATTTCACTTCCTGTATTTATTCCAATTGTAATAATTCCTTTTTTAATTATATTATTGATAACAGCCGCACTATTCTCATTTTTTATATTCATCAATAAGTTTTTACTTTTCATAAAATAATAATCAACACTAGTTTCAATCTTAAGATTTGTAGTTACTGTTGAATTTACCCCACTTATTAACGTTATATTTTGCGTACTTATAATCGCACTATCATTTCTAAAATTCAAAAGATATGCTTGAGAAAGTGTACCAAAGAATTGAGAAGAAAAACTTTTACTAAAAGAAGCTTCCTTTAGGCTATTATTTACATATCGCATGATGCGATTAGAAGAAGTAATCATCCAGATACCACCCTTCTCATCCTCATTTACTGAATAACAAGAATTTTCGGGCAAGCCATTTTTTTTATCAAATATCAAACTAGAACTTCCATTATATCTGCATAATCCCGCTTCGGTACTAATCCAGATAAATCCTTTACTGTCTTGCATAACATTATAAGATTCTTGGGCGGGCAATCCAATATGATCCGTTACATTATTAAAGAATAACTGTTGGCACTCACCCTTGTTCATGATAAACAAAAGCAAGAATAAAAATCCAGTATAATTAACTAGCCTCAATGCTTAACAAAAATAAACAATATGGCGAACCGATCGCTAAACATTTGAGATGTGCTAAAAATGTTCTAAACGGTAGTACCCAATTGTTCTTTTTTTTCTTAGCTTCGGTAACGTTTAATGTTTAAAAAAAGAAATCATGAAAAAATTATTTTACTTAATTGCATGTTTCGGTGCATTATCGGCAATGTCTCAAACCGTAACTCCAACTGTTCTATCTAATCATGGAGGTTATGCAGCTGCCGCTCAAGGGTCGATACAATGGACAATAGGGGAACCTGTTAGCGAAACTTATAGTACCACTTCAAATTTAACCACAATGGGTTTTCATCAACCCGATGTTCTTGGTATGGCAAATTTAATTAAACAGTATGGGGAAGGAGCCGGTTTACTGGTTTATCCAAATCCGGTAAGAGAAACACTTATTGTAAATTTTAAAGATCTGGAAATCGGAAATTATAAAATGCAATTAGTTGATGATCTTGGAAGGATTCTTTTTCAAACAGAAAAGGTTATTAAAGAAGATAATAAGTTGGCAGATTTAAACTTAAGCTCTTACGCTGCCGGAAGCTATTTTATAAACATTACTAGTTCTAACTTAAATAAAACAGTAAAGATCACCAAGGTGTACTAATTTAATTTAAAAATATAAAACAAAAATAAAATGAAAAAACAATTACTCATCGCTTCAATCTGTTTGCTGTTTGCAGGTGGAATAAAAGCACAAATTCCTCAATCAATGAAATATCAGGGTATCGCAAGAAATTCTTCTGGCTCTGCCCTTAACAATCAAGTCATCTCTGTTAGAATTACTATTCGTGATAATTCTTCGGCAGGACCAATTGTTTATCAGGAAAATCATAACACTACAACAAATCCATTTGGTTTGTATAATTTGGATTTGGGAACTGGTTCAGTTCTTACAGGTACATTTTCTGCAATCAACTGGGGCGTAAATACAAAATTTATTGAACAAGAAGTAGATTTTGGATCAGGTTACATTAATATGGGCTCTTCTCAGTTCTTAAGTGTTCCTTATGCATTATATTCTGCAAATGGTCCAGCTGGCCCTGCCGGTCCACAAGGCCCTCAAGGCCCTGCCGGAGCTACAGGTTCTACTGGTCCTGCCGGCCCAACCGGACCACAAGGTCCTGCTGGTCCTTCTGCTTGGACTTTAACTACACCATCTTTTAATACTGCTGGCCAGTTTATTGTTAATGGTACAGCTGGTTCTGGTGGACCAGTTACAAGTGTTGCATCTGCCTGGTTAAATGGTGGTAATAGCTTAAGCTCAAATGGAACTTTTGGTACAACATCAAATAATTCGTTCGATTTTGTAACTAACAATACTTTCAGAGCACGTTTAGGAACAACCGGCCAATTTATTGTTGGTGCAGTTGCCCCTACTTATTCTAACGGATTAATTTCTGTTACATCTAATGCAACATGGATTCATGGTGTTCAAGCTGTTTCTGGTGCAGCAGGTGCGGCTTTAAGTGGTATTTGCCCCGCAGCCAATAGTACTAATTGGGCTTCAGTGGATGGTGAAACGGGTGGTAGTGGTGTTGGTTCAGGTGTGTTGGGTAATTTCGTTGGAACAAATACGGGTTCTACTACATCTGGTGTTGCCGGACAATGGGGTGGCTCTGCAGCAACAGGTGGTATTGGTGTTTTAGGAAATAATACACAAACTAGTGGTAATACGCGTATGGGGGTTTTGGGTTTATATGATCCGGGTAGCTATGGTATTGGTGTAATGGGATTGGGTGATGGCGGTAATATTTTAAGTGGGAATTTTGATATTGGAGTTGCGGGTATACAAACGAGCAATGGTAATTATAGCGGTTATTTTAATGGGAACCATGTTATTGCCAATGGTACAAAATCCGGTTCAGTACCAACAACAAAGGGTAATCAGTTATTATATTGTGCAGAATCCCCCGAAGTTTGGTTTGAAGATTTAGGTGGAGGTAAATTAGTAAATGGCGTTGCAACTATTAATTTAGATCCTTTATTTATTGAAACTGTTGTAATTGATGATGCACATCCAATGCGTGTTTTTGTGCAAATGGAAGGTGAATCGGAAGAGGTTTTTGTTACAAAAACACATAGTTCTTTTACCGTTAAAGAAAGAAATAACGGTACTTCAAACGCTGATTTCTCTTATCGTATAATGGCTAAGCGCGTACATTTCCAGGATCACCGTTTTGGTAATGATCCAGTCTGGGGGCCTGGTGATACTCGTCAGTATTCATCATATGCTAAACCAACACCTATTGATTATAATGAAGCGGTTCAATTTTGGGCAGATTTCAAAAAGAATCACAAACAAGGTCCATTACCTGAAAGCTTCAAAGCATTTAAAGCATCAAAAATGGAAACTGCACTTAAAGGACAATCTGGAAATAGATAGTTTTTATTGTAAATTGTATTTAAAAGGAGTCGCAAAGTTGCGACTCCTTTTTTGTTTAATAAATCACTTAGAATTTCAATAATGAAAATTTTAAATCCAAATTAATAAATAAAAAAGCGAACCTTTTTAAAATAGCACACGTACAATATATATAAACACTAAACTAAATAACCAATAACCCTTGCTTACTCAATGTAATTGGGGGCTGGTAAAAAACAAAAACAATTTAAAACCTAAAAATTAAAAAATGAGAACATTAACCTACTTTAAACTTATGTGTTATGAAAACGAAATTAAAAATCATCATCTTGCTAGCGTTGGCGCTTATCATTCAGGAAATGGTAAACGGCCAAACACAAGGGAACCAAGCGTCTAATAATAAAAACATAGATGTTTCCCAGAAAAGAACGTACACAACTTTTGGAACCTACAATCCAAAAACCCAAACATCACAACCAGTTCAAGCTAAAGAGAGCAACTCTACAGCTGTAACAGATCACCAAACTCACAAAAGTAATCTGGTTTCTTCCGGATCTATTTCTTCGTATAATAAGAGTTTGTTAAGTAAAGCAACAGCTAAAGACGCTAAAGAACTTCTTTATCAAGCAGATGAAATGATTCAGCTTGAAAAAGATTTAAGAGGTTTAGCTTTATCTAAGAAAGGTGACGAAAAAACAAAACTCATCCAATCTGCCAATGAACTTTCTAAACAAATTGAACTCATCCAAATTCAGGCTTCAGAGATCAATGGGAAAATTAGTTTAGAAACTTACAACTTCAATAAGAAAGTTTATATATACTTATTGAGTGAACATTTGGTGAATCAAGAATTAGAATCAAGATCTGAAGAGCTAAGTTCTGACGCTGACCAAATAATTAAATTGGCAAAAGAAATGCGCCAGGAAGCTTATGCAATGCCCACAAACGCTGCAAAATTAGGCACAATGCTTAACGCAGAAGAAAAAGAAAGCATAGCTCTTACAAAACAAAATGAAGCCATTGGTGTTTTAAATAAAACAAGTCATGTTGTAATGGCAGCAAAATAATACCAATTGTTATTATAAAATAGTCCATAGGACATTTTATAATTTACAATAGTTAATGCAGATGCGATTTTTTTTAATTTACAATTTAGGCTATTAAATATTCGCCGTCGGTATAAATTGACGATTTAATCCTGGACAAAGATCAATAAACACAACAAAAAAATCCCGCCGAGAATATTTTCGGCGGGATTTTTTATTTATCAAAATTTTAATTTCCAAACTCAGAGTAAAACTTAATACGCATAATGCGTAGCTCCTGATCTGTGTAATCTTCACCACCTAATTCTTTCAATGCAACTTCAATACTATCAGTAGAACTTTCTTTGAAATAATCCATTACTTCATCTTGTTTTTCTTCATCCATTATTTCATCAATGTAATAATTGATATTTACTTTAGTTCCTGAAGCAACAATTGTTTCAATTTCAGTTAATAGTTCATCTAAAGAAATGTTTTTGCTTTTGGCCATATCCTTTAAACTCACTTTTCTATCAATGTTCTGAATGAAATAAACTTTTTGAACCGATTTATTTGCAACAGATTTAATAACCATGTCACTTGGTCTTTCAATCTCATTCTCTTCAACATATTTTTTAATCAACTCTACAAAAGGCTTACCATATTTAAGTGCTTTACCGGAGCCAACACCACTGATCTTGGTCATTTCATCAGTAGTTATAGGATACTGAATTGCCATTTCCTCAAGAGATGTTTCCTGGAAGATTACATAAGGTGGTAAGTTTTTTGCTTTTGCAGTTTTCTTCACTAAATCTTTCAACATCGCAAATAAAACTTCATCAGATGCGCCCGCGCCTTTTCCTCCTGCTAAAAACTCATCTTCATCTTTATCTGTATTACTGAAATCATGATCACGTGTGAATTTAATACTATGAGGTTTCTTTAAAAATGCGTGACCTTTATCACTTAATTTTAGTACACCATATTGTTCAATATCTTTTATTAAAAAGCCATTTACGTTGGCTTGTCTAACAATTGCTTGCCAATATTTTTCTTCTTTGTCGTCCTCAATTCCTTTACCCCAACTCTCTAATAAATTATGTTTATATGATTTTGCAGTAGCAGTTAAGGTTGACATTAAAACATTAATTACATCACGTAACTTATGTTTTTCCTTTATCTCCAACACGCATTCCAATACTAATTCAAGATCATCTTTTGCTTCAAATTTTTGTTTTGGGTGGCGACAATTATCGCACATTTCACCACATTTTTTTTCTTCAAACTCTTCACCAAAATAATGCAAAATAAATTTACGGCGACAACTACTTGTTTCTGCAAACGATGACGTTTCGGCCAACATTTGTTTACCAATTTCTTGTTCAGCTACCGGTTTATCTTTCATGAATTTTTCCAACTTCATGATGTCATCGTAACTATAAAAAGTAACACAATTTCCTTCAGCTCCATCTCTTCCTGCCCTACCCGTTTCCTGATAATAACCTTCTAATGATTTTGGAATATCGTGATGGATCACATAACGCACATCCGGTTTATCAATTCCCATTCCAAAAGCAATTGTAGCAACAATTACATCCAGATCTTCCATTAAGAAATTATCCTGAGTTTTTGCTCTTTCTTTGGCATCTAAGCCTGCATGATATGCCGAAGCCTTAACACCGTTTACTTTTAAAACATTTGCAACCTCTTCAACTTTTTTACGGCTCAAGCAATAAATGATCCCGCTCTTGCCGGTATTTTGTTTTACGTATTTAATAATTTCTTTAATAACATTTTGTTTCGGACGAACTTCGTAATATAAATTTGGACGGTTAAATGACGATTTAAATAAATTCGCATTCAACATACCTAAGTTCTTTTGAATATCCTGCTGAACTTTTGGGGTTGCAGTGGCAGTTAAAGCCATTACAGGAATATTTACCCCTAATGAATCAATTAAAGGACGTAAACGACGGTATTCCGGTCTAAAATCATGTCCCCACTCCGAAATACAATGCGCTTCATCAATGGCAAAAAATGAAATTTTGAACTCACGGAAAAAAGCTAGATTATCTTCTTTAGTTAATGTTTCAGGAGCAACGTATAATAATTTTGTTTTGCCTGAAGTAACATCTTTCTTAACCTTTAATGTATCTGCTTTATTAAGTGAAGAGTTTAAAAAATGAGCAATTCCATCCTGATCGCTAAAGCCTCTTATAGCATCAACCTGATTCTTCATTAAAGCAATTAAAGGTGATACAATTATTGCGGTACCTTCATTTAAAATAGCAGGCAATTGATAACATAAACTTTTGCCACCACCGGTAGGCATAATTACAAATGTATCTTTACGATTTAGGATGCTTTTTATGATCTTTTCCTGATTGCCTTTGAACTTATCAAAACCAAAAAAACTCTTTAATGTATCTAGCAATTCTTGTGTTTCTACTTCGGCAAACATGTGTTTAAGTGATTAAGGTCGTATTTCTAATGAGTGAACAATTATTTGTTTCTCTTCTAAAGATATACAAAAAAAAATGAATTTTACAAATAATTATATTGATCAAGTTAAAAGTTAGATGATTAAGTCTATTTTAAAGACGTAATAAATTTTAACGTTAAAACTCAGTACTCATTTTTCTATAATTCTTTAAAATAAAGAAAAGAGAAAATAGTGAAATGAAGATATATGTGTAGAACAGAGGCCCAACATTGTTTATAATTACATTGAAATAAATTTTGCAAAAGAATGCGATTAAAAAACCCAGTGCGCCCCACTGTTTAAAATGCCAAAGACCAACGAAGGAAATAAATTGAAAAGCAATAATAGCACCGTAAATGGCTGGTGTAAACATTCCTAGTTTTTTAATTGAAGGTGAAAACACCTGAGGAAATGAGAATACAACCAGGATGAATCCCAGAATACAAACAAAACTTATTATTTTTGGCCTAATCATTTTCTTTAATTACTTCTGATGGCTTCAACAGGATCTAATTGAGATGCGCCGTAGGCCGGAATAAACCCACTGATGACACCAATTAAAACTGACACGGTTAATCCAAGAAAAATATTAGTTGAAGTCAAAGAAATTTCCATGTCAATTACTCCTTTGCCAACGAGTGTTAAGAAATAGATCAATATTAATCCAATAGCGCCCCCGACCAAACTTAACAAAACACTTTCGGTTAAAAATTGTATAAGTATAAAATAATTTTTGGCACCTAAACTTTTTTGAATTCCGATAATATTAGTGCGTTCACGAACGGATACAAACATAATATTTGCAATACCAAAACCTCCTACTAAAATAGAGAATCCACCAATAATCCAACCTGCAGTGCCTATGATATCAAATAATACATCAAAACCTTTACTTAATAAACTGGTTTCATTTAAAGCGAAGTTTTGATCGGCATAAGGTTTTAAGCGCCGAATAGATCTCATTAAACCTGCAAGTTCATCCGACATTTCAGCGTTTGTAATATTAGGTTTTGCTTTAGCTAGAATAAATGGGTCGGCATTTTCTGACTTCGTATCTAAAAATTTTCTTCCAAAATTAAACGGTATCAATACTTGATTATCCATGCTACTGCTCAACATGCTTTCGCCTTCTTTTTTTGCAACACCAATTATTTGAGCATTGTATCCATTAATTTTTATTTGTTTGCCAATAGCATCTTCGTTTCCAAATAAACCTTCTTTGATTTTCACGCCAATAACTGCTACGGGGTATCCGGCATCTGTTTCAATGTTAGTAAAGTACCTTCCATCTGTTAAATCAAAGCTTTTAATTTTATAATACTGATGCGAAATACCACAAATAATTGCATTACTAATACTGCTCGAACCATATTTTACAACCTTTCGCGCACCCATTCTATAAGCAAGGGCTTCGGTAGTTTTGCTTCGTTTACTTAATTCCTCTAATTCTTCATATTTTGGTAATGGTCGGTTCATGTATTTCCACCAAGGATAATCCCCTCCAAAAGCCCATGGCCATTTTTGAATATATACAACGTTGTTACCTAGAGATTGTATAGAGGAACGGATATTATTTTCTAAACTATCTACAATTGTAAAAACCAATATAATTGCAAAAATGCCTATTGTAATGCCTAATAAACTTAAGAAAGACCTTAATTTATTACCCACAAGGGCTTGCCAGGCAAACAAAACACTTTCTTTAAATAACAGGAAAACCATGAGTGGATTTAAACTGGTTGAATTTACGCATTAAATTTATCATCAATTCTTATCTGAATATGTAATTTAACCGCTTGTGGATTCCTTATTAGAAATTATTATTAATTTTACTCTAAATATTTAATCTCTATAATAAATTCATATGAAGAAAATTATTAATACACCAAATGCTCCAGCACCAATTGGACCATATAACCAGGCAATAATTGTAGGCGATTCAGTTTATTTAAGTGGCACAATTGCAATGGATCTTCAAAGCAAACAATTGATAAAAGCCCCAATTAAAGAAGAAACCAAAATTGTAATGGATTATATTGGAGCAATATTAAAAGCTGCAGGTTGCACTTTTGATAATGTTGTTAAAACAACTGTGTTTTTATCTGATATGCATAATTTTGTTCATGTGAATGAAGTATATGCCAGTTACTTCAAAAACGACTTTCCTACAAGAGCCACAATTCAAGCTGCGAAGCTTCCAAAGGATGCAAATGTTGAGATAAGCGTAGAAGCTAAATTGTTTTAAATTATTTTTTACCTTTTCGTTATATTTTACGCATTTTTTTTTGGTATTTCGTTTTATTGTTTAACTTTACTATAACTAAAACTAATTAAACAATGAACATTTTTGTAAGCAACATCAGCTTTAAGGTACGTGAGCCAGCCTTGGCTGAACTTTTTGCTAACTACGGTGAGGTAACCAGTGTTAGAATAATAAAAGATAAAGAGACCAAAAGAAGTAAAGGTTATGGTTTTGTTGAAATGGCAAATGATGATGAAGCTAATGCTGCAATAAATGCATTAAATGGAACTTCACATTTCGAAAGAGCAATAGTTGTTGCAGAAGCAAAAGGTAAAAAAGAACACTCAAGCACAGAGAACAATACCGGTAACGAAGCTTAATTTCTTCGTTTTCATATTTCACCCAATCATTATAAAATGATTGGGTTTTGTTTTTTACGGCCAATCCTTGTCTATCAAACTTATCAACTCAGTTAAATTTAACCCTTTCTAAACAATATGTAAGCTGCATTATTGTTACCTTTAAACTCCATAATTTATATATAAAGTGATACCTCGCGATACGGTAGATAAAATAATTGAAACAGCAAGAGTTGAAGAAGTAATTGGTGAGTTTATAACTCTCAAAAAACGGGGTGCCAATCTGTTAGGTCTTTGTCCCTTTCATGGCGAAAAAACACCTTCTTTTACAGTCTCACCTGTTAAAGGTATTTATAAATGTTTTGGTTGTGGAAAAGCCGGTAACAGCGTTAACTTTATTATGGAGCACTTAAACCTCACTTATCCTGAGGCATTAAAATGGCTTGCAAATAAGTACAGTATTGAAGTTATAGAAAAAGAAATTACCCCTGAAGAAAAAGAACAATTAAACGAACGTGAAAGTTTATTAATCGTTATGCAATTTGCTGCCAGATATTTTGTGCAGAATATGCTTGAAACCGATGAAGGAAGATCAATTGGTCTTGGATACTTTACTGAGCGTGGGTTACGGCCAGATATCATTCAAAAATTTCAGATTGGTTATAGTTTGGAAGAACGCAGAGCATTTTCAAATGCAGCAATTAAAGCAGAATACCTGCCAAAATACTTAGTGAAAACAGGCATGAGTATTTTAAGTAATACACATGTAGAAGGAAATGAAATTCTGGCATCTGAAATTTTTGATCGGTATGCAGGCCGGGTTATGTTTCCTATTCAAGATGAAGGTGGGCGCGTTGTTGCCTTTGGTGGTAGAACTCTATCAAGCGATAAAAAAGTTGCGAAATATATTAATAGTCCTGAGACAGATATATACCACAAGAGCAAAGTACTTTACGGTTTATCGTTAGGAAAAAAAGCAATTCAGAAAAACAATGTTTGTTATTTGGTAGAAGGTTATATGGATGTAATTGCCATGCATCAAGCTGGAATTGAGAATGTTGTTGCAAGTAGTGGAACATCGTTAACTATTGAACAGATAAAGGCAGTCCATCGTTTCACAAATAATATTGTGGTATTGTATGATGGTGATGAAGCCGGACAAAAAGCCAGCGAACGGGCAATACCACTATTGTTAGAAGAAGGTATGAATGTGAAACTACTTTTGTTTCCTGATAATCATGATCCAGATTCTTACAGCAGATTAGTTACAGCGGAAGAATTTGCAAATTACTTAACAGACAATGCACAGGACTTTTTAATTTTTAAAGCAAGGAAATTAAGTGCTGAAACAAAAAACGACCCTATTAAAAAAGCCACTGTTATTAAGGATTTGGTAAGTAGCATCTCATTAATTCCGGATGCAATTATTCGGAGTGTTTATGTAAAAGAATGCGCAAATATTATGGAAATTGAAGAACAAATTCTTCAAGTTGAAGTAAATAAATTACGTAGAAAAAGTGGCGACAAACAAAAAAGAACGGAAGATGAAACGCAAGTCACAACAGAGCTTAGCGAGGTTTTAGAAAAAAAGGAAGACAAAGAAGAAATTCAATTAATTCGTTTTGAAGAAAAGGAATTGCTTAGATTGATGATGAACTATGGCAACATAGTTATTTTAATTGAGGGAGAAGATGATGATAAAGTGCAACATTCCGTTGAAATGACAGTTGACGAATTTATTATTTTTGAATTGTACCGCGATGAAATTGAATTTGAAGATCCTATTCATCAAATGATATTGGATGAATTTAAACATGAAATTGAGCAAGGGCGTTTACCTTTATTGAGTTATTTTATTCAGCACGAAAACCCAGCTATCAGTGGTTTTGCAATTAATAATGCGCAGATTAATTACAATCTCAGTGAAAAGTGGAGTAAGTTTGGCGTGTTTATTACCGACGAAAAAAATGAAGTAAAAAAGTCATCGGAACATTTTTTATTCAGCTTAAAAGACAAAAAATTAAATAGTTTTATTTTAAATTTGAAGGAAGATCTCAAAGTACTTTCCCATGAAGAGATTATAAAAACTCAGGAAAGTATTATGAAACTTGAGCAGAATAAAAAACGAATTAATAAATTATTAGGAAGAATTATAATTAAATAAACTTGGTTATTTAGATTTTTTTGTCCTAATCCTTTAAATCATATAAATCTGCGTTATTAGCGTTCCGTATTGAAACTAATAGAGTAACCGCGAATCACTAGTTCTTTTTGTACTTCGCCTTTAATTCCTCAATATATTTGTTTCGTTCTTCAGGTGTCATGTTCATGATCTCTTGTTGTGATTTTATTCCAGCGGGATTCATGTTTGCACCACCGGCAGCAGATCCGGATCTTGTATAATCGGCAGGTATTGCGAAATCAGATTTTAAAAAACTTTTCTTTTCTATTTTTACTAATTCCATTGTCATATCCCCTTCTCTTTCGTTTCCTTTATGTATTGTTTTTACAGGAAAACCATCACAACCTGCATCCTTTAATGCTTGTTCACGCTTTAAACTGCCCATACGTTTGTTTGATGCATAAGTAGCTTTATAATCATTATATTCTTTAATATCTTTTGTATTCCAAACATCTGTTGTTTCTGTTCCTTCAGTAACCAAAGCATGAACACATTTATAACCATTCACCGTTTCTTCACCAACTTTTTTAACCGTATATGTTTTTGTATCCTCATTTTGAGAATCGTTTTTCTTAATTGTAGAATATGTTTTAGTTTTATCGTTGAGCAGATAAATACTATCCGGATTTTCCTTGTTAGCAATTGATTTATTTACAATCCCGCCTCCGGGCATTTGCGGAATAACCATGTTAAATTCAGATCCATATCCAAATTCTGAATAATTAATCTTCATACTTCCTGTAGCTCCTTTACTTGAATTAATTTTGAATTCAATATAGGCTCCTTTTTGGGCGTTTATAAACAACGCAAGAGCCACGGCGATCATACTTAAGTTTAGTTTTTTCATGTTTTAAAACTAGTTATTTTTTTTAGTTTTTAAAAGAAAATATAAGTGCGATAAACAATGATTTGTTAAATGTTATTTTTATAAAAAACGCACTTTTTTGCCTCAAAATAGTTTACCTTTATATAATTAGATGAAATTGTTAAAGACCATATTTATTTGTTTTTTGATTCTTGGTATGTTTAGCCAAGTCGTAAGCAAATTAATTGTAATGATCAGTTTCGAAATGAACAAAGAATTCATCGTCAAAAATCTCTGCGAACAAAAAGAAGAAGTTGATAATTGTTGTCAGGGAAGCTGTCATTTGAAAAAAGAATTAGAAAAACAAGATGAACAAGATGCATCAACTAACAATCAACAAAAAGTAAAATTAGAACAAGATCAATGTTATTACGGTTTATTTTTATTTGCCTCCAAATTATCCATTGAAAATGAAATTGAAACTCCAAATAATCCTTACCAATTAGCTGATTATTCAGCTTCTGTTTTTCAACCACCCGAAACCATTTGTTAATTTTTATTTAATCTCGTAAGTACACTTTTTCAAGCTGTGCTACTCTTTATTACACGTAATAAAAATTTATCATGAAAAAGAAATTTTCTATCATGATGGATGCGACTTTTACGAAATTAAATTTTTTGATATTGATTTTATTCATTCAAGGATTTAATTCTTATGGTCAAACATGCGATTCCACTCTCTGTAATTGTGAGTCGGGCGACATGAATCCATCCGGTATAATGATTGGACACAATCATCCTAAAGGAACATGGATGTTCTCTTATAGGTATATGAATATGCAGTTAGGAAACAATATGGCCGGCACTAATAAAATAAGTGACGCTTCTGTTTTTCAAAATTATATTATGTCGCCTCAGTCAATGAACATGGATATGCATATGCTCATGGCCATGTATGGTATTACAAATAGATTATCTGTAATGGCAATGTTCAATTATAATGTACAATCTATGAAAATGAATATGCTTCCTGGTACCATGCAAATGAATATGAATGGGATGACAATGGCTGATATGAATGCAACCAATATGACAACTAGAACTTCAGGTATTGGCGACACTAAACTTTACGCAACTTATTTGTTACTGGATAAAAAAAATCATCAAGTGATGTTAAGTGCGGGCGTAAATTTACCTACGGGGAATATAAGATTGTCTGGAGTTAGCAGCGACATGATGTATTCAGGTCAGCGTTTACCTTATATGATGCAATTGGGATCCGGTACATTTGATATTTTACCGGGTGTTACATATATCTTAAAGAAAAATAAATTTAATTGGGGCACACAAGTTACAGGAGCAATTAGACCATCATACAACTCAGAAGGTTATTGCTACGGTAATGAGTTAACGGCGAATATGTGGGTTGCGTATCGTTTTTTACCTTGGTTAAGTGCTTCGGCCAGACTTGAAGGTTACATGATCGGAAATATGTATGGACGAGATCCAAATTTATTTGAAGTAATGGAACCTGACTCGAAACCAACAAATTTTGGCGGGAAAAGAGTAACAAGTTATGCGGGATTAAATATTTATTTTAAAAAGTTAGCTAACAGCAGACTATCTTTTGAATATGGACAACCGGTTTATCAAAATTTAAATGGGATTCAATTAGCAACACGTGCCGGAATTTATGCGGGTTGGGTTGTCTCTTTTTAAACAAATTAATTAAAAAATTAAAACATGAAAAGGAAAATTAAATTAAAAGCAGCTGCTTTTGTTTTTCTGGTCATGGTGAGCATATCAGTTTTATCATGCAAGAAAAAAACAACTGCACCTGAACCAGCCCCTGCAGCTTCGAATGGAACAGTTTTTCTTCATTTACATACGAATGTAGATACAAATGAAGTAGATACTTATAATTCGGTTTACGTAATGACAGGTGGAAGAAAAATATCTGTAAGTATAGCACAATTGTATATTTCAAGTATTCAATTAGTAAAAACTGATGGATCTACTGTAAATATGGGTGGTTTAAATATTGCAAAGGTTATGCCCATTGAAGAGTATATGGTTGGTAGCGTTCCATCCGGAAATTATCAATCTATTCGTTTCAATGTTGGCTTATCACCATCAACAAATAGTTTATTACCTGAGCCTAACGATAGCACACTTTCTAAACCCAATATGTGGTTTGGAAATTTCGTACAACCATGGCAAGGATATGTATTTGTGAATCTGCAAGGAAAAATAGATACTTCTACGGCCGCAAATAATACTGTAGCTCAAATGCAACCTTTTTCTTATAGAATTGGTACAAACAGTCATTTGACAAGTATCTCTATGCCAAACCAAAACTATTCTGTACTACCAAATCAAACGCAGTTTATACACATCATAATTGATTATAGTAAATTATTTAATGGAATTACATTAAATTTAAACAGTTATTTAAATGTTTATTCAGTGGCAGATAATTCAACTGTTTTATCAAATCAGATTGCAAATAATATCCCATCGATGTTTCATTATGAACAATACTAATTTCTAATTATTAATAAATGAAAATGTTTAATAGTCGAAAAATAACAATACTACTTACTCTACTTGGAATCTCTGGTTTTGTTTTTTTTGCTTGCAGTAAAAAAATAGCGAAAAGGATTGATACTACAACAACCTCCACTACTACCGGGGTAATAGCAAACCCTTGTGGTACTCCAACAATTGTTTCATTTAGTAACGATGTTTTACCCATACTAAATGCAAACTGTAGTATTTCCGGATGTCATACTGCTGGAAGTTCTGCCGGTGGTTTGGATATGGATGCTTCTGTAGCATACAGTAGACTTATGCAACCGGGAAGCGGTTATGTTGATACTATCAATCCTAATAATAGTTTGCTTTATACGCAATTAAACAATAGTTCAGATATTATGCCGCCATCAGGAAAACTAAGTGATTGCAAAATTGCTTTGATACAAAAATGGATTCAACAAAAGGCAAAAAATAATTAAAAGAAGTAAAAACAAATTCTAAAATAAAAATCCTCGTTAATGACGGGGATTTTTTGTTACCATTATACCAGAAATTAAACAATTATGACCTATAACTAATCATCATGTATAAAGCTGTGTTTAGTAACCGCAGAGAACGGAAAGAAAAACGCGCAGAGGTCGCTGAGCGGAGACTTTTAAAAAACTTGTTACTTTAAAAAGATTCGCCAGAACCAAAATATAAGCCTTTTGTCTTTTTTCCAAAGCCTACATCGGCTCCAACATTTACACGTTCATGTTTTATAAACATAAAACGTAAACCCATTCCTGCAGTATATCTGATGTCATTTGAATTAAAAGCACTTAATTTAGATTGTACTTCTCCGGCTGCTGCAAACAAAACAATTCCAAAAAACTTATAAATAGGTAATCGTAATTCTACCTGAGCGCAAGTCATGACTTTATCTCTATAACTTCCTAAATAATAGCCACGCATAATTACATCACCGCCCATTAAAGCTAATTGTCTGAATGGCACATTGCCAACATTGTAATTTAATAAGCCCTGAAAACAAAGCACATAGTTTTTGTAAAATTTAATAAATTTTCTTGCATCAATTGTAATGTTGGTGTATTCGAAATTACTTCCTAAGAATTTTTTCACAAAAAGTGCGGAGGCATCTAAATAAGAACCGGTGCGCGAATAAATAACATGATCGCGCGTATCATATAAAAAAACCGGCCCAATTCCAGAAGTCAGGCTCCCATTTTTACCAAGTGCATTCGCTGTTTTATCAAGAATATCATTTTGAATATACCCAATATTGAGTGTTTTGTAAAATTGGTATTGCAAACCAAGAAAGCAACCTCTTGCTATTTTACCGGTGAGACGTTGTGTAGTATATGCAAAATTTAATTCGATGGTGTCTTTTTGTTTAAGATCAATATTATTTCCTATCCCATAAAAATATTCGTTATAACGCGCAATATTACTGGTACCTCGTAAAATAAATCTTTCTTTGTCAAATAAAATTGTTTCGTTGAAGCGAAAAAAGTATTGCTTTTTTTGTGTGACAGATAAAAATGTTTCAATGTTTGAAGTACGGGTATTGGTATCTTTCAAATTCTTAAATAGCTTTAAGTAATAAAGTCCGGTGAGAATACCTGTTTCTGGAGAACGAGCTAACTGTGGGGCAACCAAAAAAGTTCTTTTCTTAGTAAGAAATTCAATAAACCTATTTTTCTTTTTAAGAGAATCTTTTTTAACGACTTCCTGAGCCTGAAATTTGAGTACGGCAAAACAAAAAAATATGAGGAAATAAAAGCGTATCAATTTAACTCGAAATAATTTTGTAAATATAGAATATACTTAACATATTTTTTTCAAGGTAAAGATTTAATGCAGAAGAAACAAGGAGTACTTTTTAGCACGAAATCCTGCTGTAATCTTGGTGTACGGCCAAATTTTTTTAAAAAAAGGAAACTATTTGCTTATAATGTTGTTTATTTTAGGAAAACTCTTTCTGAATTAAATCTTTATCCCCATTACGCAAATATCATCAGTTTGTTCTTCCTTCCCCTTCCACTCTATCAATTTAGACTCTACAAAATATTTTTGATCAGATATAGACAAACTAGAAGCCGCAAATAAAATTTCTCTGAATCTTTTATAAGTTAATTTTTTATGACTTTCTCCACCAAATTGATCTGCATATCCATCGCTAAATAAATAGATCATATCTCCTTTTAATAAATCAATTATTTGAAGTTCGTAGTCTTCAACTATTTCATTAATTGACCCGATTGGTTGCTTAGTAGGTTTAACAATAATTTCTTCAATAAAATTATTGATTTGTCTATAAATATAAATTGGGTTATTTGCACCGGAATAATACAATTTTAAATTATTATAGTCGATACCTATAAGTGCGATATCCATACCGTCATGGAGTTTATCTTTTGTTGACGTTTGATTTAAATGTGAGCTGATATTCTCATTTAAAAAATTTAAAATATCACTTGGCGTATTTACATTTTTTTCAATAACAGATTGTTTCAAAAAATCATTTGCAAGGATGCTTAAAAATGCTCCAGGCACCCCATGTCCTGTACAATCGATAACAGCAGCTAGGTGAAGCGAAACTAAATTTTCCATTTCATGACCTGTACACCAATAAAAATCGCCACTTACGATATCTTTTGGTTTATACATTACAAAATAATTTTCATGAAATAATTCTTCCATTAATTCTTCAGGCGGTAATAACGAATCCTGAATTCTTTTTGCATAATTTATACTTGCTGTAATATCTTTATTTTTAAGTTCTAACTCTTCTTTAATTATTTCTATAGCCTCTTTTTCCTTCTTTAATAAAAATGTTTTTTCTTCGATTGTATTTTTAAGTAAAATTTGGGTTTTGACTAAAGCACGAGTTCTGAGAGAGATGATGATGTAGATAACAAAACATATTAAAAAAATTAATAGAAAGTAAAACCAAGCATATTTCCAAACAGGTTTTTTAATTTCAAATGAAACAATGGCAGGTATTTTGGAGGATAAGCCATTATTTGCATTATAAGCTATAACTTCAAATTTATATTCTCCATCTCCTAATTTCGGGAAATCAACATAAGGCATTGCTGTAATTATCCAATTCGTATCAACATCCAATAATCTGTATTTGTAATAAATAACATCGGGTTCAGATAAGGAAATTGCACCGAAATAAATATGTACACTATAGTAACCATATTTTTTTTCAATATAATCTTCCGGATAATATGTACTGGTATTTAATATTATTTTTGTAATAAAAACCTCAGGAGTCTTTACACCGCTTTTTTCTGCTTCCGGGTTATACTGTACTATCCCTTCTGAAGTTCCGAACCAGAGATCTGAATTAGAATCTTTATAAACTGCATTAAAATTATTCTCACAAAACAACAGACCTCTTTGTTCAGAATAGGTTGTAAATTTTTTATAAAACTCTTTTAATTCACTTAATCCATTTCCATGCGTTACCCAAACAGAGTTATTTCTGTCTGTTTCAATACCATTACAATAATTAGATAGGAGACCATGTTCAACAGTATAATTATGAAATTCTTTGTTGTCAAATTTAAAAACTCCATCCTCATCTGTTGCGATCCATATATTTCCATTTTTGTCTTCACAAGTACAATTAATTTTAAAAGAATTTAATCCTTTTATTTTTTTAAATGCTGTAATTTTCTTGGCACTTATATAGTATGGCGGTGAGCTATGTGACGAAACCCAGATTCTTTTTTTGCTGTCCTCAAACAGATGAAGGATGTTATTATGTAATAATCCATCACTGGTTGTTAATTCCTCACTCCAATCAGAAAATTTATCACAACTATAAAGTCCATCTGTACAACCTATCATTATCTTATTTTCGGTTTCAATAATTGTATTGATTGATTTGTGATTTAATTTCCTTTTTTTAGAAAAATTTTGAAATGTACGCGTTTTTGTATCAAACGTATAAATACCATTTTCATTAGTCCCGATCCAAAGCACACCATTACTGGCTAAAAGCAATGCGTTAACTCTGTCATCAACAAAACCGTTAGTGGAATTATAAAGCAAAAAAGAATTGTCCTCTTTCTTTAAAAATGATAATCCATTTTTTGTACCCATCCAAAAATTTCCGGCAGTATCAACAACAACTTTTTTAATGTCAGTTATTTTCAATCCCTCTTTTGTGCTATAGAAGGAAAACATTTCTACCGGTTTTTTTATCAAGCCGTCACCAAAAGTCCCAAACCACATATTACCTTCCGAATCCTGGAAAATAGACTGTATATTATCACTTTTTAAACCATTGCTCTTATCGATTCTAGTTACAATAATCTTTCCCATCATAGGATCGCCAATAAATGAAAGCTTTCTTAATCCATCACCAAAAACACTTACCCATAAATTCTGAGATTGATCACTATATAAACAAGTGACATTAAAATTATTAGATTTCAACTCATTTAAAATATGTGTAGAGATCCTGTACTTTCCATTGTTATAAATTAGTCCATATATCCCTTCACCATCCACTAATATCCAAAATTTTAATTTTGAAGTGTCAGCGTATATTATTTGTTTAATGTTTTTGTCTTTCAGTTCTTTTATGTGTCCAATTAATCTCACTTCTTTATTTGATCCAACGGATAAAATCGATAATCCTTCATCAGTCCCAACGATCAAATTATTTTTGGCGTCAAAACAAATTGAAAAGATGTTTTTCCCTTTCAAAGTATCTACTTGAGAGATTTTAAAATCCGCATCAATTCTAAATATGCCACCTGTTGTGGCCAACCAAATGTTCTTTTGATCATCTTCAATAATTTGTGAAATTTTTAAACCGGAAATAATTTTATTTCCGAATCTATTATATCGTCCATCTTTAATATAAGACAAACCATTTTGTTGGTGACTAAGCCATGTAATATTTCTTGAATCAATTAAATGAGTTGTAATAATATCTTCCGTCATTTGTGAGTCGGAAAGAGTCGTAAATTTATTTCCATCAAATAGATTTAAGGTTTCCCCTGTGGATAAGGTCAGAAGTCCTTTATTAGATTGTGAGATGCAATAGATATAAGATTGTGTTAAACCATTTTCCTCAGTATATTGCTTGAAACTATACGTTTGAGTATAGGCAGTAAAAAATGTAGCAACAAATAATATTAAAAATCTAAACCTCATATTATTCAGGCTGGATTCCTATCTTCAAAGAAAATTTAGGAATACCTCCAATGGGTGATGTAAAAAATGGCATCAGCTCTCCAAATTGGTTCGAGATAAAAACAACAATATTATTATTTTTTGCTTCTGATTCTTTTATGAATTGGACGTCAAGCGATGTATTAATTTCATCTTTTGAAACTTTATGCATACTTTCTATCCACGTACCTTCTTCAGTTAGTTTACGTACATCTCCTTTTTTTGCAACCGAAACAACTCGTATTATACCATCGTTATCATAATCAAATACTTTTATTTTAACTGCCGTTACTTTTTCGGGTATAAAAGGATAGAGATGAGAAACCGAACCTTTGTCGTCTGAAAGCCTGAATGAATATTCGTAAGCAAACCCGTTTCCACCTTCTATTTCCTTATTATCATTAGCAACTGAAGATAAAAAGAGTCGGTATAAATTTCCATCATCCCCTTCTTGCCCTTCAATTATTATTTTAAAAACTCTGCCACCCATATCAGGTTGCATTTCTCCTTCAATAGGATTAAAAGGTCCAAGTGTGACCCAATTGTTATCTAAAGATTCATCCACACCAAAAATTCTTGACCCTAATAAATTACCACTCTTAAAATTTCCTTTTGGATCCGGGCTTTTCGCAGCCGGATCTGAATGTGCTTTAGCACCGCCATATACTGAAAATTTTGTTTTACTGTTGAATACCGAATGTTTCTCATCATTCATTCCACCAATTTCAGGATCAAATATTCTGAGGTAAATAGGTTTTTTATAAGTTTCAGGAATAACATAAAAAAAAGTTTGTACAAAATCATCATCGCCCCATTTTAATTCAGCATTTCTGCTGAAGGTGCATATAAATGGTATTTTCTCTTCTTTTGAAGGTATAGGTTGTGCAATTACAAATGTTCCATAAAAAGAAACTAAATAAATTATTATTATTTTGAATTTGTTATTCATAATTATTTCTTTTTCGTGACTATTATATTTTTCTCGATCTTAAACTTTTCTATTTTATCTGAATCTATATTTTTTGCAAGTAAACCCACTTCAATTTTATAAGTGCCGGGAGTCTGATAGAAATGTTTCACAAGCGGTCCGGAGTTGTATTTCCCATCTCCGAAAGACCAATACATTTCATTTAATTTGTAGCCTTTCAAATAACAATTATCTGTTTTAATAATTAAACTTTGATTTTCATTAATAGAATCCTGGCAATCAATTACCAATTGATCAGGTTTCTCAATCAAAAGGGTTGAAGAGGTTTCGTTTACAAAAACCTCTCCTGAAACTTTATTAACCGTATTGAGTTGTATAAGATATTCGCCCGGTTTTTCAAAGCAATGTTTTATTTTTAATCCCCTACCCTTTTTCCCATCACCAAAATCCCATTCAAAAACCATATCTAAAGTATCCTTACTTTCTAAGGATCTTTCTTCATAAAAATTATAACAAAATGTATTTTTAGTATTAATCTTTTTCCAATTTTTAAATTCGGGAATTCTTTTTGAGAAATAATAAATATCATCTTTATATCGTGCATTTCTATTGCTTGAAAAGTAACCGGTTTCTGACGTTGTATCAATCCAAACACCAAAATCATCTGCAGATGAATTGATAGGAAATGGAAATGTTTTTATTGAAGATGTATCTGAGTTAAGATTTGTATAATAAATATCTAAACCACCCTTTCCTGTTTTTTTATCAGAAGAATAATAAAGGATGTTTTTGGAATTTATAAACGGAAATATCTGGTTTGCTTCGTCGTTAATTTTTGAACTCATCGCAATTGCAGGACTCCATATTCCATCATTGTATTCTGAAATAAAAAGATCCATTTTGTTTTTTTCTGAGTTTATATTTGATGCAAACACAATCAGCTCTTCGTTGGGCGACAAACTTGGATGACAATATGAATATTGAGGAAGGCAAAAAGAAAGAATTTCCGGTTTTGACCATGTATTGTTTATATATGCAGATTTATAAATTTTTAAAAGACTTGTTTTTTTATCTGTAGCAGTGAAATAAATGATATTGCCTTTTTTATTTAAACAAAATGGTCCTTCGTAATATTTAGTATTTATAGTTGCGTCAAAAGACTTTACATTTTTAAACCTAATAGAATCAATTCGTAAGGAACTAAATAGATCAGTTATTTCCGATTCACCATTTTTATCAATATAAGTAATTGTATTGCTCTCATTTCTACCAGAAACAAATAATAATTGGTTATTGAAAACGACTGGACTAAAATCAGATCTATTGGAATTAATATTAAGTCGGATAATTTTTGAAGTTGTTGAGTCTTCTCTTTTCAAAGAAGCATTACCTAATGTATCTGAATATTTCTGAGAGAGTAAAGTAGTTGAAATAAAAAATAATATATAAAAGTGAATTGTTTTCATTTCTAAAAATATCTGGCACTTACGGCATTAATTTTATATTGAAATATATAGCGAAGCATTATTTCATGACTTCCGGACGTATAGTTTTGGAGTATATTAAGCGAATAGGTATAACCATATCCCAAATGAAATTGCGTATTTAATTTTAGATCAACGTATGCTAGGGTGGCAGTTTTATAGGTATAGCCTAAACCTATACCAAATACTTCTTTATAATAAAAAGTAGTTGAAACATTTGCCGAAAGCGGTGAACTTTTTAAGTACTTAATTAAAACAGCCGGTTTTAATCTTATATTATCGCTCATTTTAATAATACAGCCCGAGTTTAATATCCCAACCATATCATAATTAAAACCAGTATTGAATAAATTTGGTATAGAAAAACCTAAGTAGAAATTTTTTGAGTGATAAAATGTTCCTGCACCTACTTCCGGAATAATATTTCGTGTTTTTTGTCCTTGAAAATTTGGATCTCCAACATCCGTGGTATTTATTTTATTCCAATCTGTGGTGTAAGAATCTATTCCCGCTTGTAATCCAAAACTTAAATGTCCATTAAAAAGTTTAAAACGATAAGCGTAAATTAAACTGGCTTTTGTATGATTGAATACACCAAAGCGATCGTTTATTAAAATCCCACCAATATTTACTTTTTTATTTTTTAATGGAGAATGCGCACTTAAAATTGCTGTTACCGGTGCTCCCGGCAAACCCATCCATTGATTTCGATACATTCCTGATATATTTAACGCTTCCGAACTTCCAGCATATGCAGGATTGATT
>JABDBZ010000014.1 GCA_013288385.1 Bacteroidota bacterium
TAATTAGTTTAAACGGTGTTTAATTGTGATTAATTAATGTTTATTTTGAGTTAAAATTAAAGCAAATTCTAGATGAAAAAAGTCTTCATTTCCATTTCTACCTTATTAATTAGTGGGTTTCTGTTTTCACAAACTCAAAAACGACCTGATAATTGGTTTAATCTCGATCCTACAAATGACAAAGTGAATGGTGTAAGTACTGAACGGACTTATAAGGAATTATTGAAAGACAGAAAGCCGGTTCCCGTAATTGTTGCTGTGCTAGATAGTGGTGTAGATTATAAACATGAAGATCTGAAGGATGTGATGTGGACTAACCCGGGAGAAATTCCTGGAAACGGAATCGACGATGATAAAAAATGGATACATTGATGATATACACGGTTGGAATTTTATAGGCGGTAAAGATGGAAAAAATGTTGATGTGGATAATTTGGAATCAACCCGTCTTTATCGCAAACTAAAACCTAAATATGAAGGTAAAACAGTAGCTGATTTTAAAACAAAAGAAGAAAAAGCTGATTTGGAATTATATGAACAAGTAAAGAAGGAAACTACTACCGCCAAATCAAATAACGAACCTTCCTATAACCAGGTTAAGTTAATAAAAGAGAAGTTGATTAAAATGGAATCGGACATTAAATCACAACAAACTGTTTCAGAAATTAAATTGGAAAACATAGAAAAATATACTCCTGAAGATAAAACGGATAAACAAATTAAAGCAATTTGTACTATATCTATGAAGCAAGGTAAAGTCACTTTTAATGAATTTAAAGATCAAATTGATGACGCATACGATCATTATTATAATATGCTCGAAAAAAATTTAAATCCTGATTTTGATCCAAGAAGCATTGTTGGTGATAATTACGATGATCCATATGAAAAAAATTATGGTAATGCTGATTGTAAAGGCCCGCATAGTCTTCATGGAACACATGTAGCTGGAATTATTGCGGCTAGCAGAAATAATGGGATAGGAATGGACGGGGTTGCCTCTGATGTAAAAATCATGTCAGTTCGTTGTGTACCCGATGGAGATGAAAGAGACAAAGACGTTGCCAATGCAATCATTTATGCAGTAAATAATGGGGCAACCATTTTAAATATGAGTTTTGGAAAAAAATATTCATGGAATAAAAAAGTAGTTGATGATGCAGTAAAATATGCAGAATCTAAAGGTGTTTTATTAATGCATGCTGCCGGTAATGATGCTGTAGATATTGATAAAGAGATTCATTTTCCTACTCCAAAATTTGAAGGAAAAGGAACAGCCACTAATATGATTACAATTGGTGCCTTGAGTTGGAAGCCGGATTCTATGATAGCTGCACCATTTACTAACTACGGTAAAAAAACAGTTGATCTGTTTGCACCTGGGGTAGATATTTATTCCACTTTACCTGAAAACGAATATAAAGATCTGAGTGGTACAAGTATGGCAACACCTGTTTCCGCTGGAGTAGCGGCAGTTTTAAAATCATATTATCCTGCTTTAACACCAGAGCAAATGAAAAAAATATTGATCAAGAGTAGTCTAAAAACATACAAAGGAAAAATGGTTATTAAACCCGGAAGTAAAAAAGGGGACAAAGATCGTTATGTGAAATTTGAAACCCTTGGTAAAAATGCCGGTTTAATTAACCTGTATGAAGCAATTAAATTAGCTGATAAAATGAATAATTTTAAAGGATAAATAAATCAGAATAAACCTATTTTAAATTAAAAAAGCTGTATCATTTTGTACAGCTTTTTTTATTGCCAATCGATGATTATTAAATATAGGAACCAATAAAAAACTTTGTGCCTTCGTGGTGAATACTTAAATGCGTAATCCAATAACACAAAAGTCATCAATTATTTTGGTTCGAGAAAGTAATTCAAAGAATGGAAATGTAGAAAAATGTCATCCTGAGCCTTTCGACTTCGCTCAAGATAAACTAAGTCGAAGGAGTGTTATTAAAAGCAATTTTTTAAAATTGACGAATAGCTTAGTGACAAATATTAAATGCGTAATCCTATTATACAAACATCATCAACCTGCTCCAGATCACCTTTCCATTCATTAAATGTTTTTTCAATTGTGATTATTTGATCATTCAATTTCTTATCTTGAATTTTAGCTAAAAGATCTTTTAAGTTTTTTTTCTTGAACTTCTTTCCTTGTTCACCTTTTCCTCCAAACTGATCAGCATAGCCATCTGTGAGTAAATATAGTACATCACCTTTTTTAGCGGGTAATTCATATAAATTAAATGATTCTTTTTGCTCGCCTTGGCCAACCGGCATTTTATCATATTTACATTCTGTAATAGAGTTGCCCGAGATCACAAAAGGTGGATTATGCGCTGCTGCGTAAGTTATAGTTGAGTTTTTTTTGTCAAAACAAATTAAAGTCCCATCAAATCCATCCTTCTGGCCGTCTTTACTTATATTTTCAATTAAACGTTGTCTAACATGATTAAATATTTCGTGAGGTTGATATAATTTTTTTTCATTGATAGCTTCATTTAAAAAACCAATATTTAGTAAACACATGAATGCGCCTGGTACACCATGACCAGTACTATCAGCAACACATAAATAAAACTTTTCTTTGGTTTCATAAGCCCAATAAAAATCTCCGCTCACAATATCTTTTGGTTTAAACAAAATTGAAAACTCATTGAGGTTAGCTTTTAAAAGAGGGTCCTGAGCAAGCATTCCATATTGAATTCTTTTTGCATAATTAATACTATCCAAAATATCCTTATTTTTTGATTCAATAACTTGTTTCTGTTTTTGAATTTCCTGATTAGCTTTTTGTTTCTCTCTATAATTTCTAAAGACAATCACTAAAAAAACAAGAAGAATGATAGATGCAATAGTTATTGCAGTTCTAATTACTTTTTGTTTATCGAGTTCTTTTATATAAAGTTCTTTTTCAAGCTTTTTTATTTCATCTTCTTTTTGTTTTTGATATTTGAATTCATCTACTGCAATTTCTTTAAATTTAGACTCATTAATAAATGAATCTTTTAAATGGGTATATTTTTCGAAATAAAACAAAGAGCTATCATTTTTGTTTTGTTTTTTATAAATCGAATACAAAGATCTGTAAGCATTTTTTTCATCATCAATACCACCTGTAAGTTTAGAAATGGCAAGAACTGAATATGCAAAATATTTTGATTTTTCAAAATCGTTACGAAGAAAATATATTTGTGAAAGTGTGATATAGCTTTCTAAAGTCCCATTTGTAAAATCTATTTTTTTAGAAATTAAAATAGATTGATTCAAAAGATCTTCAGCCTCTAATGATTTACCCATCTTTAAAAGTGTTGCAGCCTTATTACTTAAAGAAACAGAGAGTGTTCTTTGGTCAGAGATTTTTGTTGCGAGTGCAATAGCCCTGTTTTCATAATATAAAGCCATTGTATAATTTCTTACCTGCTTATAATTATTGCCTAGATCTATTAATATACCAATTTGCTCATATTCTAATTTTTTTCTGAGAGCGATTTGATAAGCTTTTTTAAGATACAAAAGGGAGTTGTTTACCTCTGAAACATTGCCGTAAGCGATTCCTAAACCTTGATAAGCAAGCATTAAATTGGTTGAATCATTTACTTTATCTGCAATTTCAAGAATTTTATAATTGTATTCAATGGCTTTGCTATAGTCGCCTTGTGAATTATGAATGAGCGATATATTATAATAAGTATTTAATATGCTTGCAGTATCTCCTGTTTCAATATTAATATTTAAGTTTTTTAAATAATACTCTTCTGCCAATTTGTAATTTCCTTTTAAGAATTCAACAGCACCATATAAATTATATTGTTTGGATTCTATAAATTGGTATTTTATCCCCTTTAAATTTAGTATCGACTTATTCAGTAAATTAATTGTAGAATCATACTGTGAATCAAAATATTTGAAAGCAGCTTTATAATATAGTACAGCTGCATAATTTCGTTTGTCTTTTGTTTTAAGAGACAATACTTCAGCTATATAATTAAAGTGTTTGGCAGAATCCCGGTTTAATTGAAAATAAATTTCAGTAAGTCTATTATAAATTGTTGCCTTTCCAGAGTCTGAAAGTGTTTTGTCAGAATACAATTTTTTCTTTAATACAAGTCCATCACCATTGGTTTGTGCAAATAACCATCCTTGAAAAAAGATAAAAAGAAAGAAAATATTTTTCACGAACCTTCTCAATTATAAAATAGATAATTAAATGTACTTAAAATACATTATTTTACCTATTCAAATATCTGAATGCTTTATTAAGCTAAAGCTTGCTTCAAGTCTTCTATCAAATCTTCCACATCCTCAACACCAACACTTAAGCGCAATAAATTATCTACTACACCGGCTTTTTCACGCTCTGTTTTAGGAATTGAAGCATGCGTCATAGTTGCAGGGTGATTGATCAAGGATTCAACTCCGCCCAAACTTTCAGCCAATGAAAAAACTTGAAAGGACGATGCAATTTTAAATGTTTTATCTTGATCAGCGTCTTTTAATACGATGGAAATCATTCCGCCAAAATCGCGCATTTGTTTTTTTGCGATAGCGTGATTATGATGATCAGTAAAACCCGGCCAATATATTTTTTCTATTTTGGGATGTGTTTTTAAAAACTCAGCAATTTTTCTTCCATTAAAACAATGACGTTCCATTCTTAAATGCAATGTTTTTATTCCACGCATTACTAAAAAACAATCCATTGGTCCGGGATTGGCACCACAACTATTTAAAATAAAATACAACTGTTCATGAAGCTTGTCATCATTCATTACTAGCGCACCCATTACAACGTCGCTATGCCCACCCAAATACTTGGTTACCGAATGCATCACAATATCTGCACCTAACGCCAATGGATTTTGCAAATAAGGAGAGGCAAATGTATTGTCAACTGCTAAAAGAATATTGTTTGCTTTTGCTATTTTAGAGCAAGCTTCAATATCAATAATCTGCATAGTTGGGTTGGTAGGTGTTTCAGCCCAAATCAACTTTGTTTTAGCATTTACATATTTTTTAATATTATCAGCATCACTTAAATTAATAAAGTGAAATTTAATTCCATAGTTTTCAAAGATCTTGGTGAACATCCTATAAGAACCACCATAAAGATCATCACCTGTAATAACTTCATCACCGGGACGTAATAATTTTATAACAGCATCAGTAGCACCCATTCCACTACTAAAACAAATGCAATGTTTTCCATTTTCGAGTGCAGCAATATTTTTTT
Source organism: Bacteroidota bacterium (assembly GCA_013288385.1). Taxonomy (GTDB): domain Bacteria; phylum Bacteroidota; class Bacteroidia; order B-17B0; family Aurantibacillaceae; genus Aurantibacillus. Next base: position 5,246 of record JABDBZ010000014.1, read on the forward strand.
GAAGCGCTTCTCTTGTAGGATTTTTACCTCGTGCATAACCATAGCCTTTGTTTTTTCCGGGAGATTCCTGAACATAAGTTGAAGTTTGGTAAATAGGTGTCATAATTGCCCCTGTTGTTGGGTCAGGTTCTGCACCGGCGTGAATGGCTTTTGTGCCAAATTTATATTTTGAAAAATCGCTCATAATTGAAATAAAACTTAAAAGTAAGAAAAAATGGAACGCAGATATTTATAAAATAAAAAAACCGCACGTATTAAGATTAAGTGCGGTTTAATTGATATTTATAACAGGATTATAGTTTTTTCTCTTTGTGTTTTTTAACCTGAGATTTTAATGCCTCGCAAGCTAGGTCAGTAGCTTCTTCAAATGAAGCACATTGTTTTTTGGCGAAGAACTCTTGTCCTTTACCATGCATTCTAATCTCAGCAATTTTATTTTCCGCATTATTATTCTTATCAAGCTTTAAAATAATGTCACTATTTATGATCCCATCGTAATATGTGTTGAGTTTTGTAACTTTTTCATTTACGAAACCTAAAAGTTTTTTATCTGCATCAAAATGCAGCGATTGAATGTTGATTATCATGGCGATTTGTTTTTAGTTAATTGTATTTAATTTCCTGAACGGGGATGAGCTTGTAAATAAGTTTTCTTTAGTTTTTCAATTGTATTGTGTGTGTATATTTGTGTTGCAGATAAATTTGCATGTCCAAGTAATTCTTTCACTGCATTAATATCTGCTCCATTATTTAATAAATGTGTAGCAAAAGTATGTCTTAATATATGCGGACTTTTTTTGTGGAGAGTTGTAACCAAAGAGAGATATTTCTTTACGATGAAGTATACCTGGAAAGGACTTAATGGTTTATCTTTCAATGTAAGGAACATAAATTCGTTGTTTAAACCCTGAGCTTGTTTTACGGAAAGGAATGTTTCAAGGTTGCGTTTAAGTTCGATACTTATTGGAATAATGCGTTCTTTATTTCTTTTACCTAAAACCTTTATTTCAGAATTAAAAAGATCTACATCTTTGTTTTTCAAATTCGTTAATTCTGAACGCCTTATACCTGTTTGATAGAGTATATTTAAAATGAGACAATTTTGTATTCCTTTATATGAATTATCAAATTTTAATTCATCCAATAATTTATCCATATCGGCTACTTCAACAAAAACAGGTAGCTTTTTAGGGGTTTTTGGTCCTTGTACTTTTAAAACCGTATTATTAGTTATAAGCTGACTTTGGAGGAGATATTTGAATAAAGCTTTAATAGATGAGAGTTTTCTATTAACTGTTTTAGCAGCATTCTTTTCATCCATTAATTTAGCTATAAAACCACGTACATCCTGATGATTTGCCTTTGTGATATCTTTTAAACCCACCTCATCCGAGAGATATAGATTGAATTGGAGAAGATCGTTTTTATAGGAAATTAACGTGTGTTTACTGAGTTTCTTAATCTTTTCCAAATAAGTCAAAAAATCAGTTATTACATCAATATCCATAAATGAAAAATCCTAAACCGAATTTACTTAATTCAGTTTAGGATTTCAATATAAAATCAATTAAATATTAACTTTCTAAAGTGCCTTCTTGAAGCTTTTGCTTGTATACAGCTTTGATGATCTCTTCTCTACGACGGATCGAAGGTTTAATGAATTGTTTGCGAGCACGTAATTGCTTAACAACTCCGGTTTTTTCAAACTTCTTTTTGTATTTCTTTAAGGCTTTCTCAATAGTATCGCCTTCTTTTATTTGTACAATTAACATTTTTGTGATAAGGTTTAATAATTTTTAAGTCCGCAAATATAACAAAAAATCAATATTTCAACTAATTTTTTGATAAAATTAAGCCGTTTGTTCAACAGCAAATAGCTCTTCCAGTTTTTTAACCACAAAATCGATCTCTTCTTTGGTGTTGTATTTACAAAAACTGAAACGAACGGATGGGCGGTTCATATTGGCTCCAATGCCTTTTAAAACGTGGCTCCCTTGATTGCTTCCGCTTGTGCAGGCGCTGCCACCACTTGCATATATTCCGGCAATGTCAAGGTTAAACAAAAGCATTTCAGCATTCGGATGGGCCGGAAAACGACAATTTAGGACAGTATATAATGCTTTCTCAGTACTAGTTTCACCATTGAACTCGATGCCTGGTATAGTCTGTTGTAATTTCTCAATCATATATTGTTTTAAGCCGGAGATGTATTTAATATGTTCTTCCATTTCATTATAACATATCTCAAGTGCCTTAGCTAGGCCAACAATGCCATATACATTTTCAGTGCCGCCACGCATATTTCTTTCTTGTGCACCACCATTAATAAACGGATCAATTTTAATCGCGTGATTGATATATAAAAAACCAACGCCTTTTGGTCCATGAAATTTGTGGGCCGCACAAGTAATAAAATGAACTTTGATTTCTCTTAAATTGAGCGGGTAATGACCAACAGTTTGAACTGTATCACTATGGAAAATGGCATTGTATTTTTCACAAATCTCGCCAACTTCTTTTATTGGTAATAAAGTACCAATTTCATTATTGGCGTGCATGAGAGACACTAAGGTACGAGGATTGTTCTTTAATAATTCTTCTAACTGAATCAAGTCCACATTTCCTTTTGAATCAACATTTATCCATGAAACTTTAATTTTGCCTTTTTTTTCTAAAACAGATATTGTATGCTCAACAGCATGATGCTCAATTTTACTTGAGATAATATGTGTAATATTATAATTTTCAATTACTTGACATATTGCAGTATTATCTGCTTCTGTTCCACCTGACGTAAAAAAAATTTCGGCAGGAGTAACATTTAATAGTTTAGCAACCGTTTTGCGGGAGTTTTCAATCAAGCTGCGCACTTTCCTACCAGATCCATGAATAGAAGATGGATTACCATACTCCTCTTTCATAACAGGAATCATGGCTTCAATTACTGCATCATCTAGTTTTGTAGTGGCAGCATTATCTAAATAAATTTTCATTTTAAAAAATTGAATGGAAAATTCCTTTGTCTATAAGGGTTTCACTACTATAAAGGTATTAATTAAAATTAGTTTTTAATAATTTCTTTGATGTCATTAATTATTTTTTTAGCTAAATTTTCTGCAGTAGTCATGCTTTCGCTTTCGCTATATATTCTAATAATAGGTTCAGTATTGCTTTTTCTTAAATGAACCCATTCATTATCAAATTCAATTTTAACGCCATCAATAGAATTAATAGGTTGTTTTTTATATTTTAACTTAATGTCTTCCAGTATTTTATCAACATTTATATTTGCTGTTAATTCAATTTTGTTTTTTGAAATAAAATAATTTGGGTAGCTCTTCCTAAGCATAGAAACTGTTTTGCCGTATTTGGCTAGGTGCGTCAAGAAAATAGCAATACCAACTAAAGCATCCCTTCCATAGTGCAACTCAGGCAAAATAATGCCTCCATTTCCTTCTCCTCCAATTACTGCTTTCGTTTCTTTCATCAACTTCACCACATTAACCTCACCAACAGCACTTGCAGCGTATTTACCACCAGCTAGTTCTGTAACATCTCTTAATGCTTTTGTACTTGATAAATTACTTACAGTATTTCCTTTTGGGTGTTGTTTTAAAACATAATCAGCAACAGCAACTAAAGTATATTCTTCTCCAAACATCTCTCCATCTTCACAAACCAAAGCTAAACGATCAACATCCGGATCAACGCTAATTCCTAAGTGTGCATTTTGTTTAATAATTGCATTACTCAAATCAGTTAAATGCTCAGGCAAAGGTTCAGGATTGTGTGCAAAATTCCCATTAACTTCTTCATTTATAACATGAATGGTGTTTACTCCTAAAGCTTTTAATAATGCAGGTACAGCAATTGCCCCTGTTGAGTTTACAGGATCTACAATAATTGAGAAATTCTTTTCCTTAATTGCTTTTATATCTACATAAGGCAACTTCAATATTTTATCGAAATGTATTTGCAAGAGATCAGAGTTCTCAGAATAAGTTCCAAGAGTACCAACTTCACTGTAGGTCATTGATTGATCTTCTGCTAATTCTAAAATTCTTTTCCCATCTTCTTCACTAATAAATTCTCCTTTATTATTCAATAACTTTAAAGCATTCCATTGTTTAGGATTATGACTAGCTGTTAAAATAATACCGCCGTTAGCTTTCAATTCTGTTACGCCAACTTCAATTGTTGGTGTTGTACTTAATCCCGCGTCTATCACATTAATTCCCATCCCCATTAATGTACCGGCTACAATTTTACTTACCATATTGCCACTAATGCGAGCATCACGTCCTATTAATACCGTTAGTTGTTTAGATGTTTTATTGTTTTCTTTTAACCAAGCCGCATATGCTGAACTGAATTTAACGATGTCTAGAGGACTCAATCCGTCTCCCGGAGTCCCACCAATTGTTCCTCTTATTCCTGAAATACTTTTAATTAAAGTCACGTTTTTTATTTTAGCTTACAAAGATAACCATTAATGTTTTTGATTGGGTTTAAACAGATGTTTTATTAAATTATTTCCTAACATAATATTTTACTTCTGATTAAAATCAATCGGATATATGTAATTAATTGAAGGTTTTTATTTGTAACTTTATGTATTATCTAATATAGTGTTTTATGAAAAAGATAATCGGATTAACTTTATTAGTTTTTATTTTATTTTCTTGCAAAAAAAATGAACTTGGTGGAAATTCAGTTATCCAAGGAGTTGTAATGCATCACGCCAAAGTAATTACAAGTGCTTCCGTTTTTATTAAATTTAATGCTACTGATCAACCAAGCGACGATACAACAGCTTATGACGCCAAAGTAAGGGTAGATAAGAACGGGAATTTTAAATTTAATGTATATAAAGGAAATTATTTTTTGTATGGATATGGTTACGATTACACTATTGCGGCACCCTATATTGTTGTTGGTGGATTAGCTGTGAAAATAAAATCAAAACAAACTATTACCAATACTTTGTATATAAGCGAGCAATAAAACAGATTAACCTAAACGTTTTCTTATAATTTTACTTACGTTACCAAACACTTGTCCAGGTGAGAATTTGCGCCATTCAAATTCATCCAGTTCTCCTCCATAAATAAAATAGTAATCTATACGGGCGTTTTGAAATTCTTTAAGCACATGATCTCTAAAATTCAATAGAACTATCCATCCATCCTCTCCATTATCGTCGAACCATTCCTCATAATAACTATCATCGCTGTTATGAAAATTTAGAACGTTCTCGCCAATAAGAATATATTTATTGATTCCGAAATAATTGAGATCATCGATAATATCTCGTTTTAAGAGCATAATGTCATTATTAATTGCATCATTCCATTCACCAATTAATTCAATAATGGCATATTTTTCTGAATAATCAACAAATAGCACCTTAATGTAAAGAGTTTCACTACCTATTTCATCCCATTGAGGGTGAATGTAATAATTGTAGATTGTATTCGTATATTGAAACTCATTATACTCTCGATTGAAAAAGGGTGAATCGGGATCCTCTGCAGCTACATATAAATGTCGCCAATTATAAAAAGGTTCTATGCTGTGCATAATGAATTACTATTACAAAATTACGGATTAATAACCACGGAGATGCGGAGCCACGGTTATTTTTTTGAACCTCAAATAAGGAAATGAGAAATAACCCCAAAGGCACAAAAATTAATTAACGACTAAAGCTTTAAGTCACAAAAGGAATATAGAAAAAATTCTAAATATTTGATTAAAAAGAAAACTTTGTGCCTTCGTGTCTTTGTGGCTAATGATTCTGCGGTCAGTTGATAAACCGTGTCTTTGTCTCCTTGGCTAATATTTACTTCAATGCCGCAATAATCTTCTCAGCTAACTCCACACCAATACGTTCTTGTGCTTCGTTTGTGGCAGCACCAATATGAGGAGTTAAAGAAATTTTAGAATGTTTTAAAATAGAAATACTTGGTTTTGGTTCGTTTTCAAAAACATCTAAACAGGCATGAGAAACTTTACCACTATTTAATGCATCTATAAGATCACTTTCGTTAATTACACCACCACGTGCTGCATTGATTAATATTACTCCGTTTTTCATGGAAGCAATTTCGTTTTTTCCAATCAATTTTCCACCTGGTACATGAAAGCTGATGAAGTCGCTCGTTTGAAGTATTTGATCTAATTTAATTGTGTTTATTTTTATTTTTACAGAAGTAGGCGCTCCTTCAATTTCAATATCAATAATTGCTTCAGTTACAAAAGGATCAAAAGCAACAACCTTCATTCCTAAGCCTAATGCCATTTTCGCAACATACTGACCAATTCTTCCGAATCCTACAATTCCCATTGTTTTACCCCGTAATTCAACTCCCTTTGCGTATTTCTTTTTGAGTTCATCAAATTTTTCTTCACCATTTATAGGCATTTGACGATTGCTATCGTATAAAAAACGAACAGCATTAAATAAATGTGCAAATACTAATTCGGCAACTGAGTTTGACGAAGCAGCTGGCGTATTAATAACTTGAATTCCTTTTTCTCTTGCATAATCAACATCAATATTGTCCATTCCAACACCACCGCGACCAATTACTTTTAAACCGGCACAAGCATCAATTACATCTTTACGAACTTTGGTCGCACTCCGCACAGTTAATGCAATATATCCTTTATCATTTATTTCTTTTGCGAGGTTTTCCTGAGCAACTTTATCTGTTATAACGGTAAATCCAGCTTTTTCTAAAAGTTCTTTTCCTACTGCATCTATGCCGTCGTTGGCTAATATTTTTTTACTCATCGGTTGTTTTTACAATGTTCTTTTTATTCACAATTCTTAATTTTTATTTGGGCGCTTGGGCGGGCTTTTCGCTGCAATCTTTTTGTCTGAAAAATCCAAAAAGGATTTCCGTTACAATCCCTAGCGCAAGATCTTGCTAATTAAGCAAATTTCTTTTCAAATTCTTTCATGGCATCAATTAATACATCTACACTTTCTTGTGGTAATGCATTGTATAATGAAGCACGATACCCACCAACATCTCTGTGTCCTTTTAATCCGCTGAGGTTATATTGTTTTGTTATTTTATCAAATTCAGCTTCATACTCGGGTTTAGTTGGTAAAAAGCAAACGTTCATATTGCTTCTATCTTCTTTAGCAACAGTTCCTATAAAGCAAGAGTTTCTATCAATTTCATTATAAAGTGTATCCGCTTTTTTCTGATTTACTTTTTCTATCCAATCAACACCCCCATGTTGTTTTAACCAACGAAGGGTTAACATACTTACGTAAACAGGAAATACAGGAGGCGTGTTGTACATGCTTTCGCCTTTAATATGTACTTGATAATCCAACATGGATAGCATTTTTCGTGTTGTTTTTCCTAATACATCTTTACGAACCATAACCATAGTGCTACCGGCTGGGCCCATGTTTTTTTGTGCACCAGCATAAATCAAAGCAAATTCTTTTGCATTAATTCTACGACTGAATAAATCTGAACTCATGTCACAGACCAATGGCACCGGGCTTTTTGGAAATGCCTTCATTTGAGTTCCATAAATTGTATTGTTTGATGTGCAATGAAAATAATCGGCATCAGAAGGAATCTCATATCCTTTCGGAATGTATGAGAATTTTTTATCTTCAGAAGAAGCAATCACTTTTACGTTTCCTAAGATCTTCGCTTCTTTAATTGCTTTGCTAGCCCAAACACCGGTATTTAGATATGCCGCAAAACCAGTCTCAGTCAATAAATTATATGGTACCATTGCAAACTGCAAACTGGCACCGCCGCCTAAATAAAATACTTCATAATCATCACCTACTTCAAACAAATCTTTAACCAATTGGCGAGCCTCATCCATAACAGCTACATAATTTTTACTGCGGTGAGAAATTTCTAATAACGATAAATTCATATTATCGAAATTGATACAAGCTTCTGAAGCTTGTTTTAAAACTTCAGGTGGCAGTATTCCAGGACCAGCACTGAAATTGTGAATCTTAGTTAGGGTTTGAATCATAATAAATGAAATTGAATTACAAAGGTAGAAAAATAGTGCTTCTAAAATTAAATTGGTATAATTTTTATTTGATTATTATGAAGGTATAAAATGAGGTGTGACTTGTATATTTCAAAGGAAACTACATTTGTGAATAGAAGAATTCCTTTTTTTGAATAGAGATTATTAGAACCCTCTTTTTCGGTCATGAAATGGTTTTTGTCAACATGTTCAATATTGGTCTCCGAACTAAGAAGTTCTTCTCCTTTTGTATTAATTAATTGATACCCTTTCTTGCCACTTACAATTGTTGTGCTATCCTTAAAATCTTCTGCAGTGATATATTTACATGGAATAACCGTATTTAATTTACGATCTAAAAAACCGTATTTATTATTTTTTTTAATTCTGATCAAATTATTTACTGCAAAATTAACTTCGCTGTATGTCCCAAAATCAATATTAACATGACCGTTAAGATCAATTAAAGCTTGATTATTTTTTTTGATTAATTTTAAATTATTTCCGTTGGTATAGTAGCTTGGGCTTTTTTCTTTTTCATAATCATAATTTAATTCACTTAAAAAGCAACCATCGCTCGAATAGAAACCATACTGATCATTGATGATCATTAAGTAAATTAATTCATTTGCCTTTACAATTTGATCATAATTGGCAGGCGTTAAAAACTGCCCGTTATTTTTTATCAAACCAAATTTATTTTTATTTTTATATATGGCTAATCCATTTTCTCCAAAGTCTGAGATCCATTCAAACTCAGGCTTATGCGTGTATCCACTTTTGGTGATAAAGCCAAAAAGTCCATCTAATTGATAGTAAGCACAACCATTTTTAAAATCACCAAGTTTATCAAATTTAATGGGATATATTATTTGTCCATAACAATCAATTGCACCATACAAATTATTTTGTTTCACAACGTAAAGATCTTCACTTAATTCATTTGTTTCTTCAAAAGATTCTGTTTTAGATTCACCAAGGCGATTAATTAAATACCACTTATTATTGAGTTTAATTGGAGCAAGGCCATTACAAAAAGGAAGTGCGTCTGAAAAAATTCGTCCGAGTGTATTACTGTTTTCTTTATTAATAAAAAAAACAGAATCGTTTTTATGTACAATACTTAATCCTTCTTTAAACTCGGTTACTTCGTCGTAAATAGGCTCTATAATTATCTTTCCGGACGTATCTGCAAAACCAATTTCATCATTCTTTTGAACCGGTATAAGTACAAGATCATTTAATTGAACTTCTTTTAAAATAGAATTTTTGAAAGGGAAATCGGGATATGTGTTTAGGAAACTCTCCAACTCATCTTTTTTGAAAGTTTTGACAGATAATGTGAACAGGCTTTGCCAGGCCTCAACACGTTGAGGTGCTAATGGGTAGTTTTTTATAAAAGCAGCAATACCATCTTTGTTTTTTGTTTCTTTATATAAATCTAATAAGGTTCTGTAGGCCAAGTTGATATTGGTATTCTGGCTTTGTTGAGTAATAAAAAAGATATAATTTCTTTCGCTTTTGTCTTTTGTTATCTCTTCAAACAATTGCCTTTCTTTTAGTTTAAAAGCCTCGTTCCTTAAATTACTTAATGGGTGACTCAAAATAAACAACTGTGTACTATCGCTTTTATTAACTTCAATCACACGATTGTATTCCAACTCATCTCTGTTATTAATGGCTGTTATGATGTATTTTGAAGATGCTAAATAATTGTGTTTAAGATAATCGTCATAAACTTTAATTGAGTTGTTTAAAACACAGTTTTTCAGTTGTTTAGAAGCAATTGAATCAATAATTGATTTAACGTTAATACTATCAACTTTAAAACTTGAAAAAAGAGATGTATCCTTGATTTGCCTAAGGCTGTTATAACTTATTGCTGCATATTTGCAAGCACTATCGTAGTTATGAAATGGATTGTTGTTACGATAATATATTACAGCTAAACCATAGGAAGCATGACTGTTGTATTGTTTTTTATTTAATGCGTAAAATAACTTTTTTGCCTTGAAGTAATCATGAATACTAAGGGCTTCAAAGGCATCTTTTAAGTTGTTAGAAAAGATGTTAGTTATTACTAAAAATAAAAAAAAGGATATGGAATAGCGACTAATTTTCACAAACAATATCGCAAAATTAAATCTTTAGCTTAATTTCGCACCATGTTTACACCTAGAAAAATTTTATTCACAATTTTTTTTGTTGTTGTTTTTATTGGAGTCTTAATTTGGAGCTATAGAAAAGACCTGCAAGGCACTAAAATTCACTATCGAAAAATCTATCTCGTTTTAATAGGGTTATTAACATTTTTTGGTGTACTTTATCTTATTGTTAAAATGAGAAAATTTTTGTGATTCGCCGAATTTTTGGTTACTTTTGTGGGTAAATTATTAGAATATGAAGAATCTTATCGCATTACTTTTTCTGACCATTATAGTTGGTAAAACAAATGCTGGTGTCATAATAATTGAAGGCAAGTATCAAAACAAAAATTTATTCGTTCAAAATTATTTCGGAAATAGTGGAGTTGGTTTTTGTGCTCAAGAAATAAAAGTTAATGGCAAAATTACGACAGACGAAACCAACTCAAGTGCTTTTGAAATTGATTTGGCGGCATTACAATTAAAATTTGGGGATAAAGTAACAATAGAGATCATTCACAAAGAAGGATGTTTACCTAAAGTGTTAAATGCTGATGATCTTAAACCAAAACCAACTTTTGATGTGTTGGTAATGAATATTTCAGAGACAGGATTATTGAAATGGACTACCAAAAATGAATCTGGCGCTTTACCTTATATCATTGAAACATTTAAATGGAATAAATGGATTCCGGTTGGTGAAACAAATGGAATAGGTACACCAGACAATCATGAATACGCATTCCAAATTAAAATGCATAGCGGTGAAAATAAATTTAGAATTAAACAAAAGGGAAATAGTGGTGCTTCTCGTTACTCAAAGGAAATAGCTGTTAATTCAAGTACACAAAAACCAAGTTTTGCAGTTGCAAAAAACAAATCAATAGATTTTAGTGACGAAACAGCATACGAAGTTTACGACGCTTATGGTGTTGTAGTTAAAAAAGGTTTTGGGAAAAATGTAGGAATTGATAATTTGAAAAAAGGTGTTTACTATTTATGTTACGATAATTTAGTAACTGAATTCTCTAAATAATCAATTTTTTAAATTCATTTAATATCATTGCTGTAGCGCCCCAAATAATTTGACCCTCTATATTAAAATAGGGGGTTTTTAATTTTTGTCCGTTTACGTTTATTGTTCCATTTTTTTCAATAACACTTTCATTTTTCAGGCTTTCTAAGTCTAGTTGAATTAGTTCTTTTACTTCTCTTGGGTTTGTTTCAAAATTGATTTTATTTTCTGTAAAAACACCTACATACGGTTCAACATAAAAATTACTCACAGGAATATACAAAGGAGTTAATCGGCCAATTACCTCAATTGATTTATTAATTCCTATTTCTTCATGTAACTCACGTAAAGCTGTATTTTGAAGGCTTCCATCATTGTCTTCAAATTTACCACCTGGTAAACTAATCTGGTCACTATGATTTCCATCATAGGTATGGCGTTTTGTTAAAGGAATAAAGAACTTATTATCGTTTTTGTAAACCAGTAACATAACTGCACTTTTTTTAAAAGAATTTGGCGACAATTCATTTACATTTAATTTTACACGAGCAGTAGGAGCCATTTCATATTGAGCATCTATGCCGGGTAGAGGCTCTTTTAATCTATTCTTTAAAAGCTCAATCAGGTCTAACATTGATCAAATGTATAGGTTAAATTACTAACTTTGTAAACTATGAGCGAATTTAAATTAAATACTATTGAGGAGGCTTTAGAGGACATCAAAAATGGTAAAGTTATTATTGTGGTGGATGACGAAGATCGTGAAAATGAAGGTGATTTTATAACGGCAGCCGCCAATGTAACGCCAGAAGTAATTAATTTTATGGCAACACATGGTCGTGGTTTAATTTGTGTTTCAATTACCGAGCAAAAGGCAAAAGAATTACAGTTAGATATGATGGTACCTTCAAATACATCTTTACATGAAACTGCTTTTACAGTTTCTATTGATTTATTGGGTCATGGATGCACTACTGGTATTTCTGCTCAAGATAGAAGCAAAACTGTTAAAGCATTAATCGATCCTACAATAAAACCAAACGAGTTTGGTAAACCAGGACATATCTTTCCGTTAAAAGCAAAAGAAGGTGGTGTATTGCGTCGTACCGGACATACTGAAGCAACAATAGATCTTGCTCGAATGGCGGGTTTTGAACCTTGTGGTGCTTTAGTTGAGATCATGAATGAAGACGGTACAATGGCGAGATTACCTGATTTAGTAAAAATTGCAGAACGTTTTAGTCTGAAGATTATAACTATCAAAGATTTGATCAGTTATCGCTTAGCTAAGGAAACTATTATCAATAGGGTAGTGGAAGTAAATATGCCAACTGTTTGGGGAGATTTTAAATTGATGGCCTACAAAGTGAGTACAACTGGGCAAGAACACTTAGCATTGATTAAAGGTGAATGGAAAAAAGATGAACCTATTTTAGTTCGTGTGCATTCAAGTTGTGTTACAGGAGATATATTTGGTAGCTGTCGCTGCGATTGTGGCCCACAATTACATGCCGCAATGGAAAAGATAGAAAAAGAGGGAAAAGGTGTAATTGTATACATGAATCAAGAAGGAAGAGGTATTGGTTTACTAAATAAATTAAAAGCTTACAAACTGCAGGAAAATGGAAGAGATACAGTGGAAGCTAATTTGGAATTGGGATTTAAAATGGATGAACGTGATTATGGAATTGGTGCACAAATATTGAGAGACCTTGGAATTAGTAAAATTCGTTTGCTTACAAATAATCCCAAAAAACGTGCAGGTCTTATTGGTTATGGTTTAGAGATTATTGAAAATGTACCAATTATAATTAAATCAAATCCACATAACGAAAAATATCTTCAAACAAAGAAAGATAAAATGGGGCATTCGTTTTAAAAAGAATCCTCTGTTTTTTTCGTATATTTGTAGGCAGATAAATTCAATTAAAAAACAAAACCTAAAATAAAAAATGGCCAAATCGCAAGAAACCTATAGTAAAAAAGAAAAAGAGATCAAGAAATTAAAGAAGAGAAAAGAAAAGGAAGAGAAGAGACTTGAGAGAAAAGCCAATAACAACAAAGGAAAAAGCTTTGAAGATATGATCGCATATGTTGACGAAAATGGTCAACTTTCAGATACCCCACCAGATCCAAAAAAGAAAAAAGAGTTTACTGTTGATGATGTTCAAATGGGTGCCCGTGTGGAAGCAGCTATTGATCCTGCAGATTTAATAAGAAAAGGTTCTATCACATTTTTTAATGATGAAAAAGGGTATGGTTTTATTCGCGATGAGAAATCTCAAGATAGCGTGTTCTTCCATATTAATGGTGTACTTACTCCTCCTGTAAAAGAAAAGGATAAAGTAACATTTGAAGTAGAGATGGGGCAAAAAGGCATGAATGCAGTAAAAGTTGCAATAGTTAAGTAAAATAATTTATTAAATTTTTAATGCATTATCTAGGAAGGATCTTAATCCTTCCTTTTATTTTTAACTTTACCTATCGTTTCCTTTTTAAATAGTATAACAAAAGTTGTTTGGATCTTATCATTAGTAAGTTTATTTACTGATGTTGCCAGCGAAATGTTGTATCCGGTAATGCCCATTTATTTAGAGTCTATTGGTTTCTCGATACTTATGATTGGTTTGCTTGAAGGATTAGCAGAAGCGACAGCAGGTTTAAGTAAGGGTTATTTTGGAAAGTTTTCTGATAATAGTGGAAAGCGTGTTCCATTTGTTCAATTAGGTTATTTGTTAAGCGCAATTTCAAAACCATTACTGGTTTTATTTTTAAATCCAGCATGGGTTATGTTTGCTCGTACACTCGATCGTTTTGGGAAAGGTATTAGAACAGGCGCTCGCGATGCTATTTTATCTGACGAAGCAACTCCTGCCACTAAAGGAAAAGTGTTTGGTTTTCATCGTACATTGGATACTTTAGGAGCTGTAATTGGACCTTTAATCGCATTGATTTATTTATATTATTATCCTCAAAATTATAAAACACTTTTCTTTTTCGCTTTTATACCAGGAATGGTAGCTGTAGTCGGATCATTTTTATTAAAGGATAAGAAATCGGATATACAAAAAGAAAAAAAGAAAACATCCCTTCTTTCTTTTTTAAAATATTGGAAAGAGAGTCCGGCTGATTATAGAAAATTATTAATAGGTTTATTGCTATTCACTTTATTCAATAGTTCAGATGTGTTTTTGTTATTAAAAGCAAAACAAGCTGGTTTAAGCGATGCAATGGTTATTGGTGTTTATATATTTTATAATTTAATCTATGCTTCATTTTCCTTGCCATTAGGCATCTTGGCAGATAAGATTGGTTTAAAGAAAGTATATGTACTTGGATTAATTTTATTTGCAATCGTTTATTTTGGAATGAGTATAAGTGATAATATCTACATGTTTGCAACAATCTTCTTTTTATATGGGTTATATTCAGCAGCCACAGAAGGAATATCGAAGGCCTTGATCTCAAATATTTCTGACAAAAAAGATACTGCAACAGCTATTGGCACATATGCAGCCTTTCAAAGCATTTGCAATATGTTGGCTAGTACCATCGCTGGTTTAATATGGTTTCAATTTGGAGCTTCTGTTACTTTTGTTTTAACTGGTGTTGTAACAATAGTGGTTGTAATCTACTTTACTTCTTTTGTTAAGATGAAAGAGAAATAAAAAAGTCTCTTCATGTTTTGAAGAGGCTTTTTCATTTTAATAAAACTTAATTATGCAATCGCTTCTACTCGTGGCGCTGCAGATAAGATCTCTTCATTAGCTGCTGAAGCATATTGAGAGAAATTTTTAATAAACTGACCTGCTAAATTTTGTGCAGTTGCTCTAAAGGCTTCTTTATCTTTCCAAGCATTCATTGGTTCTAAAATTTCGGTTGGTACATTTGGACAACCCTTTGGGAAGTGTAGACCAAAATAAGGGGTTCTTCCAAATTCCACATCGTTTAAATCACCATTTAATGCGGCAGTTATTAAAGCGCGGGTGTAAGATAATTTAATTCTGCTACCAACTCCGTATTTCCCCCCAACCCATCCTGTATTCAATAACCAAACATTTACTTTATGTTTCTTTAATTTTTCCCCTAGTAACTCGGCATATTTTGTTGGATGTAATGGTAAAAAAGCTTTTCCAAAACAAGCTGAAAAAGTTGTTGTTGGTTCCGTAATTCCCATTTCTGTTCCTGCAACTTTTGCAGTGTAACCACTAATAAAATGGTACATAGCTTGTGAATTAGTTAATTTACTTATTGGTGGCAATATACCATAAGCATCACATGTTAAAAAGAAAATGTTTTTTGGAACATCGCCAATTGCCGGTGTTACCGCATTATCAATAAAGTTAGCAGGATAACTCACGCGTGTATTCTCTGTTTTTTTAATATTAGTATAATCAACAGTTGTTGTACCATCATAAAAATTAATATTCTCTAATAAAGAACCAAATTTAATAGCGCTAAAAATCTGTGGCTCTTTTTCTGCCGTTAAATCAACACATTTGGCATAACATCCTCCTTCAAAATTAAACACACCATTATCACTCCAACCGTGTTCATCATCACCAATTAATTTACGATTAGGGTCAGCAGATAAAGTTGTTTTGCCTGTGCCAGATAAACCAAAGAAAATTGCAGTATCGCCATTCTTACCAATATTTGCAGAGCAATGCATGCTCAATACTTTCTTTTCATGCGGCAAAATATAATTTAACACGCTGAAAATAGATTTTTTTATTTCACCAGTATAACCGGTCCCACCAATCAAAATTATTTTTTTTGTAAAATTAATGATTGCGAAATTGTGCTGGCGGGTTCCATCTATTTTAGGATCTGCTTTAAAACCCGGCGCATTTAAAATAGTCCATTCGTGTTTAAAATTTTTGATCTCATCATTAGTTGGACGTAAAAATAAATTAGAAGCAAATAAATTGCTCCATGCATATTCGGTTACAACGCGTATATTAATTCTGTAAGTTGGATCAGCACATGCATAAGCATCACGAACCCAAACTTCTTTTCCGCCTAAATATGCAAGCATACGGTTATGGAGTAAATCAAATTTATCTGATTCAAAACGATTATTTACATCTCCCCACCAAACACTATCTTTAGTTTTATCATCATAAACTACAAATTTATCTTTAGGCGAACGTCCTGTAAACTCTCCGGTATCAATAGCTAAAGCTCCTACATCTGTCAAAATTCCTTCTCCACGAATAATGCATTCTTCAATCATTTCACTTGGAAGTTCGTTCCAATAAGCCATTTCAACATTAGAAAGACCAAGATCAGCAATAGAAAAATTGCTTGCCTTTAAACCAATTTCATTCATAGTTTTTGTTTTTTACAAGAAGATTACCCCAATTATCTTTTTTATGTGTTTTGAACTCTATAAAGACAACATTCATTAAAAGTAAATCTTGATTAGTTAGTGAGGCAAAAGTAAAAAAAAAAACGGCTCTCATTTGAACCGTTTTTCCACAATTGAAGACTAAAATAAATGAACTCTAAATAACTGATACTGAAACCAATGTATTCTTATCTTCTAATTTTTTCAACTGCTCAATAAAGTCAGTTTTTTCTTTGCCATTTAATTCGCTTAAGGGTACACAAATTTCCTTTTCTCCTTCCCGACCTTTTAATTTTTCAGTAAACTTTAATTTTCTAGAATTTAAGAGGGACATCAATGCGTCATATTTTGTATTATCTATGCCAGATCCTCTGCTTGCAAAGTTGATCAAAATTTTACAAGTCGTTTCTGTTTGCACTGATGTTTTTGTTTCTGCTTTACTTTTACAGGCACTAAAAACAAAAAATAAAGTGATTAACGAAATGAAACTGTATTTTAAATAAACTATTCTCATATGACTTATTATAAATGATATTATGAAGTTGATTTTTTTGTTTTTAAAGCAGCGAATACTAATAACAACCATCCAAAAATAAACAGTATGCCACCTATTGGTGTAATAGGACCAAGAAACTTCAACCATTCAGCACCAAGCAAATTGCGGGTACACAAAAAATAAAGTGAACCAGAAAAAAGTATGATTCCCCAGAAAAATAAATTATAAGCATACTTCAATATTTTTTTACTATTGTCTTTATTTAAAAGAATAACTAAAAACATGGCAAGCGTATGATACATTTGATACTTAACGGCAGTATCAAACCCATTTAATTGATCAGTCGTTATTAAACCAGATGGTAATTGATTTTTTAAAGCATGTGCACCCAAGGCACCTAAGGCAACTGCAATAGCACCAAGGAGACCAATAGTTATAAATTGTTTTTGAATCATTTTAATTATTTTGTTTTAAAAAGTCGATTAAGTTGGCATTTGATTCCTGATAAGAAAAAACATCTTTCAAATTAATCAATTTTTCTTTATCAGTTATATTATTATAAAATTGTTTTGTGAGGTCTAGTTTCTCTCTATCATGCATAAATACAATCAAAGTATTTTTAAATTGATTGGTGCTAAAACAATAGACTGAAGCTTTTTCTTTCATGTATTGATATTTTTCATAATCGGTTGAAAAAAGCCGTAAGGCATCAATTAAACCATTGATAATACTATCTTTTTCAGCAATAACGCAACTAATCTTATTCTTTAATATCATTGAATTTGGATTGGATAAAATATCCTTGAATTCTTTTTTGCTAGATTCAAATTTAAAGCATTCTTCTAATGTTTTTAGATTAGATTTATCAACAATGGTATTATAAGATTCTTTTAATAATTTTAGTTTATCCAATTCAAAATTCAAAACTTTTAATATCTGCGATAACTGTTTACATGAAATGCAATTGCTTTTTACGACTTCTCTGGCAAATTTATATTTTTCTAAATCAATTTGAGTTCGCACCATTAGTTTTATTGCATGCACAACATTCTCATCTGGCATTGCTTTGATGCAAACTCCGTCTTTTGGTACATTGAAAAAAAACTCGGGTTTACCTTCTTTTAGTTCAAATAAATTTCCATAAACATTATTTCGCCATTTATAAGTTGTATCTTCTTTTGGTTTTGAAGGAAGTAATGGATTGGGAAGGATATCAATATCATTGACTGCAATAAATATTAATTTTAGTTTTTTAGTATTTGCATTAAATTCAAACGAATAAATAAATTCCTTTTTTTGAACATTCTTTCCTTTTTCTAAAAGGAAAATAGTATATTTTAAATTAGAATTTCCTTTTTCTAAACTAAACGACAGATGTAAAGTATCTTTTAAAATCGATTCTATTTTTACTTCCTGTTGAAATGTGTCTTTTAAGTTTATTTCATTGCATTTTACATTAAAGTGATTAGTAGTCGAACTAAAAATAATGAGATTGTTTTGTGCCGATAAAACTAAAGTTAAAAGCAAGAAAAAGGCAACCCGAAGAAACATGCTTAAAGTTATTGATTATTTATTTAGAATGAAATTTACCATTTAAAATTATTTCGACATCTTTATAGTCGAATATGACAACAAGAATTTTAGTAATAGGAGCCGGAAGATCTACAATAAGTTTAATAGATTATTTATTAAAGAATGCATCTTCTTACAATTGGTTTATAACTGTAACTGATGCAGATGTTAATCTTGCTTTAGCAAAAACAAAAGGGTATTTGAATTGTGAAGCCAAAACGTTTAATGTAAGCAATGAAATTGATAGAAAGTCTTTTATTCAATCTCACGATATAGTGGTATCCATGTTGCCTGCTTTTTTACATGCTGAGGTTGCAAAAGATTGTGTTGCATTAGGCAAACATTTATTTACTGCAAGTTATGTTAGTCCGGAAATGAAAGAGCTTAATAAAGAAGCTCAGTCAAAGGGTGTTTTATTGATGAATGAGATTGGCCTTGATCCCGGAATTGATCATGCTTCTGCTATGAAAATAATCAATCAATTAAAAGATAAAGGAGCTAAGATTACTTCTTTTAAATCATACTGTGGTGGTTTGGTTGCACCTGAATATAATGATAATCTTTGGGGTTATAAATTTAGTTGGAACCCGAGAAATGTCGTAGTGGCAGGACAAAGTACAGCTCAATATTTTCAAAATGGAAAATTAAAATTCATACCATATAATCGTTTATTTACACAAATTGATACCATTTTAATTGATGGTTATGGTTCGTTTGATGCATATGCTAATAGGGATAGTATTAGTTATCAAGAACCTTACGGACTAAAAGACATTCAAACACTTTTGAGAGGAACTTTGCGAATGCCCGGTTATTGCGAAGCTTGGAATGTTTTTGTGAAATTAGGATTAACTGATGATACATATAAAATTCATCAAGCAGATTCAATGACCTATACTCAGCTTATTAATTCATTTTTACTTGACGAAAAAAATTCTGTTAGAGATCGTTTACGTGCTTTTATGGGAAAGGATTACAATGATGCCATTGAAATGAAGTTAGATTA
Source organism: Bacteroidota bacterium (assembly GCA_013288385.1). Lineage (GTDB taxonomy): Bacteria > Bacteroidota > Bacteroidia > B-17B0 > Aurantibacillaceae > Aurantibacillus. The sequence goes on from JABDBZ010000014.1 coordinate 24,851, forward strand.
TTTAGAATTATTCTCTGATAAAAAAATAAAATTAAATGAAGGCACACCGGCTCAATTGTTACAAGATTTGTTAGAAGAAAAATGGAAATTAAAACACAATGATAAAGATATGATTGTGATGCAACATTTATTTGAATATGAATTAAATGGTAAAACACATAAACTCACTTCATCGTTAGTGGTAAAGGGTGACGATGAAGACTATACAGCAATGGCTAAAACTGTGGGTTTGCCTTTAGCAATCACACTTAAGAATTTTTTAACAGGTAAATTTAAATTGAGTGGTGTGCAAATTCCCATTGTAAAAGAAATTTATGATCCGCTTATAAAAGAATTGGAACAACTAGGGATAAAGTTTGTAGAAAAGGAAAATTGAATTATAATAGTTTTTGAAATGGATTAATTTATCAACCTTTTTAAATAAAAGGTGCCAAATGGTAGAAGGGAAAGTAAGAATGCAATAGTAGATTTTTTAAAATCTAGCTTTACTTTAAAAAACATGAGCGCTAATAAAATCATAAATCCTATGAATAAAATTCCATGAAGATAGCCAACCAAAAAAACGTATTCTGGCATTTTAAAAATGTATTTTAGTGGCATTGCAACAAATAATAGCAATAGATAGCTATAACCTTCTAATTTACCTATAAACAAAAACCGTTTAACAATAAGAGTACTTGTAGAAGATTGATTTGGCATTTTTATAAAATGAAAATAATTAAAAATTTAATGTTCCAAATAAATTAAGATGTTATGATTAAGAAACAACCTTTATCAAATTCTTCACCATCTTCGCTTTTTGTTTTGCTTTGGTTATATCGTCATCAATAATAGTAATATGTCCCATTTTTCGGAAAGGTTTAGTTTGTAGTTTGCCATAAAGGTGAACATATACACCACTAAATTTTAAAATATCTTCTAGTCCTTCATAAATTGCAGCGCCTTCATAACCAAAATCGCCAAGTAAATTAATCATTACTCCAGGTTTAACGATTGCTGTATCTCCTAATGGTAAATTCAAAATAGCCCGCCAATGTTGTTCAAATTGCGACGTAATATTTGCTTCAATGGTATGATGACCGCTATTATGAACTCGCGGAGCAATTTCATTCACTAATACTTTCCCCTCTCTAGTTAAAAATAATTCAACTGCTAAAATGCCTACCATTTCTAGTTTTTCAATGAGTTGAGTCGCGATAGCAATAGCTTCTTTTTCAATATTTTTTTTAATGTTGGCAGGACTAAATAAAAACTCTACCAAATTTGCTTGCGGATTAAATTCACATTCAACAACCGGAAAACATTTTATTTCTCCATTTTTATTTCTCGCAACAACAACCGATAATTCTTTCTCAAAATCAACTAAACGTTCTAAAACACTTGGTTGCTCAAACGCTTTTTCCAAATGATGCGGCGAAACCAGTTTCACAACGCCTTTGCCATCATAACCACCTTTTCTTAATTTTTGAAAGAAAGGAAAATAATCAGCGTACTTATTTATTTGTTCTTTATTTTCAGTTAAAAAGAAATCAGGACTCGGAAAATTATTTCTTTGATAAAACATTTTTTGTAAACCTTTATCCTGAATCATTTCAATAATATGTGGCTGAGGATAAACTTGTTTTCCTTCTTTTTCCAGTTTTTTTAAAGCTTCAATATTTACATTTTCAATTTCAATGGTGATAAGATCTTTATCTTTCCCAAATTTATAAACAGTATCATAATCCGTTAAGCTGCCATTAGTAAAATTTTTCACCAAATGTTTGCAAGGCGCATTTTTATCGGGATCTAAAATCGAAATATTTAGATTGTAGTTTATGGCGTTTTGAATCAGCATTCGGCCTAATTGCCCACCACCTAAAATGCCAATATTTAGTTCTTGTATGGTTTTTGGAAACATAATTATCGTACAAAGTAAAGAAAAATAAAACAATTTAATATCTTTATCTAATGAGAAACATGAATTTTAAATTGATTGTAACATCCATGTTATTTAGCATGTATTTAAATGCTCAAACAGAAAAATCATGTGGTTTTATATATGCCCAGGAAAAGGCTCGAAAACAAATTCCTGATTACGATAAAAAGTTAAAAGAAATTGAAGTATTTAATTCTAGTAACTTTCATAATAATTTAAGACTTGCTTCTGCAACATTAACAATACCTATCGTATTTCATATTTTGCATTTAAATGGAAGTGAGAATATTTCGGATGCGCAAATACAAAACGCTGTCTCAATTTTGAATACGGATTATAGAAAAAACAACAGCGATACGAATTTAATTGTCCAACAATTTAAATTATTAGCATCAGATTGTAATGTTGAATTCAAACTCGCCAGTATTGATCCCCAAGGTAATTGTACCACTGGTATTACCAGGCATTATAACGTAAAAACTGATTGGACAACTGATTTCCAAGACTATATTTACACTTGGCCAAACGACAAATATTTGAATGTATATATTGTAAGATCCATGCCTAATGGCGCAGCCGGTTATACATATTTACCAGGAACAGTTCCACCTAATATTGATGCCATTGTTATACTGCATAATTATGTTGGAAATATTGGAACAGGAAGTAATTTTGGTTGTCGATCGTTAACCCACGAAGTTGGTCACTGGCTTGGCTTAAGTCATGTTTGGGGGAATACAAATAACCCTGGAGTAGCTTGTGGCGATGATGGTGTAAACGATACACCAATAACTAAAGGACATAGTAATTGTAATTTATCAAATGCTATTGATTGTACCCCAAATGTTGTAGAGAATATTCAAAACTATATGGAGTATTCGTTTTGTTCTAAAATGTTTACTATTGGGCAAACTAATTTAATGAATGGTGTTTTAGCAAGTACGATTGCAAACAGAATTAATGTAACGAGCCCCGCAAATTTGAATGCAACAGGTATTGTAAATCCAAATTATAATTGTGCGCCAAAAGCTGAATTCAGTACTCCGAATTTAATTCTTTGTGAAGCCGCATCTATTCAATTTACCGATTTTAGTTATAATGGCTCTGTGACTAATTGGTTATGGTCTTCCACGGGAGCACAAAACACATCAACTTTGCAAAATGGTGTGCTTACCTTTACAAATACAGGTTTAACGCCGGTAAAATTAAAAGTTGGTAATGGTTTTGGAAATGATTCGATAACCAAAATAAATTTTGTGACTGTTTTATCTCCTAATGGCGCAACTTTAAATGCAACACAAAGCTTTGAGAATGGCTCATTTCCAGATAATCAATGGATAGCTTCTGTTCCTCAATTAGGAAGTGGCTTTGCCCAAACTACAACTGTTGGCGCAACCGGACAAAAAAGTATGTATATTAATAATTATTATGATAATCCAAATCAACCGGCCTCTTTGTATACACCAGAGTTTAGTTTAAATAATGTTACTGGAGCGCAATTGTATTTTAAATATGCTTATGCACAACAAGGAAACAGTAGTGATACGTTAAGAATTTATATAACGTCTAATTGTGGCGCTACTTGGACAATGATTTACAATCAATCGGGATCAGATTTGGCTACTATAGCACCGATAAATAGCCATGCTTATGTTAGCCCATTAGCAACTGATTGGAAAAGTGAAATGGTTAGTTTAAGTCAGTTTCAAGGACAATCGAATGTTTATTTAAAATTTGAATTTGAATCTGATCCAACTGGCCCAGGAAATAATTTTTTTATTGACGATATTAATTTATCGGGAACAGTTGGTTTAAAAACGAATGAAATTGTATCGCAGAATATTATTATTTCTCCAAATCCTGCAAAAGAATTGCTTCTTATAAAAAGCTCTGGTGCCGTAATTGAATCTATTGAAATACTTGATATCACAAGTAAAACTGTAGTTTCGTATGCAAATCAAAATGCAAATGAAATAAATGTTTCGTTGGGAAGTTTAGCAAAAGGAATTTATTTTGTGAAAGTATCTTCAAATGAACATACAGAGTTTAAAAAATTGATCATTGAATAGGTTTTAAACAAGTCAAGACTCCATTTTAATTTTTATCTTTAAGCCCATAATTTAATCTATTCACTTTTATAGAATAGAGATCAAATTAAAAAACAAATGAAAATTTCGTATAATTGGCTTAAAAGCCTTATAAATATTGATCACTCTCCTCAGGAAATATCTATTTTGTTAACGGATGCAGGATTAGAAGTTGAAGGTATTGAACAATACGAAAGTATCAAAGGTGGTTTAAAAGGAGTTGTTGTAGGTCATATTCTGTCATGCGAAAAACATCCTGATGCAGATAGGTTAAGTTTAACTAAAGTAGATATTGGTGCCCCTGAACCTTTATCAATTGTTTGTGGCGCACCAAATATTGCGGTCGGACAAAAAGTAATTGTTGCAACAGTGGGTTCAACTTTATATCCAACTGAAGGGGATCCTATAGAAATGAAAAAATCAAAGATCAGAGGAGCTGTGAGTGAGGGAATGATTTGTGCTGAAGACGAGATTGGACTCGGAAAGAGTCATGCAGGAATTATGATTTTACCGCAAGACACACCGATAGGAATTGCAGCTTCAGATTATTTTAAAGTAGAACAAGATAGTGTATTAGAAATTGGTTTAACTCCAAACAGAAGTGATGCAGCTTCTCATTATGGTGTTGCAAGGGACTTAGCAGCTATTTTGAATGTAAAAAACAATACGACTGAATATAATGCCTTGCTAATTGGTTTGAAAGATTTACCGGCAGCCACAAATTTAAATACAATTGAGATAGAAATAAAAAATTCAGATGCATGTAAACGTTATAGTGGATTAGTAATAAGCGGAGTAGAGGTAAAGGAAAGTCCGGCTTGGCTTAAAAATAAATTACAAGCTATTGGTTTGCGTCCAATCAACAACATAGTTGACATCACCAATTTTGTTTTGCATGAAATCGGCCAGCCTTTACACGCCTTTGATTTAGAGCAGATAAAAGGAAATAAAATAATTGTAGATGTAGCAAAAGAAGGAGCAAAATTTGTGACATTAGATGGTGTTGAAAGAACATTAAAAGCAAATGATTTGATGATTAATAATGCATCAGAACCGATGTGCATTGCAGGTGTATTTGGTGGATTGAAAAGTGGAGTGAGTGAAAAAACAAATTCTGTTTTTTTAGAAAGTGCATATTTTGATCCAGGTTTTATCAGAAGAACATCTAAACAACATGGTTTAAAAACAGATGCTTCGTTTCGTTTTGAAAGAGGAACAGATCCGGAAATGACAGTGAATGCTTTATTGCGTGCGGCAAATTTGATCATGGAAATCGCAGGTGGAAATGTGAGTATGGGAATTTTAGATGTTTATCCTGAAAAGTTAGAACCGAATCAAATTGCGTTCTCCTATAATTATTGTGATGATTTAATTGGAAAAACAATTGATAAAACAGTAATTAAAAATATTATTACTTCATTGGGAATAATTATTGAATCGGAAGGAAACGATAGCTTGTTACTTCAGGTGCCAAGATATAAGACTGATGTAACCCGCACTGCTGACATAATAGAAGAGGTGATGCGTATTTATGGTTATAATAATATAGAAGTTTCAAAAGATATTTCTTATACAGCATTTAATGACGGTAGGAACATTGATCGTATTTTAGAAGAGCGCTTAGGAAATTTTTTAGTTGCAAATGGATTTAATGAATCAATGAGTTTGTCGTTGACTAAAGAGTCATATCATTCCAGTCCTGAAAATTTAGTTCATGTAATTAATCCTTTGAGTAATGATCTGAATGTATTAAGAGGCAATATGCTTTTTGGTGGTTTAGAGGCTTTGAATTATAATATTAACCGAAAACAAAATAATTTAAAGTTATATGAGATCGGCAAGACTTACCATACTCGCCCGAATGAACCTGGTTCAGACGTGGTTGATCAAACAAAAGAATTTAAATATATTGAAACTAAACAATTAACGCTTTTTGTTACTGGTTCAGCTTTCAAAGAGAATCAATTTGGCTTGAATAATGAAGTAAATCTGAGCTATTTAAAATCGGTGGTCGAAAATTTATTAAGGACTATTGGTGTTGCTGATTTTGCGAGTGATGAATCTGATCACTCTTATCTCGAATATGGATTAAGATATCTTTCGAATAAAAATATACTGGTTGAATTTGGTAGCGTTAATAAAACAACTTTATCCAAATTGGACGTCAAACAAAATGTTTTCTATGCTCAGTTTAATTGGGATGCTTTAATAAAAGCATATAAAAAATTAAAAATACAATTCAAGGAATTGCCTTTGTATCCAAGTGTTAGAAGAGATCTAGCAATGCTTTTAGACAAAACAGTAAAGTATGAGCAATTAAAAAATTTAGCTATAAATACTGAACGTAAATTATTGAAAGAAGTTAATTTATTTGATGTTTACGAAGGAGAGAAATTAGGAAATAAAAAATCTTACGCACTTAGTTTTATATTGCAAAGCGAAGAAGCAACTCTAACGGACAAACAAGTTGAAAAAGTGATGGAAAAACTTATCAATTCCTACAAAGAAACGTTTGGCGCCGAATTGCGTTAGATCAATAAAACAATATAAACTATCTTTTTCATCGCACTTGCCACCGAAACCGCTCGGTCTATTGCGTCACAGATAATTATTGATAAAAACAGAAACTAGCTTCGTATGAAATCCAAGTATCCAAGAGCATTACTCTTTTTCACTTCCAGATTTTTACTATAGTTTAAGATATTGTTGATACAAAATTCAGAAGGTTCTTCTGAATTATTTTGGTCATTAAATGAAAGCTCATTTAATTCGCTTTCTTCTTTTTTAAAATTTAATGTATCTAATGCGAGAGTAAAGATTTTTTGCATAGGCGCTCTTGATGTGTTTTTATGTGTTAGTTTAATTTATAACGCTAGCTTTTATAAATTATTGCGTTGTGTATTTTAAACCAATTTTGACTCGACAAACACGCCCTATAAATCAAATACTAACTTAGTTATATTAAACCAAAAACCCCGCTATTAACGGGGTTTTGGCTCTCAAAAAACCAAAAACCTTGGCGAGGTTTTTAGTTGCCCTATACTAACTCGTAGTGCGGGGATTATCGTTTAACGGATTATTTACCGTCCATTTTATTTTTCAGATCACTTAATGCAGAAATATCACCTAAAGTGGTTTTTTCAACATTATCTTTCATCTTTTTAACTGCTTTCTTAGTGTCGTCAGATTCAGCTTTTTTGTTTGTTCTATCTACTTTCTTCGCTTCTTCTTTTACTTCTTCATGTAAACGAGCATGAGAAACAACAATACGTTTAGCATCTTTACTGAATTCAATAACTTTGAAATCTGCAACTTCTTCAGATTTTAAACTGGTTCCATCAGCTTTAACTAAATGACGAGCTGGGCAAAAACCTTCTACACCATAAGTTAAACCAATAGTTGCTCCTTTATCATTTACATTTAAAACAGTTCCTTGATGAACAGAATCAATTGTAAATACAGTTTCAAATACATCCCAAGGGTTTTCTTCTAATTGTTTATGTCCTAGGCTTAAACGACGATTTTCGCCATCAATTTCTAAAACCACAACATCTAATTTTTCACCTACTTTGCAAAACTCACTTGGATGTTTAATTTTCTTACTCCAAGAAAGATCAGAAATATGCACTAAACCATCAACACCTTCTTCCAATTCAACAAAAACACCAAAATTAGTGAAGTTGCGAACCGTGCCGCTGTGTCTAGAACCTTTGGAGTATTTCTCCATAATCATATTCCATGGATCAGGAGTTAATTGTTTCATACCAAGGCTCATTTTGCGTTCTTCTCTATCTAAAGTTAAAATGATAGCATCAACTTCATCACCGATTTTTACAAACTCTTGAGCACTTCTTAAATGCTGACTCCAGCTCATTTCACTTACGTGAATTAAACCTTCAACACCTGGTGCAATTTCAATAAATGCACCGTAATCATTAATTACAACAACTTTACCTTTAACTTTATCTCCAATTTTTAATTCAGGATTTAAAGCTTCCCAAGGGTGAGGTGTTAATTGTTTTAAACCAAGAGCAATACGTTTTTTATCATCATCAAACTCCAGAATAACAACTTGAATTTGTTGATCTAATTTAACGATCTCTTCAGGATGATTGATACGTCCCCAAGATAAATCAGTAATGTGAATTAATCCATCAACACCACCTAAATCAACAAACACACCATAAGAAGTTATGTTCTTCACGGTTCCTTCTAAAACCTGACCTTTTTCTAATTTAGAAATGATATCACGTTTTTGGTTTTCAATTTCAGCTTCAATTAAAGCTTTATGAGAAACAACTACGTTTTTATATTCATTGTTGATTTTTACAACTTTGAATTCCATTGTTTTACCAACGTAAATATCGTAATCACGAATTGGTTTTACATCAATTTGTGAACCTGGTAAAAACGCTTCAATACCAAATACATCAACAATTAAACCACCTTTAGTTCTGCATTTAACAAAGCCTTTAATGATTTCATCATTATTAAGAGATTCGTTAACACGATCCCAACTTTTATTAGCACGAGCTTTTTTGTGAGATAATACTAATTGTCCGTTTGGATCTTCAGCAGTCTCAACAAATACTTCAATTTTATCTCCAATTTTAAGATCAGGATTATAACGGAATTCTGATAAAGGAACTACGCCATCTGATTTATAATTAATATTTACTACAACTTCTCGGTTATTTTTTGCTACTACAACACCTTCAAGAATTTGAAGATCTGAAATGGTGCTTAATGATTTACCATAAAGTTCATCGAGTCTTACTCTTTCTTCTTCACCGTAATTGTTTTGTTTTTTTCCAATCGAATTCCAATCGAAATCGGGATTACCTACTAAGGCTTTGTCTGACATTTTTAAATTAATTGTATCAAATTTTATAAGGGAAAATTTGAGGGGTTTTACATAATTGATTTATTCCGATTTAACCCTTATTCAAAACGGGCTACAAATATAGCTGTTTTATGAGAATAACAGCTCAAAAACGAAGAGATTATTCTAATTTTTAATTGTTGATAATCAGTAAGTTAAATATTTTGTAAAATACCATATCTGATGTAAATTTACAATCAAATGCTTAAGGTTTCAACAGAAAATATTGAAATATCTGTTCGTTCAAATTATTTATCTGAACACAGTATACCTAAGGAAAACCATTATTTCTTTGTTTACTTCATTACTATTGAAAATAAAGGAAACTATGCTGTTCAATTACTGAGTCGTCATTGGGATATTTTTGACAGCAATGGTGAAAAGAGAGCAGTAGAGGGTGAAGGTGTTATAGGTGAAACCCCGATAATTGAACCAGGCGAAAAGTATGAATATAACAGTGGCTGTAATTTAATAACAGATATGGGTTATATGAAGGGTTATTACAATATGAAAAGAGTGGTTGATGAATTAACCTTTAAGGCTGTAATACCTCAATTTGATTTAATTGTTCCTTCCAAACTTAATTAGAATCTTCTAAAGTTTATTCAATAAAAAAATCCGGCTTTCACCGGATCTTTTGGAATTGACTCTAGAAAAATTAAATCTTAATATTATATATTATGCTAATTTTACGTTTACTGCGTTAATTCCTTTTTTGCCTTCCTGCGTTTCAAATACAACTTCGTCGTTTTCTTTAACTTTGTCGATTAAACCGGTAGCGTGAACAAATATTTCTTGTCCACCATCTTCTTTAATAAATCCGAAGCCTTTAGTTTCATTAAAAAACTTCACTGTGCCTTTTTTCATTTTACTATTTTGTTAATTATTATTATGAAATCAAAGGTACAATTATTTGTTTATCAAACAAACAAAATCCTTTTAAATTTAAGGTTTTCAATGATCTTTTTGGTTAAAATCAGGAATTATTGGATTCTTATGCTTTTTTATACATAACCTCCTTAACGGCTTTAACAGTACGGGTTACATTTGGTAAACTTGCTTCAATTAAAGTTGGAGCGTATGGAAGAGGTGTATCGGCAGTTGTTATGCGTAATATAGGTGCATCCAAATAATCAAACGCGTCTTTTTGCACTTTAAATGTAATTTCACTTGAGATGCTAGCCAAAGGCCAAGCTTCTTCAACAATAACAAGGCGATTGGTTTTTTTAACCGACTCAATAACCGTATGGTAATCAATTGGTCTAACCGTTCTTAAATCTATAACTTCTGCACTAATGCCTTCTTTTTCCAATTCTAATGCGGCTGCCATTGCTATTTTTAAGATCTTTCCAAAAGTTACAATAGTCACGTCTGATCCTGGTTTCTTAATATCTGCAAGACCAATAGGAATAATATATTCTTCTTCAGGAACCTCTCCCTTATCACCATACATTTGTTCACTTTCCATGAAGATTACCGGATCATTATCGCGAATAGCACTTTTTAATAAACCCTTTGCGTCATATGGATTACTTGGAACAATTACTTTTAAACCAGGACAATTAGCAAACCAATTTTCAAATGCTTGTGAGTGTTGCGAACTTAACATGCCAGCACTTGCCGTTGGTCCTCTAAACACTATAGGTACATTATATTGACCACCACTCATACTATACATTTTAGCAGCGCTGTTAATAATTTGATCAATAGCAACCAAACTAAAATTAAATGTCATAAATTCAATTATTGGCCTTAAACCATTTGAAGCTGCACCAACACCAATTCCTGCAAAACCTAATTCTGCAATAGGTGTATCAATTACTCTTTTTTCACCAAATTCAGCTAACATCCCTTTACTCACCTTGTAAGCTCCGTTATATTCTGCAACCTCTTCACCCATCAAAAATATTTTATCATCACGGCGCATTTCCTCACTCATGGCTTCGCGTAATGCTTCTCTGAATTCAATTGATCTCATATTTATTTTATTAAAAGGCTAATTAAAGTGCTTGCAAAGTACGTATTTTTTTAAAAACCCACAAGGTCCCAATTGTTCAAAATGGTCCTGTTTTCAAGGTTGTTTTTTCATTAGCGTTTTGTAGAGTTCATCTATATCTTTTACTAAACGTTTATAACTAAATCTATCTTGAGCAAAAACAATACCTTTTTCCGCTTGAATCATAAGTTCATTATGGCTACTGACAGATTCTAATAATTTTTCGCAGAATTCTTTATCAGTTTCTGTAATGAAACCGCAGCCAGGTTTCAAAATATCTTTTATTCCTCCAACATTTGTGGTAACCATAAATTTGCCCGCTGCCTGAGCTTCAATTAAGCTCACAGGAGTTCCTTCGTTTTTAGATGATAGTGCAATAATATCAATTCCATTTAAAACCATATCTATTTCTTTTTGCCAACCAATGAAATTAAACAAGGTTTCTTTTTCTGTATTAAAGCTATATTCACAATTTTTGCTTTTTATGTAATTTATCAATTGTTGTTTTGTTTCACCATCCCCAACTATGAATGCTTTTATTTTTTTTGACGTTTTTGTTGCAGTGTAAATAATCGCATCAATAAATAATTCATGGTTTTTAATCGGAGCTAGTCTTCCAATAATAGCAATTGCAATTTCATCTTGTTTGATTTTGTATGTCTGCCTGAATTTTTGACGCTTCTCTATCACATTCTGATTAAATCTTTCCAAATCAAATCCTAAAGGAATAATATATGTTTGATCGGCACTGGAAATTTTGAATTTTTCAACTAACTCTTGTTTTTGTATTGCGCTTATTGCAATAATTGCAGTACTTTTTTTTGCCAAATAACGCTCTATACTTTTATAAAAATAAGTTTTCAATTTCCCAAAATAACTATGAAAAACATGTCCGTGAAAGGTGTGAATTATAATTGGAACTTTACATGAAATGGCTGCTAAACGACCAATAGCACCGGCCTTACTGGCATGTGTATGCACAATATCCGGTTTAAATTCTTGGATAATTTTTTTTATTTCTTTGTAGGAACGATAGTCTTTTATCGGATTGACATTTCTATTTAGTTCTTTTAAAATTAAAGGTTTTAGTCCAAGAGAGTCAGTAATATGTAAGGAGGAACTTTCACCTTCTTCTTCCGGACCACCTATCAATAAAGTTTCATATTCACTAGGTAAATATTTTGTAAGATAGCTTACATTGTAGGTAATGCCACCTAAATTAAATCTGTTTATGATCCGTAATATTTTAGGCATCTAAGCGATATAATTCTTATTTTGTAAATACCAATTTTGAAAAACAATCAAAGCCCAAACCTTTGCCGCGCTATCTTCCGGGTTTTTAGAAAACAATTTTAATTTTAATTTTTCAATTTCAGGATAATTAAAAATCGCCTGTTCTTCAATCAAATTTTTGCTCAGCCAATGATCGTTTATTTCTAATTTCAATTCATTATTTAACCATTTCCAAAGAGGCAATTCAAATCCTTTTTTGTTTCGATTGAGAATTTCTTTTGGTAATAGTTTTGCAAATTTCGTTTTTAAAATAATTTTTTGTTGTTCAGAATTTATTTTTTGACCCCGATCTAAATTTAAAGCAAATTCAACTATTCTGTAATCTAAAAATGGATTTCTTATTTCAATTCCATGCCGCATGCTATATCTATCTACCTTTACCAGCATATCATCTTTCAAAACAGTTTGCAAATCAAAAGAATCAGATAAATCAAACGAGGAATATAATTTATTCGATTTAAAAAGGTTATTAAAATAATCTGAATTTATTTTTGGTTTGAGTAACGATAAAACTTCCTTTTCAGACGATATTTGTGCTAGAAATTTCTGTTTTTCTTTTTCCGTTAAGTCAATCAGCTCTTTGAATTTATTAAATTGTCTGAATTTATTTTGTAAAAAACCTTGTCGTGATTTCGGAAAAACAGAACTAATGGGATAAAGTGCTTTCGTAAATAATTTATTTGAAACACTCATAGATAAATTGAGTGCTTTGTGTTTATGATAACCTTTAAACAATTCATCTGCTCCATCACCACTTAAAGCAACCTTTACATATTCTTTTGTGTATTTGCTAAGTATATAAAAATTGAGGGCGGAAGAATCAGCAAATGGTTCATCAACACTATTTAAAAAAGGGTGAATATTTTCCAGAAAATCGGAATTACTTAATTTGAATTCATGATGATTTGATTGAATATGTTTTGCAACTAGGTTTGCATAAATTGTTTCA
>JABDBZ010000015.1 GCA_013288385.1 Bacteroidota bacterium
CAAACGCGCCACCATGACAAATACCAAAAGGCTGACGCGTTCTATTGTCCACCGGTAAAGTTGCTGAGAGATGATCTTTTCCTAATTCAATATATTCAATACCCAAATGATTAGCAAGCGTATTTTTCTGCATCACTTTTATATCTTCTAATATGTATGATTTGAACCAGATCATAATTTTTTTTGAAAAGAAACATGAACGATGATAACAGGAAGCATGAAAAACTCAGGTCATGTATCTTGCCGTCATTATTCTTGAATCTTATATATATGCAATATTTTCCTCCTTCAACTCTGCCGCACCAACAAATCTGCCATACACTCGTGCAAGAGTAATTACATCTTTCAAACAGTATGTATTTATTTTTTCCAGATTTTTATCTTCATAATACACTTTGCTCACCATACTACCATCCATATCATCTTTTGGAGAAGGGATTCCAAAAATATGAGCTAACAAATTCAACGATGTATAGTTTTTAATATCACCAAATTTCCATAATTCCATAGTGTCCAAATGTTTTACTTCCCAGGGTTTCATGCCTTGAATGCGTAAAATTTTCGGTAAAATTAATCCGTTAATTAAAAAACGGCGACATAAAAATGGGTAATCAAATTCTTTACCATTATGTGCGCATAATTTATGCTCTGCTTTGCTAAAATGTTTTTCTAAAAGCTCAGCAAATTCTATTAAAATTTCTTTTTCATTATCTCCCGAAATGCATTTTACTCTGAATGTATTTTCGTGATAATAACCTAAACCAATGGTTATTACTTTAGCAAACTCAGCAAAAATTCCTGATTTGGAATAGTGCTGTTCTGCCGAAACATCTTTACTGTATTGCCATTTTGTGTCCCACAATTGTTTGGTTGCTGTTTTCAGATCGCTGTATTTATATGTTTGCGGTACTGTTTCAATGTCAATAAATAAGATGTTTTGTAATTCTTTCATTTGTTAATTTTGTAGGGCGCTAAAGTAAATAAATTAATTAGAAACATATTAATTTTTTAAATACCTTAATATTTTGTTTCATAGTATTATTTTTAAAGCATGGAAAAACGATTTAAACTCAAAGGACTAAATACATTTGCAAGTAACGAGTGGATGGCGAATTCTGCCAAACGTTACCGCAGCAGTTTTGATAAAGATGAAGTGGATTATGTGCGTTGCGAAGTTGCGATCTTCAATAAATTATTTGATGAAGAAGATTGGACAGCTAAACTAACTTTGAAAGCAGTTGATGAAAAAGGTACAAAAGAACATTGCAGTTTGGAAGAACAAATTAAGGTAAGTAAAGAAGAAAATATTTTTTATTTCCGGGATGGCTGGGGAAATGCAACAGCGGGCCAATATTGGAATAAAGGTACTTACAAATGGCAAGCATTTATTGATGGCGTTTTAATTGGCGAAAAATTATTTCACATTAATGAAGTTGGAAAAGTAACAAATCAAAACAATCCTTATTTTGTAATTGAACACATTAAATTATATGAAGGTGATGTAAACGGTTGGCAACAAAGGAATCGCAAGTACATTAAAACTTTCAATAAAAAAACGACACGTTATATTTGGACAGAGATAAAATTTAAAAATATTACTCCAAAAGATTATCAATACGAATTTTATTTAAATTATTTTGATGATGCTGGTCAACCCAAAGCTTCAATCCTGCACTCAGCTTATATGGGAGATAACCGCCAAGATTTTAGCTATTATATTGAACGCGGTTGGGGAACAGAAGAAGGTGGAACCTGGATAGACGATAAATATACGTTGGAAGTTGTTTTTAATGATGTACTTGTTGGTGCAGTTAGTTTTAATTGTGCTGATGAAGAAGTGGAAGGCGAATTAGAATTAATTAAAACAATTGAACAAACATTAGCTGTTGGTAATGCAGGAACTGATCCTAAGAAAAATGTAATAGATAATACCGATACAAAAACATTAGATGAATTATTGGTTGAATTGGATGGACTCATCGGTTTAGAAAATGTAAAAAAATCTATTCGTGAAAATATTACCTATTTAAATTTCACGAAAGTTCGTCGTGAAAAAGGTTTTGAAGATTCAGAGAAAGTTTCTCTTCACAGTATTTTTACCGGAAATCCGGGAACGGGAAAAACTACAGTGGTAAAAATGCTCGGGAAGATCTACCAAAAAATGGGTTTGCTTTCAAAAGGACACGTAGTTGAGGTTGATCGCGCTTCTTTGGTTGGTGAATACATTGGACAAACTGCACCCAAAACTAAAAAAGCAATTGACAGTGCAAGAGGTGGAATTTTATTTATTGATGAAGCATATTCCTTAGCGCGTAATGATGATGACAGTAAAGATTTTGGTAAAGAGGTAATTGAAACTTTATTGAAGGAGATGAGCGATGGCCCTGGAGATATTGCCATTATTGGAGCCGGCTACCCTAAAGAAATGAAAACTTTTATTGAAAGCAATCCGGGACTAAAATCGCGATTCAAACAATATTTCCATTTTGAGGATTATATGCCGGAAGATCTTTATCAGATTGCTTTATACTCTGCAAAAAACAGAGAAGTTTCTTTTAGCGCGCAAGCAGATGATTATTTAAAAGAACAATTAACTGAAGCATATCGTAAACGGGATGAAAGTTTTGGCAATGCTCGTTTTGTAAATGCGATTGTTGATGAAGCAAAAATGGATATGGGTTTACGTCTGATGAAATTGCCTGACTTAAATGCTTTATCAAATGAAGAACTTTCAACTATAACTTTAGAAGATCTCAGAATTGTTTTTTTATCAGAGCAAAAGAAGAAATTAAAATTGGTGATCAACGACAAAGAATTGCAAGTTGCTTTGGGTGAATTGAATGCTTTGGTTGGAATGGATAAAGTGAAAGATGACATCAACGAAATGGTGAAATTGATTCGCTTTTATAATGAGACCGGAAAAGATGTGGTGAATAAATTTTCTTTGCATACTGTATTTACCGGAAATCCCGGAACAGGAAAAACAACAGTTGCTCGTATCATGGCAAAAATTTATAAAGCTTTGGGAGTATTGGAACGTGGGCATTGTGTAGAAGTTGATCGTGAAGGATTGATTGCAGGTTATGTTGGACAAACGGCACAAAAAACGGCTGCTAAAATTGATGAAGCCATGGGCGGGATTTTATTTATTGATGAAGCATATGCATTGTCGAATGGTTCGGGTTCAAATGATTTTGGACAAGAAGCAATACAAATAATTTTAAAACGTATGGAAGATATGCGTGGAAAATTTGGAGTTATTGTTGCGGGTTATCCTCAAAATATGTTTCAGTTTATAGAAAGCAATCCGGGTTTTAAATCGCGCTTTGATAAAACATTTTTGTTTGAAGATTATACACCGGAACAACTATATAACATTGCAACAAATTTATTGAATCAGGAAGGACTAAAACCATCACCGGCTGCTCAAGAACATATTATGAGTTATTTAACCGGCATTTACGATAAACGTGATAAACATTTTGGAAACGCACGTAGCGTTCGACAAATGGTTGGCGAAGTAGTAAAAAAACAAAATTTACGTTTGGCCGGCATGGAAGCATCTAAGCGCACTCCCGAAGAATTAGCAACACTAAATTTTGATGATGTTAAACATTTAGAAATTTCTGCTTCTGAAAACAAACAAACTTTGGGCTTTAGATTGGGTGGAAAATAATTATTCACTTTCAATCGAGAATGGATTTTATTAAGTTTTGGATAAATTGTTGTAGAATAACCTTTCAATAATTTCTCAATAAAGCTATAAACTGTAGCAATCAATAAGAGTTTGTAATTATACATTTGCTGAAAATCTAATCAGTAATGGTAACAAAATCGAAATCAGTAATTGTAACAGATGAAGTTCTCATAAATAAAATTTATTTAATAAGAGGACAAAAAGTTATGTTGGATAGCGATTTGGCCTTACTCTATCAGGCACAAACCAAAGTTTTAAAGCAATCAGTTAAAAGGAATATTGAATTATTCCCTGATCACTTTATGTTTGAATTAACAGAAGTAGAGTATGAATCTTTGAGGTCACAAACTGTGACCTCAAAGGTAGGAAGAGGCGGAGCGCGTTATTTACCAATGGTTTTCAGTGAATATGGAGTTTTGCAACTTTCAAATGTTTTAAGAAGCGGGATTGCAAGACAAATGAGTATTCGCATCATTGAAGTATTTGTACGATTGAGAAAAATGTTAAATGAAAATGCAGAGCTAAGAAAAAGTTTTGAAAAACTGGAGAAACGAACTGAAAATAATTCCAAAAACATTGAATTAGTTTTTCAATATCTTGAAGAGTTAACTCAAAAAAAGGAAGATGAATTGCCACGAAAACGAATTGGTTACAAGGCAGGCAGATAGGATAACTAAGGTGGTATCACAAATTGTGATACCCCAAAGATAAACTTTAAGATTAGTAATAAAATCGAAACAACTTCTTTATTTTAGCACAATCTTTATTTCGGAGCCGAATGTGCGCTGGCCGGGCAAAACGGCGAGGGTGAGTCGGGTGAATATAAATTTGTTAGACGAGTTGGAAAGGGCTTTAGCTAATTTCAAAAACGAGTCTTACAAATTTATAGAGCGCGTGGAAGCATCGTTTTGTCTTGTCTTTTTGGTTACTTTTTTGACTAAGAAAAAAGTGACAGAAAAAAATGCCTAATTGGGATCTAATGTCTACCCTTCGACTCCGCTCAGGGTGACGCATCATCTTAGAAATAACATCATCCAAAAACATCGAATTATCAACCACTTTTCAACCGTTTTTCCTTTCAAAAACCCTTGAAAATCCTTATATTTGTACCTCAATTTTAAATTTTCCAGAATGACTACAGATAAATTTGTTTCTCGCCACAATGGTCCGCGTGAACACGAAGTAAAAGAAATGCTTAAAAAAATTGGTGTTTCAAGTATTGATGAATTAATTAATCAAACTGTTCCAGCAAATATCCGTTTAAAAGAACCCTTAAAAGTTGGTGCTGCATTAAGTGAATTTCAATACCAAAAACATTTGCGTGCGTTGGGAAAAAAGAATAAAGTATTTCGTAGTTATATTGGTTTAGGTTATTACAATAATATTTTACCGGCTGTAATTCAACGTAACGTTTTAGAAAATCCGGGCTGGTACACAGCTTATACACCTTATCAAGCGGAAATTTCACAAGGTCGTTTAGAAGCCATCTTGAATTTTCAAACAATGGTAATGGATTTAACAGCGATGCCAATTGCAAATGCGAGTTTGTTAGATGAAGCAACTGCTGCTGCTGAAGCGGTTTTTATGTTTCATAATAACAGAAGTAGAGAAAAACAAAAAGCAAATGCGAATAAATTATTTGTAGGTAATACATTATTTCCGCAAGTAATTGATGTAATTAAAACGCGTTCTAATCCTGTTGGAATAGAAGTAGTAATTGGTGATATCAATACAACAAATTTAGATGCATCTTTTTTTGGTTCTATTATTCAATATCCTGATATCAATGGTGAAGCAGTTGATTATAGTAAATACATTGAAAAATGTAAAGCACTAGAAATACAAGTTGCAGTTGGCTCCGACCTTTTAGCATTGGCATTACTTACTCCTCCTGGCGAGTGGGGAGCAGATGTAGTTTATGGAAACTCTCAACGTTTTGGAGTTCCATTAGGTTACGGTGGTCCGCATGCTGCATTTTTTACTTGCAAAGAAGACTATAAAAGATTAATCCCTGGACGTATTATTGGAGTGAGTGTGGATGCAGAAGGCAACCAGGCATTGCGTATGGCATTGCAAACACGTGAGCAACATATTAAACGCGATAAAGCGACATCAAATATTTGTACGGCACAAGCATTGTTGGCTATTATGGCGAGCATGTATGCAGTGTATCATGGCTCAGAAGGAATTAAAGCAATTGCACAAGGAGTTCACAATGCAACAAACACAATTGCAGAAGAATTAAAAAAAGCAGGCTTAACTGTAAACACTAAATTATATTTTGATACAATAGTTGTTGCATGTGACGCAAATAAAATAATTTCTGCAGCTGAAGCAAAAGAAATTAATTTCCGTAAAGTAGATGATAAACATGTCGCCATTTCATTAGATCAAACAGTTGAGATCGAAGACATCAACGATATTCTTTCTGTATTTGGTGCAAAAGCTATCAGTTCAGTTAACACTTCTAAACTCATCCATTCGTCAATCGTCAATCGTACTTCGAAATTCCTTACTCATCCAACTTTCAATTCATATCACAGCGAAAGTGAAATGATGCGTTATATCAAACGTTTAGAAAATAAAGATTTATCATTAGTACACTCTATGATTTCATTAGGTTCTTGTACAATGAAACTAAATGCAGCTTCAGAATTGTTAGCGTTAACATGGCCTGAATTTGCAAACATTCATCCATTTGTTCCATTGAATCAAGCAGCCGGTTATGCAGAATTAATTCAAACTTTAGATAAAGATTTAAGTAACATCACCGGTTTTGCAAAAATGAGTTTCCAACCAAATTCTGGCGCACAAGGCGAATACGCAGGCTTGATGGTTATTCGTCAATATCATATTGCAAACAACGGTGCACATCGCAACGTTGCTTTAATTCCGCAATCTGCCCACGGTACAAATCCTGCGAGCGCTGCTATGGCTGGAATGAATATTATTATTGTAAAATGTGATGATAAAGGAAATGTAGATATTGCTGATTTAAAAACAAAGGCAGAATTACATAAAGATAAATTGAGTTGCATCATGATCACGTATCCAAGTACACATGGTGTTTACGAAGAAGGCATTACTGAGATCACAAAAATAATTCACGATAACGGTGGCTTGGTTTATATGGATGGTGCAAATATGAATGCACAAGTTGGTTTAACGTCACCGGGAAATATTGGCGCAGATGTTTGCCATTTAAATTTACATAAAACATTCGCAATTCCGCATGGGGGTGGTGGTCCGGGCATGGGACCAATTGGCGTAGTTGAAAAACTAGTTCCTTATTTACCTTCTCATACAATTGTAAATACCGGAAGTGAAAAAGGAATCCACGCAGTAAGTTCTGCGCCTTATGGTAGCGCTTTAATTTTATTAATCAGTTATGGTTATGTAAAAATGTTGGGTAGTGATGGCGTGAAAGCTGCTACTGAAATTGCAATTTTGAATGCGAACTACATGAAAGAAATATTAAAAGATCATTACAAAATTTTATACACCGGTACTAATGATCGTTGTGCCCATGAGATGATTTTAGATTGTAATAATCTCAAAACAATAAGTGGTGTTGAAGTTGGCGATATCGCGAAACGTTTGATGGACTATGGCTTTCACGCACCTACAGTTTCTTTTCCGGTTCATGACACACTAATGATAGAGCCAACAGAAAGTGAATGCAAAGAAGAACTTGATCGTTTTTGTGAAGCCATGATCAACATCAGAAAAGAAATTCAAGAGATAGTAGATGGTAAAGCAGATAAAATAAATAACGTTATTAAAAATGCACCACATACTGCGAAATTAATTATTTCTGATACTTACGATAAACCATATGGTCGCGAAAAGGCCGTGTATCCTTTGAAGTGGGTGAAGACTAATAAATTTTGGCCAAGTGTTGCAAGAGTTGATAATGCATTCGGCGATCGGAATTTAGTTTGTTCATGTGCACCAATTGAAGCATATATGAACGAAGCGGTTGAAGCTTAAATTAAAAAGCATTAATTATATTTTATTGAGAGGCTGTCTGTTTTGACGGCCTCTTTTATTTTTGATCCAACAAATTTTATAAGTTGACTAATTGTATTTCGTTAGAAAAGGGTTTTGAAAATTACCAAATCAACCTTTTAAAAACCAATGAGTTACAATGTTTTAGAATTAAGAAATGAAAGAAAATATTCTTATCTTGTTGTGTTAAATGCAAAGCACAGTCACAAATAATTCTTTATCAGAAATTGATGAGCTCAATAAAGAGGCTTGGAGCATTAATCGTAAAGATGATATAAAAGCATTGGAGTTGGCAAATCTTGCACTTCAAAAATCTATTGACTTAAATTACTCTGCCGGAATTGCTTTAGCAAAAAAAACAATTGGAGCCTGCTATATTTGGAAATCTGAGAATGAAAAAGGTGCTCAATATTCATTTGAAGCAATTGCCCTTTTTAAAATATTAAAAGACAAAATAAATGAAGCTGCCGTATATGTAAATCTCGGCACCAATTTTTATTTTTTATCAGATTATGATACGGCTATAAAATTTTATAAAACTAGTTTTGATATTAATTCCGATATAAAAAATGAACCGGGCATGGCCAGTTCATTGAATGGAATAGGCGCTGTTTATTGCGCAATTGAACAATACGATAAGGCTTTGGAATCACTATTACTAAGTGAGAAATATTGTTTGAAAAATGAAATAAAGGAAAGTTTAATAAGTGTTCAGGATAGCATAGCAGAAAGTTATTTAAGTCTTGGAGATTATCGTAAATCTTTAGAATATTATGATAAATGTTTAACTCATGCTAAAGAAATCGGGAGTTTACAAGATCAAGCTTACGCGATAAATGGCTTAGGAAATAATTACACTGCTTTAAAAGAGTTTGATAAAGCGTTAGAGTATTTTCATAAATGTTTAAGCATAAGAAAAGAGATTGGCTTTAAATTTGGAGAAGTTGCTACTTTGACCAACATTGGTAATTTGTATATTCAGAAAAAAGAAATTCCAAATGCAATTAAGTATTTAAAAGAAGCTTATTCAATTGCAACTCAGGTTGGCTCTAAAGAAGGTATATATCAATCAAGTGAGAAATTAGCAGATTTATTTGAAAAGGAAAATAATATAAATGAAGCTTTATATTATCATAAAATATTTTATCAAGCTAAAGAAGATGTGCGTAATCACAAAAACGCTCAACTTTCAAAGAGTTTTGAGCTGCAAAATAAAGTTTTGCAATCGCAGACAGAACGAACTTTATTAGAAGAACGAACAAAAGAATTAGAAAATTATTCTAACAATTTGGTTTTAATGAGTGAGATTGGTCAGAAGATCATTTCACAATTAAATGTTGCTGATATTGTTGAAACTGTGTATGGACAAGTAAATGGTTTAATGGATGCGGCGGGTTTTGGCATTGGATTGTTTCATGAAGAAGCGCAACAAATAATTTTCCCTTTATTTATTGAGGGTGGAGAAAAATTCAACAATATTGTTTACAACATCGACGATAAAGAAAAATTATCGATCATGTGCTTTAAAGGAGCGAGAGAAATTATTATTAATGATTTTGATAATGAAATCGATAAATATTTTGCGAAGTCTCTTATTCCTACATTCGGAAAAAAAGCGCTCTCTATTATTTATTTACCTCTTACAGTAAAAGGAAAAACAGTTGGTGTTATAACCGTTCAGAGTTTTAATACGAATGCATATAGTCCATATCATGTAAATATTCTCAGAAACCTGGCATCCTATACTGCAATTGCTTTAGAAAACGCAAGTTTATATCAAGAGCAGGAAAGAAAGATTGAAGAAAGAACGGTTGAGGTTATTTCAAAAAAGGAGGAAGTTGAAAAAGCGTACCAAAATAATAAACGTATAAGTGAGCTGGGTCAACAAATTACCACCACACTTAATTTCGAAGAAATATTTGATAAGCTTTACAATTGTATCTCCAATTTAATGGATGCAGGATCTTTTGGTGTTCGGATCTATAATCCAAAAAAGAATAGTATTGAATATAAATACGGTATCGAAAAAGGAGTAAGAAGCACAAAGGTCATCGAAATTCCAATGACTGATATGGAAAATTATTCGGTATTATGTATTCTAAGAAAAAAGGAAATATTTATTAATGATCTGGAAACGGAATACGCAAAATATACTACGCAAATTCGCGTAGTAAGTGGTGACATGCCACACTCGATGATATTTTTCCCTATTGTAATTGGAGAAAAAATACTTGGTTGTATCACCGTTCAAAGTTTTTTGAAATATGCTTATACCGATTATCACCTCGACATTTTAAAAACTTTAGCCACTTACACGGCTATTGCGATAGAGAATGCGAATGTTTTTGAAGTGATGGAAGAAAAGGTGAAAGAGAGAACTTTGGAAGTTGTAAAACAAAAAGAAGAAGTTGAAAGAACATATCATAACACACAATTATTAGGAACAATTGGTAATGATATTACATCTACATTATCTGTTGACGAAATTATTGATAAAGTTTATGCCAATCTCAATACATTAATGGATGCATCGGTATTTGGTATTGGTATTTATAATTTAGAAAATGATGGATTAACATTTCCTGCTTCGATTGAAAAGGGAAGAAAATTACCACCGCATTCATACACTTTAGAAAACAAACAACGTCCGGCTGTTAAATGTTTTGAATCACAAATAGATTATTGGGCAAATAATTTCAGCGACGAACTGATAAAAGCTGGTACGATTAAACAAAAACCTGTTGCCGGTGAAAATACTGAATCTATTATTTACGTACCTGTAACGCATAAAAATAAAAAACTAGGTGTTTTAACTGTTCAAAGTTTTAGTGCAAACGCTTACACAAATTACCATTTACAAATCGTAAAAAATTTGGCGGTATATGTTGCTATCGCTTTAGAAAATGCAAATTTATATGCCAATTTAGAAGAGCGTGTTGTTGAAAGAACAGAAGAAATAAAGACGGCATACCAAAACAGTAAATTGTTGAGTGAGTTAGGTCAACAAATTACATCTTCATTGAACTTCGAAGAAATTTTTGCTAAACTTAATTCATACGTATCCGGATTAATGGATGCAGGTTTTTTTGGTGTGCGTTTGTATAATCCAAAAAAGAACGTAATCGAATATAAATATGGAATAGAAAAAGGAAAGCGGAATGAAGTGATGGAAGTTCCAATGTCAGATATCGATAACTATTCTGTTTGGTGTGTATTAAATCGCAAAGAAATATTTATTAATGATAATGAAAAGGAATATCAAAAGTATACGCAACGCATTCGTGTAGTAACTGGCGATATGCCGCACTCTTTAATTTTCTATCCGATTTTAATTGGAGAAAAAGTTTTAGGTTGTATTTCTGTACAAAGTTTCATGCGAAATGCTTATACCGATTATCATCTCGATATCATTAAAACACTCGCAACTTATACTGCCATCGCACTCGAAAATGCGAACCAGTTTGAGGTGATGGAAGAAAAAGTGAATGAGCGAACTTTAGAATTAGTTCAGAAAAAAGAAGAGGTTGAAAAAACATATCAGAACACAAAATTATTAAGTAAAATAGGAAATGATATTACGTCAATCCTTTCTCTTAAGGACATCGTACAAAATGTTTATGCTAATGTAAATAATTTGATGGATGCGGCAGGATTTGGTATTGGTGTTTACAAAAAGGAAACGCATCGAATTGAATTTCCTTTGTATATAGAAGGTGATGATAAGTTTGATGATGTTGGCTATAGTGCTGATGAACCGGATAAATTGGCAAGTATTTGTTTCAATAATAAAAGTGATATCGTTATTAATGATTTTAAAAATGAGATTGCAAAATACGTTGGTTACGTTCAACCACCATTGCAAGGAAAAGTAGTTGAATCCATTATTTATTTACCACTTATTTTAAAAGAGAAAGTATTGGGAGTAATTACCGTACAAAGTTTTAATAAAAATGCTTATGGTTATTACGATGTAGAAATGTTAAGGAACTTAGCGGTTTATGTTGCAATTGCTATAGATAATGCAGGCTTATATAATGGTTTGGAAGAAAGAGTAAAAGAACGTACGGATGAAATTAATACAGCATATCAAAACAATCGTTTACTGAGTGAAATTGGTCAGGAGATTACTTCTACTTTAAATTTTGAAGATATTTTTGAAAGACTACATAAATACATTAATAGATTAATGCATGCCGAAGTTTTCAGTGTGCGTATTTATCATCCTGAAAGTGATACAGTAGAATATAAATTTGAAATCGAAAAAGGTGTTCGGGATTATGAAGTATTTAGTGTGCCGGCTGATCCCGACGGTAGTCTTACCGGTTGGGTAATAAAAAACAAAAAAGAGATTTTAATAAATGATTATAGAAACGAAGCAAAGACTTATAGTAAAAATTCCAAAGTGATTGTAGGTGAAATACCGGATTCACTTTTATTATGCCCGATGCTTATTGGCGAAAGAGTATTAGGTGCTATAACTGTTCAGTGTTTTAAAAAGAATGCATATACAGCATATCATTTAGATATTTTAAAAAACCTGGCATCCTATACAGCTATTGCTTTTGACAATGCAGCTCTTTACGAAACCATGGAAGATAAAGTAAATCAACGTACAGCCGAAGTTGTTTTACAAAAAGAGGAGATTGAAAAAACATATGAGAACACTCGTATTTTAAGTCAGATCGGAAAAGATATTTCAACAACATTTTCTATTCAGGAGATTATCAATAAGGTTTATACAAATTTAAATACGTTGATGGATGCAACTTGTTTTGGAATTGGAATTTATCGCGAAAAATCAAACGAGATTGTTTTTCCATCAACAATAGAAAAAAAGAAAAGCCTGATGGCTTATACTTATAGTCTCAAGGATATTGACAGGCCTGCGGTTTGGTGTTACACCACGCAAAATGATTACATAATTAATCATTTTAGTGAAGAGTTTGTGAAGAGTAATAAAGTTCAGGATTATCAGGCAAAAGAAGGAGATAACCCCGAATCAATTATTTATGTTCCAATTACACAAAACGAGAAAAAAATTGGTGTAATTACAGTACAAAGTTTTAAAGCAAATGCATATAAAGAATATCATTTGCAGATCTTAAAAAGTTTATCGGTATATGTTGCAATTGCAATTGATAACGCTTCACTTTATAATAATTTGGAAGATCGTGTTCGCGAACGTACCGAAGAGATTCAGGTTGCCTATGAAAATACACGTTTGCTTGGTCAAATTGCAGAGGATATTAGTTCATCACTTTCGGTTGAAAAAATTATTTCTAAAGTATATCAAAACGTAAATAAAATTATTAAAGCCGATTGTTTTGGAATCGGAATTTATAACCCGCAAAACAATGAACTTGAATTTAAAGGATTTGTTGAGAACGATCAGTTGATGGAAGACTTTGGTTATTCTGTTTCTGATCCTAACAGATTAGCTTCGCAATGTTTCGTGGGAAAAAAAGATATTCTTATCAATGATTATACTGTTGAATATGTAAATTATATTAAAGGCATTCAAGTGCCTGTTTCCGGGAAAGATTCAGCATCTATTATTTACTTACCTATTTATGCGAAAGAAAAATTAATTGGTGTAATTACCGTTCAAAGTTTTGATAAAAATGTATATTCCGAATATCAATATAATATCCTCAAAGGAATTGCTGTTTCGGTTGGTATCGCATTAGATAATGCGTCGCTTTATCAAACAATGGAAGAAAAGGTGAACGAACGTACCAAAGAAGTTGTAAAGCAAAAAGAAGAAATTGAGAAGGCAAATGAGAATACGCGTTTGTTAAGTCAAATTGGAAAGGATATTACATCAACCTTATCCGTAGCAGAAATTATTGAGAAAGTTTATTCGAATGTAAATAATTTGATGGACGCTACAGGTTTCGGAATAGGTGTGTTCAATAAAGATAAAGAACAAATAATTTTTCCGGTATACATTGAGGGTGACGAAAAATTTGAAAATATTGTTTATGAAAAAGCAGATGTGAACCGTTTAACAAATGTTTGTTTTTATGATAACAGAGAGATTCTCATAAATAATTATCTAAAAGACATTAAACATTATATAACTAATTATGTTCCGCCATTAAAAGGACAAAGTGTTGAATCAATAATTTATCTTCCTCTTTTACTTAAAGAAAAACCGGTTGGAGTAATCACTGTTCAAAGCTTTAAACGAAATACTTATACCGATTACCATGTACAAATATTAAAAAATCTTGCTGTATATGTTGCAATAGCAATTGATAATGCTTCTCTGTATCAGAATATGGAACACCGTGTAATTGAACGAACGAAAGAAGTAACACAACAAAAAGAGCAACTTGAAAAGAATTTCAACGATACTAAATTGATCGCTCAGATCTCTAAAGTAATCACTTCATCTTTATCTGTAGAAACTATTGTTTCTATGGCGTATGAGAATATTAATAATTTAATGAGTGCAGAATGTTTTGGGATTGGTTTGTATAATGAAAAAACACAAAGCCTTCAGTTTCCCGGCTTTATTGAACGTTCAGAGAAAATGCCTTTCTTCGAATTTTTCTTAAAAGATAAAAATCGTTTTGCAGTTTGGTGTTTTGAAAATGAAGAAGAAATTTTGATCGATGACCTCTACACTGAATACAATAAATATATTAAAGATTTAGGTGCTCCCATTGCAGGCGAATCTCCTTTGTCAATTATATACATACCATTGTTCTCAAAGGAGAAAAAGATTGGTGTTATAACCATGCAGAGTTTTTCAAAAGGCGCTTATTCTGAATACCAATTAAATATTCTTCGGAATCTTGCAAACTCTGTTGCCATTGGATTAGACAATGCCGCGCTCTACGAAAATCTAGAAGAAAAGGTTAAAGTTAGAACAGAAGAAGTGTTCCGCCAAAAAGCAATCATCGAAGAGAAAAATAAAGATATAACAGATAGTATTCAATACGCGAAAAAAATTCAGTTGGCCTTAATGACTGAAACAAACTTATTCAACGATACATTTAAAGAGAGTTTTGTTTATTTTAAACCAAAAGATATTGTTAGCGGGGATTTTTATTGGGCTACAAAAAAAATGGTTTCAGTTGTAAATGAAAAAGGGGTATTAGAGAATCAGGAAATGGTTTATCTTGCCGTTTGTGATAGTACAGGACATGGAGTTCCGGGCGCATTTATGAGTTTATTAAATATTTCTTTTTTAAACGAAGCAATCAATGAAAAAAATCTAATTACACCGAATGATGTATTTAATTATGTTCGTCAAAAATTAATTACCAATATCAGTAAAGAAGGTCAAAAAGATGGATTCGACGGAACACTTTTATGTATTAATAAAACAACAAACGAAGTCACTTATTCATCAGCTTTTAATTCTCCAATACTTGTTACAAATGAAAGACTAATTGAATTAGATTCTGATCGTATGCCTGTTGGTCATGGTGAAAGAGAAGATAAATTCTCTCTTAAAAAGATAGATGTTAAAAAAGGAGACAAATTGTATTTATTTACTGATGGTTATGCCGATCAATTTGGTGGCCCAAGAGGTAAAAAATTTATGTATAAAAAATTAAATGAATTCATATACTCTGTAAGTGGTCTCGCGCTTACAAAACAAGCTGAACTTTTCGGTAAAAATTTTGATGATTGGAAAGGGAATTTAGAGCAAATTGATGATGTTTGTATTATCGGATTAAAATTCTAATTTTGTTTGGTATTGTCTAAACTAAAACTCATACTTGTTCTTGTTTTTTGCAACTTTATTCTATTCTCTCAATCGGATAGAACAAAAGATTCTTTACTTACTTTAATTAACAATTGTAAGGTTGACACCCAAAAAGTTTATTATTATTCTGAATTAGTAAAGTATTTACAGGCAACAAATCCAAATGAAGTTCAGGAATATGGTCAAAAAAACCTGGAACTCGCAAAAAAAATAAATTTTAAACGCGGTGAAGCCATTGCATTATGTGGCTTGGGTGAATATCATAATTCTAAAGGTACTTATGGTTTTGCCTTGGAAGCACTTATTCCGGCATCAAAAATATATGAACAATTAAAAGATTTCAAAAAAGCTTCAACGGTTAGCGATTTAATTGGAAACACTTATTTAGGCCTTAATAACAATGAAAAAGCCTTAGAATTCTATCAGCTTTCATATCAACAAGCAGAAATGGTTAATAGTAAATTGGGCAAAGCAACTGCTGCGGTTGGTATAGCCAATATTTACATGAAGCAATCTAAATACAATGAAGCTATCAAAGAGCTAATGTATGCAAAAATGATTTTTGAAAATGCAAATAAAGATTATCAGTCAGCTTTTGTATATGCAATCATTGCTGAAGCATACAATGATAATAAAGAACTTGACTCAGCCTTGTATTATGCGAAATTGGCTTTGCCAATCATGGAAAAATATAATTCTCGTTATGGCCAGTGTTTAACGTATCAAACTTTGGGAAATATCGATTTCAGTAAAGAAAAATTAAATTCAGCTCTGAATTATTATTTTAAAAGTCTGCAAATATCAGAAGAAGATAAAGCAATTGATAATCAGAAAGAAGTTTGTTTACAGATTTTCCGTCTCTTTGAAAAGAAAGGAAATTCCGAACAAGCTTTAGCTTATTATAAAAAATATAATTCCTTAAAGGACTCAATTTATAATGGTGAGAGTCGAAATAAGTTATTTGAATTGCAGGCTAAATATGATTCTGACGCTAAGGAAAAAGAAAATAAATTATTACAGCAAGATAAAATGATCTCTAAAAAATCGCTGCAAACTCAGCGTATTATGTTTTATTTTATTGCAGGTATTCTTCTTTTGGTTTTCGTATTCACGTATATATCTTTCAAAAATTTGAAAAAGCAAAAGCGGATGAACGTAATCCTTCAACAGCAAAAAGAATTGGTTGAACAAAGTCGGAAAGAGATCTTAGATAGTATTATGTATGCTAAGCGAATTCAGACAACAATTTTAGCCCATAAAGAATTTATTGATAGTCACGTTTCAAAGAATTTTGTTTACTTCAAACCCAAAGATATTGTGAGTGGCGATTTTTATTGGGCATATAAAAAGAATAATTTATTTTATTTGGCTGTTTGCGATAGTACTGGTCATGGTGTTCCCGGAGCATTTATGAGCTTATTAAGTATTTCTTTTTTGAATGAAGCTATTGGTGAAAAAAATATTCTGAAACCAAATGAAGTGTTTAATTACGTCCGTCAAAAATTAATTGATAATATTAGTAAAGAAGGACAAAAAGATGGTTTTGATGGTGTTTTATTATGCATGAATCAAGACACAAAAGAAATTACATACTCTGCCGCTAATAATCGTCCAGTTATTATTACAGAAAATAAATTAGTTGAATTAACTTCAGATAGAATGCCTGTTGGTTATGGCGAAAGAAAAGAAGATTTCAAATTACATACAATTGATTTGAAAAAGAATGACACACTTTATTTATTTACTGATGGATATGCTGATCAGTTTGGCGGACCAAAAGGAAAAAAATTAATGTATAAAAAACTGCACGAATTTTTAGTGACAATCTCATCTCAAACTTTCGAAAGTCAAACCGAATCTTTAGGCAATAACTTTGAGTCGTGGAAAGGCAATTTAGAGCAAGTTGACGATGTGTGTGTTATCGGATTAAGGGTTGCGTAATCCCCTGTCTTCCTATTTCTTAGCTATCTACTTACTAATGTTAACAAGAATTGTTAACAGCGCTTTTAATTATTTAGTAATTTTGTTTAAAATTTATTAAAATGAAAAGAGCAATAACACTTGGAGCAATTGGACTTTTTTTAGCATTCTTCTTAATGTATGGATGCAACAAACGTAATGCATTCGTTGATCTTAACGAAACAGTTAAATCGCAATGGCAACAAATCGAAAGTCAATATCAACGTCGTTCCGATTTAATTCCTAATATAGTAGCAACAGTAAAAGGGCAAGCTAATTTTGAAAAAGGCACTTTAGAAGCAGTAATTTCTGCACGTGCAAAAGCTACGCAAGTTACAATTGATCCTACCAATATAAATGAAGGTAATATGGAGCAATTCAAAAAAGTGCAAGGTGAACTTTCCTCTTCACTATCTCGTTTATTAGCGGTGAGTGAAAATTATCCCGACTTAAAAACTAATCAGGCCTTTGGTGATCTAAGAGTTGAATTAGAAGGTTGCGAAAATAGAATTGCTGTTGAACGTATGACCTATAATAATGTTGTTAAAGATTTCAACGCAGCCATCAAAAAAATTCCGGCAAGTTTATTTGCTTGGGGATATAAAGACGCAGTTTATTTTAAGTCTGATGCCGGTGCCGAAAAGGCTCCTAAGGTTGAGTTATAATCATGTTATTAAAAAAGAAGGTCTTAACAAAGGAGCAGGAAAAGCTTTTAATAGAAGCAATTCAAAAAGCTGAACTGCAAACTTCAGGTGAAATTCGTGTTCACTTCGACTCTTCAAAAGTTGAAATTCCTATTGAGAAAGCAAAAACTATTTTTGCCAAACTCAAAATGCATCAAACCGAACTCCGGAATGGCATTTTATTTTATGTAAACTTAAAGGAAAAAAAGTTTGCCGTTTGGGGAGATGAAGGAATTCATAAAAATGTTCCTGAAAATTTTTGGGATGAGATTAAAGAAACTGCAATTCAACATTTTAAAAATGATCACATCATTGAAGGTCTAGAAAAATGCATTCTCATGTGTGGCGACCAACTCAAAAAATATTTTCCTTATAATGGCAATGATAAAAATGAATTAAAGAACGATATCTCATATTAAGATCATTGAAAACAAAAGCACTCATATTATTTTTATCCATCCTGTTTTCATTGAATTCATTTTCTCAAATTCCGGAAAGACCAAATCCACCAAAATTATATAATGACTTAACTGCCGGGAGTAGCTTTATTGATGGCTCTTCAGCGGCACAATTAGAATTACAGCTGGAAGATTTTTATCATCAAACATCTAATCAAATTTGTATTGTTGTTGTAGATGATCTTAAAGGACAAGATGCTTCTCAATTTGCTTTTGATATTGGAAATAAATGGGCTGTTGGTAGCAAACAATTTAATAATGGTATAGTTATTTTAATTAAACCAACCGGTGGTCAAGGTGAACGTAAATTATTTATTGCAGTTGGTTATGGATTAGAAGGTGCCATTACTGATTTAGCAACTGCGTCTATTCGTGATAACGAAATGATGCCGTATTTAAAAAACGGACAAAATTATGAAGCGATGTCGGCTGCTATTAGTGCTCTCGAGAAAGCGGCGAAAGGTGAATACAATGTTGAAGTAAAAAGGAAAAGAAATTTGAAAGATAATCCTTGGTCAATTTTAATTATTGTTATTATTATTTTGATTTTTTTATTTGCGAGAAGAGGCGGTGGTGGAAATTATGGACGAAGAGGATTTAGTGGTGGTCCATTTTTTGGCGGCGGTTTTGGTGGTTTCGGTGGCGGTGGAAGTTCTTCCGGTGGTGGCTTCGGCGGTTTTGGTGGTGGTAGCTTTGGTGGCGGCGGTTCTGGTGGCAGCTGGTAATTTTATTATCGGTAGATAAAACCGGTAACAAAGAATGGAATTGTTGAAAAATGTCATCTCGAGCCGTTCGTCAAGCTCACGATAAACTCAGTCGAGAGAAGGTAACTCTCATTAAATTATTTTATATATAAAACATTTTGGTCTTCTCGACTCCGCTCGAAGTGACAAATTAATCGAATACATATCACACATTTATTTTCCTTCTAGTTTTAGTTTGATAAAGCCACGTTAAATTATACCTTTGTGCCGATATAAATGGCATTATTTCAATCAGATAAAAGTGAAGCGGGTCAAGCGCAAGAGATGTCTTTTCTCCAGCATTTAGAAGCGTTGCGTTGGCATTTGGTAAGAAGCGCAGCTGTGATTATGATTTTTGCCATTGCTGCTTTTTGTTTAAACGATTTTGTTTTTGATACAGTTATTTTCGGACCACTTCAACAAGATTTTATTTCGTATAAAGCTTTGTGTTCGCTCGGACATAAAATGGGAGCCGGTGATGTAATGTGTATTACGGTTAAAACGCCGCATCTTCAAACATTAGGCGCATCTGAACAGTTTTTTAATCATATGTGGATTTCTTTTTTGGTTGGATTAATTCTCGGTTTCCCTGTTGTTTTATGGGAGTTATGGAAGTTTATTCGTCCCGCTTTAAAAGATAAAGAACTTGGTCCGGTTAAAGTTTTCATCGTTATTGCTTCTATATTATTTTTGATTGGAATTTGTTTTGGTTATTTTTTATTGTTTCCGATGAGTTATAATTTCTTGATCGGTTATCAGGTTTCATCGAGTGGGATTGTGCAAACTAATAATACGTTTGATGATTATATTTCTTTGATTTCAACCATGACATTAGTCTCAGGAATTATTTTTGAAATGCCTGTATTAGTTTATTTCTTAACGAAGCTTACATTGATCACGCCAGAGTTTATGCGTAAATATCGTAAGCATGCGGTTATTGTTATTTTAATTGCGGCAGCAATAATTACACCTAGTCCGGATGTTACTTCTCAAATGGTAGTTGCAGTTCCTATGTACTTACTTTATGAAATAAGTATTTTCGTTTCACGTTATGTGATCAAAAACCAAAAATCTATTTAATTTATTTTTTGCCACAAATATGCTACGCTCTTTCTTTAGCACGAAGGCACAAAGACACGAAGGCACAAAAGTCTTTCTACAATTTTTAAAAACTTTGTGCCTTCGTGGCTATTTGTTTCCTTGGTGGCTGGGTATTTTGTGTTTTAAGGATAATTTCCGTAGTAAATATTTACTGTTTATCCTGTTTTTGAACCAATAGCGTATTTTAGGCTATATTATTTTGGTTTCCAACAAATTAATTCCATTTTTGTGGCCTAAAATCAATCAAATGAATCGTTTTAACATTTCGAAATTTGTTTTAATTAGTGTAATTGTTTTTTCTTGTAAAGCGCAAAAAAAACCTACGCCGCCTAATGCAGCTCCACCAAGTGAAGTTGTACGTATTGATTCGGCTAAATCAGAAACAAACACACCTCCAAAAAAAGAGATTTATCGCGCATCTAACACAATGATCTGCGATTTGATCAATACAAAATTGGAAGTAAGTTTCGATTGGACTTATTCTCGTTTAAATGGAAAAGCAACTATTACTTTAAAGCCCCATTTCTATCCAACTAAAATGTGTTATTTGGATGCCAGAGGAATGGATATTAAATCGGTTAAAGTATTCGATACAAAAACCAATAAGGAAATAGAGCCAACATCTGGTTACCAATATGAAAATGATTCTATCAAAATAAATTTGGGAAGAGAATTTAAAGCCAACGAAAATTTTATTGTTATAGTTGAATACGTTGCGAAACCGGATGAATTAAAACAAGGAGGAAGCAATGCAATTAGTGGCGATAAAGGTTTATATTTTATTAATCCAAAAAGTTTAAATCCAAATAAAATGCCGCAAATATGGACTCAAGGTGAAACGCAATCAAACTCTGCCTGGTATCCTACAATTGATAGTCCGAACCAAAAAGAAACGCAAGAAATTTACATGACGGTTTTAGATCGTTTTACAACTTTATCAAATGGGCTATTAGTTGATTCTAAAAAAAATGCAGATGGTACACGTACCGATCATTGGAAATTAGATTTGCCTCATGCACCTTATTTAGCTATGATGGCGGTTGGAGAATTTAAAAAGTTTATTGATGAGCCCTGGAATGGAAAAGAAATCAGTTATTATGTAGAAGCCGATTATTACGTACATGCAAAAAGCATTTTCGGGAACACGAAAGAGATGATCGAGTTTTATTCAAACAAATTGGGAGTGCCTTACGCCTGGCCTAAGTATGCACAAATTGTTGTAAGAGATTATGTGAGCGGTGCAATGGAAAACACAAGTGCAACATTGCATGGCGATTTTGTTGTGTACTCCACTACAAGAGAAATTTTAGATGGTAACAAAGGCGAAGATGTAATTTCTCACGAATTATTTCATCAATGGTTTGGTGATTTGGCAACTACTGAAAGCTGGAGTAATTTACCATTGAACGAAAGTTTTGCGACATACGGAGAATATTTATGGCAAGAATATAAATTTGGGAGAGATGCAGCTGATCAACATCATGCACAGAGTCGTGCCGGTTATATTGGTACGAGCAAGCAAGTTAATTTAGTTCGCTTTAATTATGAGAACAGAGAAGATATGTTTGATAATTTTAGCTATAACAAAGGCGGTCAGGTATTACATATGTTGCGTAAAGCGGTTGGCGACGATGCTTTTTTTGCTTCATTGAAAAAATATTTAGAGAACAGAAAATTTAAATCGGCTGAGATTCATGATTTACGTTTAGCGTTTGAAGAAGTAACAGGTAAAGACATGAATTGGTTTTTTAATCAATGGTTTTTAGCAAAAGGGCATCCAGTAATTGAAATCACAAATAATTTTAATGCAACTGAAAACACAGTGGAGTTTACTGTAGAGCAAAAACAAAATTTTAAAAATGTACCGTTATATGAATTGCCTTTAGAAGTTGATGTTTATGAAAATGGAAAAGCTACTCGTCACCACATAAATATCACAGAAGCAAAGCAAACATTTAAATTTAAAACAACCGGTAAACCACAATTAGTAAACTTTGATGCAGAGCGACAATTATTAGCTGAAATAACATACAAAAAATCGGTTGATGAATATGTATTTCAATATAAGAACGCACCACTGTATAGCGATAGACAAGAAGCTCTAAAAGAATTAACTAAAGAAATTAAGAATGAAAATGCATACACCACAATTAAGTGGGCAGCAGAGAATGATAAATTTTATCGTATAAGAGAAAATGCAATTTTTGATTTATATGGAGCCGCAAAAGATAAAGAAGCGGATTTAAAACCTTTGATGATTAAAATTTATGAGAAGGATGCGAAAACAACAACACGTGCGCAGGCATTAGAATTTTTAAATAAATTTTATGAAACTGCACCGGAGTTAACTGGATTAAACGAAAAAGCATTACAAGAACCTTCTTACGCAATTGATAAAGAAGCATTATCGTATTTTGTAAAAAAAGATCCTAAAGATGCAATTGTAAAAGCAAAGCAATTTGAGAAAGAAGCCGGTAAATCTATTCTGTTTACGTTATCAAGTTTGTACGCTGCAAATGGAACTGACGAGCATATTGCATTCTTCACCGGCAATATGAAAAATTTTGGTGGCTTTGAAATGATTTCATTTATGGGGAATTATATCAAATTTGCAAAACGCTGCGAAACATATGCAGCGGCTATTACAGCCGCAAGAGATTTTGATGCACTCGCACTTGAAGGAGGAAAATTTACAAAAGGTGGAGCTGTAAAAGGTTTAAAAGATTTAGTAACAGTTTGGACAAAAAAAGAAAGCGATATGAAGGCGAAAGTTGATGCTGCTAAAAAAGAAAATAAAGACACTTCAGCTTTAGAAAAAGATTTAAAAACAACTTCTGAAACAAAAGATATTATTGCAGGCTTATTGAAGGGTGTGAGTTAGAAGAGTTTTTTTCTACTCTTAATTTTCCATTGGTCATCACTCCTGATTAAACAGCGTCACGTGTCCGGTTTCGGTTGTGTACTTACCGGTTACCTCATTCGTATAATTTGCTTTCCAAATGTAAACGTCTTGCTTACAAGGTTTGCCGTTGAATTTCCCGTTCCAACCTTTATCAATTTCATATGTTGTAAATAATCGCTGGCCACCTCTATCAAATAATTCCATTTTGTAATCTTTTATTCCAATTGCTACCGGAATAAAAATATCATTCAATCCATCGCCTCCTGGTGTAAATGCATTGGGCACCCAAAAACGAAATTCAGGAAGTATAATTACTTCTTCGCCTTTCATATTTTTACAATCAAAATTATTTGTAACAGTTTGGTAAACCATATAATTACCCGGCGCCTGATACGTATGTTTTTCATTCATAAAATCAGAACCATAACCGTCTCCAAAATCATAATGTATGGTTGTAATATTTCCTGTTGCATAACTTACAAAAGTAATTTCCGGATCAAAAATAGTTGTAGTAGTTGGACTAAAAATAAAATCAGCCACCGGACTTGGGAATACAGTTAAGTTGTATGCCGGTGAAACAACCGTATCCGGACAAGCACCCGATCTTAGAACAGTTAAGTTTACCGAATAATTTCCTGCCGGTGTAAAAATATGTGTTGGTTCGTAAGTATAATAGCGAGTACCATTGCTTATTTGCCAAATATAATTCACCAAATAATCACTATAACTTCCATTGCTAAATGCAACAGTGGCAGGGTCACACAAGGAAACCGGAAAGTTATTTATTTTTGAAATTGGTCGTGCTATAATTTTTAAACTATCAATTAATGAATCGCTGCAGGCATATTGTTTACCATGCATTTTAATTGAATAAGTACCAGGAGCATTGTAAACAATTGCATTATTTGTTAAGCTTGATGTACTTGGTAAAGCGCCAGAGCCAAAGCTGGAATTAAATATGGCGTGATTAGGATCGTAAGCACCAGTAACACTAAAATTTAAAGTATTCGTTTTAAAACATTGTGGATTTGGAGGGACGTTAAACTGAACATCAAACTTTGGATAAATATAAAATGTTTTCTTTATACTATCTGCACATGGTAAACCCGGATTTACAACTAATGTCACAATATATTTTCCGGTATCCTGATATGTATAAATTGGATTTTGTAATGACGATGTATCGGTTCCCGAATTAGTAACTCCGAAGTTCCATAAATAAGTCATGCCGAAATTACTGTAACTTTGATTTGTAAAAGTGACTGTATTTACGCCATCACATTTTTTTGTTTGTCCAGCCATCCCGGCTTCAAGGGTTAATTGACAAGATATAACGTTGAATTGAAAATCACGATAGTGTGTACTCAATAATTTTCCGTTCCGATATTCTTTCACAGCAATGCAAACAACCCATTGACCTAATAAATTTGGCACACCATGAATGGTTCCATTAGCACTATTAATACTTAATGCAGGACTAGCTGATAAAGGATAAGTGCCGCTGAATGGTCCTTTATAATCAACAAGTGAATCGGAACCCCAACTATCATTATAAGATGGAATCAAAGAATAAACCAACGAATCACCGTCAGGATCGAAAGCTGTATGACTGAAATTAATTTGTTGTCCGTTACAAATATAAAGTGAAGGATAAGAATTAAATCGCGGAGAATTATTTACAAGAACATTTTCTGGTCCAGGAATATATGCTTTGTACCTTGAGCCTTGTCCACCAGGATTAATGAGGTTTAATAAACTATTAGTTCTGCAACAGGTTTCAAAAATTAAAAAATAACCACCGGCTAAAGGTGGTAACGTAATTGTTTTTGTGTACACACCTTCTTGCACACAAATTCCATTCGGAGCTTTCAAGCATGGATTGTTTGTGGTAGCAGTAACTTTTGTTACAATAGGTACGCCTAAAATAAATTGATTTACTTGTTCACCTGCATAATTGGTAACGTTCAAAACGGCTTCACCATCTCCTAATCCACCAAAATTTGGTTGCCCGTTCAAACAATCTCTATATAATTTGAGTGTAATACGGTATTGATTTCCTCCTAAATTATCGTAATAGATTTCTCCTCCAACAATATGAGTTGAATAGCTATTTGTAATGGTTACAAAAACAAATAGAAAAATAAAATAATGTTTGACGTGTTTAAACAAAATTCTGCTATCTAAATTAAGGAAAAAAACGATGAGATTAGGCCATTTTCAAATGGAAAATCGATTTTAACATGTTAAGAAGGATAGAATGGGGAATGATGCGCTTCGCTTGTTAAAAATGGAACGCGGATGACGCAGATTTTTATGATTAAAAATGATTAAGGACGCTATGCTTTGATGAGAAGCAAGAGTAGATAAAAAGCGCTTCGTTTAAAAAAATGGAACGCGGATGACACGGATTTGTGAGATAAAATATGATAAAGGAATGCTTTGCTTTGTAAAAAAGGAACAAAGATTGATATGATTTTAATATAAAAATCATGCTTAATCTTATTAAATCTGCGCCATCTGAGTTCTATCACGTCGATCAAAAACCATCCATATTAGATAGCAGAGTTATGTGCCCACTTTGTATTTCGGGTTTCTTTGTTACATCATTTGTGTAAGTAATCTTCCACGCATAAATATCTTGCTTACATAGTTTTCCATTAAATTTACCATCCCACCCTTTACTTGTATCTGTGCTTGTAAAAATCTTTTGTCCCCAACGATCAAAAATATAAAATTTAAAATCTGTAACACCAATAGCAACCGGCATAAACACATCATTTAAACCATTATCATCCGGCGTAAAAGTATTGGGAATCCAAAAACGAAATTCAGGAAGAATTGTAATTTCTTTTGTAATGTGATTAACGCAACCAAATCCATTTGTTACAGTTTCATTTAAACCATAAGTACCCGGTGCTTGATAAGTGTGTTTATCATTCACAAATGTAGAATAACCACCGTCTCCAAAATCATAACGCCAACTCACAACATCAGAACTTGAGCTGTCTACAAAAAGTATTTCCGGATCAAAAATAGTTGTTACACTTGGTGTAAATATAAAATTAGGATGAGGTGTTGGATTTATGGTAATAGTATTAATACTAGCTAAGCTTGTATCAGGACAAGGTGCATTGCGAATTAATGTGAGAGTTGCACCATAAACGCCATCTGGTGTAAAAACATGAGTTGGTTCGTAGCTTGAATAAGATGCGCCATCACTTGTTGTCCAAACATAACCTGAAGGATATTCGCTTATGCTGCCATTACTAAAAGATACAGTTCCGGGATCGCATAATCTGGTTGGGAAATTATTTATTTTGGCTGTTGGTCTGCCCAAAACTCTTATGGAATCAATAAATGTATCAACGCAAGCATACTGATGACCTATTAATTTAATAAAGAAAAGACCTGCCTGCGTAAAATGTATATTAGTTGGATTTTGAAGTGTTGAAGTATTGGGACTTGCCATAGATGTAAAATCCCAAGAAAATTTACATATAGGTAAATATATTCCAACCGCATTAAAATTAACTGAGTTTGATTTTACACAATACACTTGGTGGTTGCTAAAATTTATACTCAGTGGAGGATAAACATAAACCTTTTTCTTAAGAGTATCCGTACAAAGCTCACCCGGGTTTACAATTAACGTTAAGTTATATATACCAGTATCTTGATAGGTATATGTAGGGTTAAAAATATTTGATGTATCGGAGATTATAGTAGTATCTCCAAAATCCCAATGATATTTTGGTGTAACAGAATTATCAATACTTTGATTTTTAAAATTTATTGTTAAGCCCTGGCAAACCTGGGTCTGACTGGCAACAGCAGCAACCACAGTAACAACACAAGGTTCAACATTAAATTGAAAATCACGATAATGTTTACTCAATAAAATTCCATTGCGATATTCCTCAACACAAACACCAACTACATAAAGTCCTAATAAATTAGGTAGACCCTGCAAAAGACCGGTAATTGAATTAATTGTTAAAGATGGATTTGAAGCAACTGGATAATTGCTACTAAAAGGCGGCACGAAAACAACAGGAGCATAAGGTGGTGGTGGTGGTATGGTTGGGCAAGATGGCGGAGGTGTTTGACAAGCAGTTACGGGCTGCGGTGGTGGTGTAGAGCCTAGGCTAGGGCAACAACCATCTAAACCGGTAAAGGGTGAACAAAATGAATAAACTAATGAATCACCATCAGCGTCGGTTGCTGAATGATTGAAATTTAAAGCAAGATTATTGCAAATACATATTGGAGGAAAATTAGTAAATCGTGGCGAACTATTAACTGGGGCTAATTCGGGACCAGGAATAAAAGCAGTATATGATG
This sequence comes from Bacteroidota bacterium, assembly GCA_013288385.1. Taxonomy (GTDB): domain Bacteria; phylum Bacteroidota; class Bacteroidia; order B-17B0; family Aurantibacillaceae; genus Aurantibacillus. Next base: position 27,613 of record JABDBZ010000015.1, read on the forward strand.
CGCCCTGCCCGACACTATTTGACAAATTTGCTACTCCTGCATTTCTACAGCATCTTTGGTAAACAAGCGTGTAACCTCCTGCTTTTGTAGGTAAATTAAGTGTTATTGTATAAACTCCTTCATCTACAAGTATGTTTGGGGGCGTGACACAAGGACCCAAACTTATTGGAACATGAGAAACAACCGGCGCCCCTAAATCAACCTGTTGAACGAGAGAACCTGTGTTATCGAAAATATTCAAATAAGCGATTGGAGAACCGGCAGTACCATCAAAATTTGCAAACTGAGTGGCATCTCGATATACTTTCAAAGTAATTTTATAATTACCTGAGCCTAAATAATCGTAGAACATTTCGCCTCCAATAATATGGTTTGCAAATCCTTTTACACTCAGGCAGAGTATAAAAAATAGAACAAATTTATATTTGAATCTTTTAACCAAATTTCTAAGAGCTTATTTAAATTTATATCAAATTTTTGTTTATAGTGAATTTTTGGGCGAAACTAGGCGGATTTTGTTCCGAAAGAATTCCTTTGGAGCAGCAACAGTGAAACCAATTATTGTGAAAAACCCAACGAAGTTGGAGCCAAAAAGACGCATAAACAATTTTTAAGATAAATTTAAACAAGCTCTTAGGTAAAGATAGTAATAAATGCTCCTTTTTGGCTAAATTTGTATAGATGAGGATTGTTTTTCTTTCATATTTTCTGTTAATATTTATAACTGGTCAAAGCCAGCTTTTAATTGGTGTAGATACCATTTCTGTGTTAGATAATAATTACTGCTTGAAGATGCCCTGGGCAGGTGGAATTAATGCTGCAACTTTTTCAAACATCGATTTAAATTATGATGGCAAAAATGACATTGTAATTTATGACAAACTCAATAGCTCTGCTTTAGGTGCTTTCAAATGTTTTGTAAACGTTGGTAATCCCGGCCAAACCAAATATCAGCATGCACCACAACTTGCACAAAAATTTCCACTGACTTATAATTGGGCTTTATTGTATGATTATAATAATGATAATAAGGCAGATCTTTTTTGTTCGGTAACAGGCGGTATTCAGGTATATAAAAATATAGGTAATGCATCAAGCGGACTTCAATTTGTGATGACTTATTCATTATTGTATAGTAATTACAATCCTTCAGGCGCACCTTCGATTTCAAATATATATTCCGGCCCGGTTGGTTTACCCGCCATTAGCGATATTGACGGAGATGGTGATTTAGATATTCTTACTTTCAGTCCGAGTGGCACAACAATTGAATTTCATAGAAACCTGAGTGCAGAAACGCCAAGCTTAACACCTGATAGTATGAAATATGAATTAGGTAATCCTTGTTGGGGATCAATTAGTGAAGGTAATTGTGTTGTAACATTAAATTATACATGTTCGTCTCGTCCACAGAAAGAGACCGAGGCTAATAAGGCCGAAGGTGTTTTACATTCTGGCGCCTGCTTAATGGCTTTTGACAGAGATGGTGATGGGGATAAGGATATAATTTTAGCAGATATATCTTGTACAACTATTGAATACATGCAAAATGATGGAACTGCAACAAACGCATTTATTTCAGACACTACCAAGCTTTTCCCAAGTTATCCAAACAAATCAAGTACAACGCAAATTGAATTTAATTCTTTTCCATGTACTTATTATATGGATGTGGATGATGATAATAAAAAGGAGTTAGTTGCAACTCCTAATACATTTGGAAGTGAAAACGCAACCAGTGTATGGTTATATAAAAACACAAGCACTACAAATACCCTCAACTTACAATTTGTAAAAAATAATTTTTTGCAAGATGAAATGATTGAACTTGGACAAATGTCGCGACCAATTATTTTTGATGCTAACGGTGACGGTAAAAAAGATTTGTTAGTTGGTGGTGGTGGTATTTATTTAAACGGTGCGCGCAGGCCACGTTTTTATTTATATGAAAACATTGGTACGTTAGCTCAACCGGCTTTTTCATGCACAACAAAAGATTATGGAAATTTATCTTCAGTATTAAATGGATCTATTATCAGTGCTTTTCCTGCGCCCGGCGATATTGATAATGATGGTGATATTGATTTGTTTGTGATCACTAATGGATATGTTTTGAGTTGGTATGAGAATACTGCAGGTGCCGGCAACCCATGTAATTTTACAAATTATAAATCTAATTTTTTTAATATTAATTTCCCTTCAAGTGATGGCATACCACAGTTATTTGATTTTGATAAAGACAACAAACTTGATTTAATGGTTGCAACAAAAAATGGTAAAATATATTATTATCATAATGTTGGAACATCAAGCACACCATCATTTTCATTAGTCACAAATGCCTTTCCAAACATTGCATTAAAAGGCGATTTTTTTGTTTATGGTTTAGATGGTTATGGTTCGCCTCACTTTTATAATGAAGGATCAACAACAAAACTTTTGGGAGGATGTGTTACCGGCCAGTTGTATTATTTTGATATACCTTCCATCGCAACTAATACATGTACTTTAATTGATTCAACCGCGAACGGCATTTTTGAATCAACCTATTCAACACCTTGGTATGAAGACATAAACAATGACGGGAAGCCGGATTTGTTTGTGGGCAATGCCGGTGGCGGGGTTTCATTCTATTCTTCAAAAGCACCTGATGTTGGTATTCAAGAAAATAGTATCAGCACAATTCATACTGCTTTTATTTATCCTAATCCTGCAAACAATTTTGTAAATATTAAATCGGGCGAAGAATATGTGGTGATCAAAGAAGTTGAGGTTTTAAATATTTTATCGCAACAAATTAAAAAAGAGATCGTCAATAAAAATGAATATCAAATGAATATAAACGATCTTCCAGAAGGTATTTATTTGGTGAATGTGAAGTTGCAGGCGAACAGTAATCAATATACAATTACAAAAAAATTAATTAAGCGTTGATGCTTAAGCGTTTTATATATTCGAGTCTGGTTTTTATTTTTTTTATTTCCTGTAAAAAAGATGTGGGGAAAGTAAGTTTTGGAGATTATCCAAATGAAGTTGGTGTATTAATTACAACTAAATGTGCGGTGAGTGGATGTCATAATGCACTAAGTTATAAAGCTTCATCCGGTTTAAATTTATCAACCTGGAAAGATTTGTTTTCGGGTAGTAATAATGGTTCTTCTGTTATTCCATACAGCAGTAAGTTTTCTTTTCTCTGTAATTTCATTAATACTTATTCTGATCTTGGATTAACTAATATTCCCAGCATGCCGCTTAATGCAAGTCCGTTAACACGTGATGAAGTTAAGTTAATTATAAACTGGATAAATTCAGGAGCCCCCGATGGAAATGGTCAGATTATGTGGGCTGATGATCCAAACAGAAAAAAAATTTATGTGATAAATCAAGGTTGCGATGTTGTAACGGTTATTGATAGCGAAACACAATTACCAATACGGTATATTGAAGTTGGAAATAAACCCGGCGCACCTGATACACCGCATAGTTTGCGCGTTTCACCGGATGGACAATACTGGTATGTTGTTTTTATAAATAATAACATCATGCAAAAATTCAGGTGCAGTGATGATAGTTATGTTGGCGATATTCCACTTACACCAAAAGCTGCAGGCACTAATTTAAGTATTGATGGATATGATTGGAATACTTTAATCATATCAAACGATAGTAAAAAGGCGTATTGTGTTTCATGGGTACAAAACGGAAGAATTGCCGCCGTTGATTTAGAGAATAGAACATTAATACATTACTTACCAAATATTTATTTCCCCCATGGAATTGCATTAAATTCTACTAACGATTCCATTTATGTTACCGCACAAACAGGAAATTTTATCAGGGCAATTGATACAGCATTTACTGTTGAAAATCAATATTCATTAGAACAATCAGTGCCTGTAAATTTAAATTCATCTTTAGATATACATGATATTATTTTATCACCTGATGGAAATAATTTGGTAGTAACATGCCAACAAACAAATGAAGTTAGAATGTTTAATATTGCTACACATAATATTACACAAGTGCCAACGGGCATTTATCCGCAAGAAATTGTTTATTCACCGTCTACCAAACAATATTTTGTTTCTTGTCCGCAAGATTCCACAACTTTTGCGCATTCGTTTGGATTAGTAACTCAAATAAAAGATGACATGAGTTCGCATTTAAATATTCAAGTGGGTTATCAACCGCATGGAATTGGCGTGGATGAAAACAAACAATTGCTTTATGTTGCGTCGAGAAATATTTATGCTAGCGGCCCTCTTCCTCATCATACGAGTGCTTGTGGAGGTAGAAACGGATTTATGAATTTTATTGACATGAAAACATTACAAGTATCATCAAAAAAATACGAACTTAGTAGCGATACTTATTTTGTTTTTGCACGACCATGACAGACATTCACGAGATTCTTAAAAAACAACCAATTTTGCTTATTGATGGCGATTGTGTTTTATGTAATAACAGTATTAATTATGTTTTAGATCGGGAAAAAAAACCAACACTTTCTTTTGCAACTTTAACAAGTGAAACAGGAAAAGCATTAATTGAATATTTTGAACTTCCTGATAATTTAGAAAGCATGGTATTGATCAAAAATTATCAGGTACATATTAAATCATGCGCTGCGTTGCGTTTAACATTATACATGAAAGGACTTTGGCCTTTGTTGGCAGCATTTGTGGTTATTCCACCACCTCTCAGAAATATAGTTTACGATTATATTGCAAAAAGACGATACAAGAAGTTTGGCAAAACAACCAATTGTGCAATGGTTGACCCGAAATATAAAGGGAGATTTTTGGAAGTATAGTTTTAACCACTAAGACACAAAGGCACAAAATTAGCAGGTGTATTTTGTGTGAGCGATTGTAGTGGAAATCCTTTTTGCTGTCTCTTTGCAAAAAGATTGAAACGTAAAGCGCGACCCCGCTGGACAATTTTAATCAGAAAGAAAAAATAAATAGCGGGGGCACACCCAATTTTAATTAGTTTTTAAAAGCTCTTCCCAAAACTCTGCACCTCTTCGTGTATGCGGAATGACAATAGTACCCCCAACAATATTCGCTACCGAAAAAACTTCATAAACTTCTTCAGTAGTACAACCTTGTTCGTGGCATTTTTCTAAGTGATATTTAATACAATCGTCACAGCGCAAAACCATACTGGCAACTAACCCCAACATCTCTTTTGTTTTTACATTCAATGCGCCATCAGAATATGTTTGTGTATCTAAATTAAATAAACGTTTTAATACAAGATTATCTTTACTTAAAATAACATCGTTCATTTTTTGACGGTAAGCATTAAATTCTTTTACTTTATTTTCCATATAAATTAGGGTTGATTAATAACAAAGAAATTTAAAAGAAATTACATTTTAAGCTTCACTTTTTCTTTTACAATAAAAGCATTCGTGAATTCAACTTGAATTTTTTTGAGTACTTCAAATGCTTCCAATTTCGTTTTAAAATCCCCAACTAAAACTACCCAATTTGGTTGTTGATATTCCTGATATGTAGAAAGGTCAGAAAATTTAGCCGAGAATTTAGAACGTATATTATTTGCAACTTCTTTTTCAATTCCGAAGTGAATTTTAATACGGTAACCATCCGTTTCCCCATTGGTTAATCTGTGATATTCTGCTTTTTTTTCAATCAATTGATTCACCTTCAATTGCGTAGCATTTTGGCTAAATCCAAGTGTTAAAAGCGAAGTAAAAACTGCAAAAAAGACGGGTTTAAGCGACATACATTTCATTGCTATAAATGTAAGGTAAAATTAGTGTATATAAGGTTAAAATTGTTAAATTTGTTTTGTTTAAATCTATAAAATGGATAAATTTTCATACTTAGGAACCAGCGACGTAAATGCTGTTGAAGAGTTGTTTTCTCAGTTTCTTAAAGACCCGAATTCAGTTGATAAAACCTGGCAGGATTTTTTTAAAGGTTTTGAATTTGCAAAAACAGATTACTCACCAAATGGTGGAACAATTCCTGAAAATGTTACGAAGGAATTTAAAGTTATTAATCTAATAAATGGATACCGTTCGCGTGGGCATCTTTTCACCAAAACAAATCCGGTTCGTCAACGTAGAACTTATTCACCAACTTTAGATCTTGTAAATTTTGAATTATCAGATAAAGATCTCGATACCGTTTTTCAAGCTGGAAATCAAATTGGAATTGGTGCAGCAAAACTAAAAGATATTGTTGCGTATTTAGAGTTAACTTATTGCAACAGTATTGGTGTTGAATATGCATTCCTTAGAAATCCTGATGAAACAAAGTGGTTGCAAGAGCGTATTGAAAAATCGAAAAATGTTCCAACCTATTCAAAAGCAGAAAAGAAAGTTATTTTAGATAAATTAATTCAAGCAACTACATTCGAAAATTTCTTAGCTACAAAATTTGTTGGCCAAAAACGTTTTTCATTAGAAGGTGGTGAAACATTTTTGCCTGCAATGAATACTGTTATAGAACATGCAGTTAAATTAGGAGTCGAAGATTTTGTTATTGGCATGTCACATCGTGGTCGCTTAAATGTTTTAACAAACATCTTAAATAAACCGGCTAAAGATATTTTTACTGAATTTGAAGGTAGACCAAGTGAAGATGGTTTATTTAACGGTGATGTTAAATACCATATGGGTTTTAGTTCAGATTTAATTAGCGATTCCGGTAAACCAATTCATATTTCCCTTACACCAAATCCTTCCCATTTAGAAACTGTTGACCCGGTTGTAGAAGGTATTACCAGAGCAAAAATAGATTCGCGTTACAATGGTGATAATTCAAAAGCATTGCCAATACTTGTTCACGGTGATGCTGCTTTGGCTGGCCAAGGTGTAGTTTATGAAGTAATTCAAATGAGTCAGTTGGATGCTTACAAAACCGGTGGAACAGTTCATTTTGTTGTAAATAATCAAGTTGGTTTTACAACTAATTTTACTGATGGGCGTTCTTCTATTTATTGTACCGATGTTGCGAAAGTAGTTTTATCTCCGGTTTTCCATGTGAATGGTGATGATGTAGAAGCTCTGTGTTTAGTATCTCAACTGGCAATGGATTATCGTCAGAAATTTAAAAAAGATGTGTTCATTGATATTTTATGTTATCGTAAATATGGTCATAATGAAGGCGACGAACCTCGTTTCACACAACCGATGTTATACAAACAAATTGCTGCGCATCCAAATGCAAAAGATATTTATGCAAAAAAATTGGTTGAAGAAAAATCATTTTCAGATACTGAGATTAAAGAAGCGGAAAAAGAATTCAAAGATAGTTTAGAATTGAGTTTAGATGCTGCCAAAAAACAAGAAAAAGCAAAGATCACTTCATTTCTTGAAGGCCAGTGGAAAGGCGTACGTATGGCTAATGCTACTGATTTTGACGCATCTCCAAAAACTGCAATTGACCCAAAAGTATTTTTAGATCTCGCAAACAAATCTACCCAATTACCAAAAGATAAAAAGATTTTTAATAAGATAGAAAAATTATTCAACGATCGTGTAAACATGATAACCAATGATAATTACGATTGGGCAATGGGAGAATTGTTAGCGTATGCTTCGTTAATGCAAGAAGGACATAATGTTCGTTTCAGTGGACAAGATGTTGAACGCGGAACTTTTTCGCACCGTCACGCAGTTGTGAAAATAGAAGACAGTGAAGAAGAATATACACCGTTAAATAATTTAGGTACAAAAGGTAAATTAGAAATTTATAATTCGCATTTATCTGAGTATGCTGTTTTAGGATTTGAGTATGGCTACTGTTATGCATCTCCAAATGCTTTAACTATTTGGGAAGCTCAGTTTGGCGATTTCTTTAACGGTGCGCAAATTATTATTGATCAATATTTATCGTGTTCGGAATATAAGTGGCGTCGTATGAATGGCCTGGTTGTATTGTTACCTCATGGTTACGAAGGGCAAGGTCCGGAACATTCAAGCGGAAGAATAGAACGTTTTTTACAAATGTGCGCTGAAAATAATATGCAAATTGTAAATACAACAACACCGGCACAACAGTTTCATGTAATTCGTCGTCAGTTAAAACGCGAATTCAGAAAACCATTAATTTGTTTCACACCTAAGAAATTATTACGTTACCCAAGCTGTGTTTCTAAATTAGAAGATTTTACAAAAGCTTCTTTTAATGAAGTTCTAGATGATCAGGGAGCAAATGTAAAAGATGTAAAACGAATTGCACTTTGCAGCGGTAAAATTTATTACGATATGATTGAGCAACGTGCTAAAGAAAATGTAAATGACATAGCATTTATTCGTTTGGAGCAATTGTATCCTTTTCCACAAAAACAATTACAAGTTATTTTGGATAAATATAAAAATGCAAAAGAATTTATTTGGGTTCAGGAAGAGAGTGAAAACATGGGGCCTTGGCGTTTTGTAGATTATAATTTAAGAAAATTGAATTTGAAATATGTTGGTAGAGAAGCAGCAGCTAGTCCGGCAACAGGTTTCATGAAACGTCATAATGCAGAAAATGAAGCGATCATGAATGCTATCTTTTCAAAAGTATTGGTGAAATAGATGATAACGAAAGAACAAGAAAATATTATTATTGATACGTTAAGGCCATTTAACCCATCATATATTGGTTTATTTGGTTCTTATGCTCGCAATCAAGAAACGATTCAAAGTGATATAGATTTATTAATTGACTTAGATTACCCAAAATTGAACTTATTTGATATTGGAGGATTACATTGGGATTTAGAACAAAAATTAAAAACGAAAGTTGATTTAGCGTTTAAAAATAAATTGAAAGAAGATTTTAAGCCATCTATTTTAAAAGACGTTATAGTACTTTACAAAGCATGAAACTTCAAATACCACATCTAAAGGATATACTTTTAGCTATCGATAAAATTGAAAGAGTGGCGAATGAAATAAGTTTTGATGAATTTATAAATGAATACAAATTGCATGATGTTGTTATGTACAATTTTATTATCATAGGGGAAGCTTCTAATCGAATATCTGAAGATTTCAAGAAAGCGAATAATAGTGTTGAGTGGCATAAACTAAAGGGTATGCGTAATCATTTAGCACACAGTTATGATGAAATAGATTACAAAATTGTTTGGGATACAATTAAATCTGACTTGCAAACTTTAAAAATACAAATTCAAAAAATAGTTCAAAATACATAATTTAACCTATAATTTTTTATGGCGATAGTAGAATTAAAAGTACCAAGTCCGGGAGAATCAATCACAGAAGTTGTAATTGCTCGTTGGGTAAAGCAAACTGGTGATGTAGTTGATAAAGATGAAGTATTAGCTGAAATTGATTCAGACAAAGCAACTTTAACTTTGAATGCCGAAGAAGCAGGCAAGATAGAAATATTAGCTGCCGAAGGCGACACCGTAAAAGTTGGACAAGTAGTTGTAAAAGTTGATACGTCATTTAAACCGGAAGCAAAAACTGAAACTAAGAAAGAAGTTGTCACTTCGAGTACTTCGACTCCGCTCAGTACAGACTCAGTCGAGAAGCCGAAAACAGAAGCCAAAAAAGAGGAAACGAAAAAGGAAACAGCAACTGTCACTTCGAGCGGAGTCGAGAAGAATAACAACTCAACTTACGCAACCGGCACTCCTTCAATTGCTGCTGCAAAAATAATGGCTGAGAATAATATTGCATCAAAGCAATTAAACGGTTCTGGTAAAGATGGTCGAATAACCAAACAAGATGTATTATCTGCTTTATCAAATGGTTTACCAAATGTGCAACAGGTATTGAGTAATAGTTGGCAAGGTGAGCGCAAACAAGAACGTGTAAAAATGACATCGTTGCGCAAGGCAGTTGCTCGTCGTTTAGTAAGTGTAAAAAACGAAACTGCTATGTTAACTACTTTTAATGAAGTTGACATGAGTGCTATCTATGATATCAGAGCACGTTATAAAGATAAATTCAAGGAAGTGTATGGAACAAATGTAGGCTTCATGAGTTTCTTTACCAAAGCGGTTTGCGAAGCATTGTATCATTATCCGTCGGTAAATGGAATGATAGATGGTGAAGAAATTGTGCTAAATAAATATTGCGATATTGGAATTGCAGTGAGTGCGCCAAAAGGATTAATGGTTCCTGTTTTAAGAAATGCAGAATTAATGAGTTTGGCAGAAATTGAAAAAGGAATTAAAGAATTGGCAGTTAAAGCACGTGATGGAAAATTAGGAATACCTGATATGGAAGGTGGAACTTTTACAATTACAAATGGTGGTGTGTTTGGAAGTATGATGAGTACACCAATTATTAATCCGCCGCAAAGTGCAATTTTAGGAATGCATAATGTT
>JABDBZ010000016.1 GCA_013288385.1 Bacteroidota bacterium
CTATCTACTCATTCAGTATACAAAATTTTATTGATACTAACACTGTTCATAACCAGCATTTTTTCAACAGAAGTGGTAAAAAGTGTTTTAAAGTGGTAAAAAGTGGTAAAAATATGCATATTTTTGCTAAATCGTTAGAAATCAAGCAATGTCGAGCCTCATTGGAGAATATGATTGTAAAGTAGATGCAAAAGGGCGTTTTATGTTTCCTATTGATCTCCGAAAACAAATGGATTCGCTTTTTGACAAGGGCTTTGTGATCAATCGCAACCTGCATCAAAAATGTTTGGTGTTATATCCAATAAACGAATGGGATAAATTAAACAAGAAACTCAGTAAACTAAATCGATTGATTAAAGCCAATGATGTATTTGTTAGGAAATTTACCGGTGGCGCTACACACGCAGATGCAGATACTTCAGGAAGAATTCTTCTTCCAAAATCTTTAACACAACACGCAGAAATTAAATCGGATATAAAAGTTGTTGGCAGTAATAATGTGATTGAAATATGGGATAAAATTTTGTACCAAGAATTCCTGAATCAAGATGTAAATATTGAACAATTAGCACAAGATGTTTTAGGTGGATTGAATTTTAACGATAGTGATGAGTAGCGATACTTATCATATTCCCGTTCTTTTAAATACGAGTATTGAAAATTTGAACATTAAACCCAATGGTGTTTATGTGGATTTGACTTTTGGTGGAGGCGGACATTCAAAAGCAATTCTTGAAAGATTGAATGAACATGGAAAATTGTTCGCTTTCGATCAAGATGCTGATGCTTTGCAAAATATTTTGCACGATAAACGCTTTACACTTATACCACACAATTTCAGATTTGTAAAGAATTATTTGAAATTAAATGGTATTAAGGAAGTTGATGGCATTCTTGGCGACCTCGGCGTTTCATCACATCAGTTTGATTCAGCAGAACGTGGTTTTTCAATCAGATTCGATTCTACATTAGATATGCGAATGAATCAGAAAAGTGATTTAACCGCAAAAAAAATTGTGAATGAATACAGTGAAGAAAAATTAAGAGTGGTTTTTAAAAATTACGGAGAGATCAGTAATAATAGAAAAGTTGCTGCACTTATTTGTGAACAACGAAAAGAAAAAGAGATCAATACAACTAGCGAACTGAAGGAAGCAATAAAGAGTTGTTACCCAAAATTTGAAGAACATAAATTTTTAGCAAAATTATTTCAAGCGCTAAGAATTGAAGTGAATCAAGAAATGGAAACATTGAAAGAATGTTTGAACGACTGTGTTACTATTTTGAAATCGGGGGGCCGATTGGTTGTGATTTCTTATCATAGTCTGGAAGACCGACTGGTAAAGAATTTAATGAAGAGTGGTAATACAGAGGGCATTGAAGAAAGAGATATAATATACGGTTCAACAAAAAAAATATTTAAAGTATTGTCATCAAAACCAATTTTGCCGAGTGAAAAAGAAATACAAAAAAATACACGCGCAAGAAGTGCAAAACTAAGAGTTGCTGAAAAAATTTAATATAAATGGCAAACAAAATACGCGAAGTAAAAAATCAAGAACCGATTGAAGAACCGGTTAATGAAAAGACTGAGCACATAGAAAACAAAACTAAACCAAGTAAACCTGTTAGAAAAGGTGTGCTTGCTAAAGCTTTATCCGGTGTATTCAGCGGCACTTTTTTAGCCAATGAAAAAAACTTTAAACACGTTCCTTTCATTTTATTTCTTGCAATTCTTGCTATAGCTTATATCGCTTATGGTTATTATGCAGATGATACAATACGTGATGTGAATAAAATATCGAATAATTTGAAAGAATTAAAATCGGAGTTTATTTACACAAAAAGCGAACTCATGTTTGCAAGTAAACAAAGTGAAGTAGCAAAAGCGGCTGAATCAATTGGTTTAAAAGAACCTATTGTTCCACCCCTCAAAATTGAAATCGATAGCGCCCAATTATATAAGAACAAATAAAATTTGAAAGAAAAAAAAGATATTCTATCACGTATTTACCTTGTATATATTTTGCTTTGCATTTTTGCGATTTCCATTCTCTATCGAATTTTTGTTATTCAATTTGTTCAGGGCGACGAATGGAAGGCAAAAGCGGAAGCATTTACTACCAAGGTTCACGAAATTGAAGCAGTAAGGGGAAATATTTTTGATGTCAACGGTGCATTACTTGCAACGTCTCTTCCATATTATGAAATAGCTATTGACATTAACGCTCCAAGCATTGATGATAAATTATTTCGTGAGAAAAAAGATTCGCTAGCATATTCTTTACATGATCTTTTTAAAGACAAAAGTGAAAACCAATATTTAAAAATATTAAATACGGCACGTAAAACTAAAGATCGTTATGTTGTTCTCAAACGAAATGTTTCTTACAAAGAACTTCAAATACTTAAAAAATTTCCAATACTTCGAAAAGGAAGTAAAGGCGGTTTAGTAACTCTACAGACTAATAAACGCGAACGTCCTTTTCAATTGTTAGCGGCTCGTACTATTGGCTTATCTCGTCCAGGCATTAAACCTGTTGGTTTAGAAGGAGCATTTGACGACTCGTTAAAAGGTGAAGGTGGTCGTCGATTAATGCAAAAAATTGCGGGTGATGTATGGCGACCAATCAACGATGAAAATGAAGTTGAACCAAAAGACGGAGCGGATTTATATACTACTATTGATATTAATATTCAAGATGTTGCTGAACATGCTTTGCTAAAAGCTTTACTAAAAAATAATGCATCACATGGTTGTGTTGTTTTGATGGAAGTAAAAACAGGCGCAATTAAAGCTATTGCAAATTTAACAAGAGGTGGAAAAGACTCAACAGAATATTCCGAAACTTTAAATTATGCTATTGGTTATCCAACTGAGCCAGGGTCAACTTTTAAACTTGCTTCTTTATTAGCAGTGATTGATGATTACAATGTTAGTCTGGAAGAAAAAATAAATGTCGGAAATGGTAAATGCATGTATTTTAATATTCCTGTTACAGATGCTCATCCACCGGAAACTCCTGATTTAACTGTTCAGCGCATTTTTGAAACATCATCAAATGTTGGTGTATCAAAAATTATCACAAAATATTATTCCAAAAATCCACAGCAGTTTGTAGATAAATTAAATTCATTTCATTTAAATAAACCACTTGGCTTATCAATTCCAGGTGAAGGAAGACCTTTAATAAAACAAGTAAAAGATAAAGATTGGTCGGGCGTTACATTACCTCAAATGAGTTATGGTTACGAAAGTTTAATTACACCTATTCAAACGCTTACACTTTATAATGCCATCGCAAATAATGGTAAAATGGTAAAACCACATTTTGTAAAAGAGATTAGACGAAATGAAAATACAATCATGGTTTATAGACCAGAGATCATATCCGAACAAATTGTAAAACCATCAACTGTTGCAAAAGCAAAAGAATTATTAGAAGGTGTTGTTTTAAATGGAACAGGCAAAGGATTAAATATTACAGCTTTTAAAGTAGCTGGTAAAACCGGTACTGCACAAATAGCAAAAATTGGAAAAAAAGGAAATGGTAAAACATCTTATGGTGAAGCAGGGAACAGAATTTATCAAGCATCTTTCGTTGGCTATTTTCCTGCTGACAATCCACTTTATACTTGCATTATTTTAATTAACTCACCAAGCAATGGAATTTATTATGGTGGTTTAGTGGCAGGACCAGTATTCAAAGAAATAGCTGAAAAAGTTTACGCTGAAAGTTTAGATTTTTTATCTCCTATCAATCATAAAAATGATTTAATAACTCACACGCCACAAATTGGAACAACAAAAGAAAACGAATTAAATGAGCTTGCTAAACGCTTAGATCTTCCATCAAAAAATTTACAGCCAACAGATTCTTATATCACACGAAATTATTCTGACAGTACAAAACTTATTGTAACAGGCACAAAAATTGAAGATGCGCTTAAAAAAGGAATGATTCCAAACTTAACTGGCCTATCAGCTAAAGACGCCCTTTATCTATTGGAAAACAAAGGCTTGAATGTAACACTTCAAGGTTACGGATTGGTAAAAAAACAAAGTTTAGAAGTTGGTCAGAAATTTAACAAAGGTGATAAGATAATATTGACATTGATTTAATAATGAAATTATTAAGCGACATATTATATAAAGTTAGGCTAGAAGAAATAGTTGGGTCAACTCATTTTGCAATTTCTTCAGCAACATTTGACTCGCGAAAAGTAAAAAAAGATTCACTATTTGTTGCCATTAAAGGGGCTGCAAGTGATGGCCACGCATTTATTTCAAAAGCAATTGAAAGTGGCGCAATTGCAGTTGTGTGTGAAGATCTACCAAAAGAAAGATTAGAAACAGTAACCTACATTAAAGTAAAAAATTCAAGTGAAGCTTTAGGGTTTATTGCTTGCAATTACCATGACAATCCATCGGAAAAATTAAAATTGGTTGGTGTTACAGGTACAAACGGAAAAACTACAACTGTTACTTTATTATTTAATTTATTCAAATCATTAGGTTACTCCGTTGGATTATTATCTACAGTCGAAAATAAAATCAATAATACAATCATTCCCGCAACACACACAACTCCTGATGCACTAACATTAAACGAATTACTTCATCAAATGGAAGAGCAAGGTTGTGAATATGCATTTATGGAAGTGAGTTCTCATGCAGTTGTTCAACATCGCGTAACGGGAATTAATTTTAAAGGAGCTGTATTCAGTAATATCACGCATGATCATTTAGACTATCATAAAACATTTGATGAATATATCAAAGCTAAAAAAGGATTGTTCGATCATTTAGTGTCAGGCTCATTTGCATTAGTTAATGTAGATGACAAAAATGGAATGGTGATGTTGCAAAATACAAATGCAACTAAACACACTTATAGTTTACGATCAGTTGCAGATTTCAAATGCAAGATTATCGAAAATCATTTGAACGGTCTATTATTGAACATTGACGGAAAAGAAGTGTGGGTTAAATTGATTGGTTCTTTTAATGCTTATAATGTATTAGCAGTTTATGCAACTGCAGTTTTATTAAAACAGGATAAAACAAATGTATTAACCGCGTTAAGTAATTTAAATTCTGTTGAAGGACGTTTCCAATATTTCAAATCAAAGAATGGTGTCATTGGAATTATTGATTATGCACATACACCAGATGCTTTAAAAAATGTTTTAGAAACAATCAAAGATATTCGTACAGGAAATGAACAAGTGATTTCATTGGTTGGTTGTGGTGGAGATAGAGACACAACTAAACGTCCGGTAATGGCAGCTATTGCTTGTGAGTATAGCAATAAAATTATTTTGACTTCTGATAATCCAAGAAGTGAAGATCCGGAAGATATTTTAAATCAAATGCAAAAAGGAGTTTCACCTTCTGACGCAAAAAAAACATTACGGATCTCTGATAGAAAAGAAGCAATTAAAACTGCTTGCACTTTGGCAAAGAGTGGTGATATTATTTTGATAGCAGGGAAAGGTCATGAAAAATATCAAGAGATAAAAGGCGTGAAACACGATTTTGATGACTACAAAATTTTTAAAGAAACCATAAGCGAAATAGAAGTATAATGCTTTATTATTTATTTACATATCTGCATAAGCATTTCCATTTTATTGGATCAGGGGTATTTAATTATATCTCGTTCCGCGCAGCTATGGCTTTAATTACTTCGCTATTTATAACGTTAGTGTTTGGTAAACGCATTATTGAATTCATTCGCAAAAAACAAATTGGCGAAACTATTCGTGAATTAGGTTTGGAAGGTCAAGCTAAAAAAAGCGGGACGCCAACCATGGGTGGTTTAATTATTATTGCTGGCATTTTAATTCCAACATTATTATTTGCAAAAATATTTAACGTTTATATCATGCTCATGATCATTTCCACCATTTGGTTGGGTGGTTTAGGTTTTTTAGATGATTATATTAAAGTATTCAAAAAAAACAAAGAAGGCTTACAAGGAAAATTTAAAATTATCGGACAAGTTGGGATTGGCTTAATTGTTGGATGCGTACTTTATTTTCATCCTGAAGTTGTAATCAAAGAAAGAATTGCAAAAGGAAAAACAGATATTATCGCCATTTCTCAAGGAACAGAAAAGGTAGTTACTCCACCAAGATATGCTGATGTTCCTACTAAAACATTAAAAACTACAATTCCGTTTCTAAAAGACAACGAATTAGATTATGCCAAATTTGTTTCATGGGCTTGCGATGATTGCGCTAAATATGGTTGGCTCATTTTTATACCTATGGTAATTTTAGTTGTTACTGCAGTATCAAATGGCGTTAACATTACTGATGGTATTGATGGGTTGGCTGCAGGAACGAGTGCAATCGTTGGGGTTGTACTTGGGATCTTTGCGTATGTTTCGGGTAATACAATTTTCGCCGATTACCTTGATCTCATGTACATTCCAAACTCAGGTGAATTAGTTGTGTTTATTGCTGCCTTTATAGGTGCGTGCGTTGGTTTTTTATGGTACAATTCTTTTCCTGCGCAAGTATTTATGGGCGACACAGGTAGCTTGGCTCTTGGAGGAATTATTGGTGTATATGCAATTTCTATTCGAAAAGAATTATTGGTTCCAATTCTTTGTGGGATTTTTTTAGTTGAAAGTATAACAGTTATTCTACAAGTATATTATTTCAAATATCAGAAAAAAAGAAAAGGATTAGAATTTGCTCAAACTCATCGGTTATTTAAAATGGCGCCGCTACATCATCATTATCAAAAAGTTGGATTCCATGAATCAAAAATCGTGATGCGCTTTTTTATCATCGGGATCATGCTTGCTGTACTCACATTTGTAACATTAAAATTAAGATAAGAAAAAATTGAATAAACGAATGGTCATATTAGGTGGTGGCGAAAGTGGAGTTGGCAGTGCAATCCTGGCAAAGCAAAAAGGCTATGATGTTTTTTTAAGTGACAAGGGAATATTCAAAGAAAAATATAGAGAACAATTAGTAAAAAATAATATTGCTTTTGAAGAAGGACAACACACTGAAGAAAAAATATTAAATGCAACCGAAGTCATTAAGAGCCCTGGCATACCAGATAAAGTTGATCTCATTTTGAAATTAAAAGAAAAACATATTCCTGTTATCTCTGAAATTGAATTTGCAGGGCGATACACCAAAGCAAAAACAATTTGCATTACCGGCTCTAATGGTAAAACAACAACTACGATGCTTACGTATCATATCTTGAAAAATGCAGGATATAATGTTGGCTTAGGCGGAAATGTTGGTAAGAGTTTCGCTTTACAAGTTGCAACGGAAAATTTTGATTACTACGTTTTAGAATTAAGCAGCTTTCAATTAGATGGTATGTATGATTTCAGAGCAGATGTTTCTGTACTCCTCAATATCACACCTGATCATTTAGATAGATACGATTACAAATTTGAAAATTACATTGCTTCAAAATTCAGAATTGTTCAGAATCAAACGGCTCAAGATTCGTTTGTTTACAATGCGGATGATGAAGTGATTCGAGAATATATGAAAACCTGGACAAGTCCGGTAACTCTTGTTCCATTCAGCATCAAAAAACCAATTGATGGTGATGGCGCTTTTTTAACTGAAAACCAAATAACCATAAATTATAAACCTAACCAAAATCCCTTAATTATGACAATTGAACAACTTGCCCTGCAAGGAAAACACAACGTTTACAATTCCATGGCTGCTTCTTTAGTAACACGTATTGTTGACGTGCGAAAAGAGAACATCAAAGAAAGTCTGCAAGATTTTCAAGGAATTGAACATCGTTTAGAATTTGTTGCTTCTATCAATGGAGTAGAATTCATAAACGATTCAAAAGCTACCAACATTAATTCAACTTGGTATGCATTAGAAAGTATGCAAAAACCAATTGTTTGGATTTGCGGTGGACAAGACAAAGGAAATGATTACAATGAAATTCTTGATCTTGTTTCGCAAAAAGTAAAAGCAATTGTTTGCTTAGGAAAGAACAACAAAAAAATAATCAGTGCATTTAAAGATGTTATTGAATTAATTGTTGAAACCGACAATGCTACCGATGCCGTTGCTGCTGCTTACAAAATAAGTAAGAAAGGCGATGTTGTTTTGTTGTCTCCGGCTTGCGCTAGTTTCGATCTTTACGAAAACTACGAAGACAGAGGCATGCAATTTAAAGGAGCAGTTAGATCTCTGTAAGTAAGAATCTTGGTCTGAAACCGGAAGGTATATGGCATCAAATTGTATTATTCAAATAGAGTAATATTTAAAATGATGCGCTGCAATTAAAAATAAAAAGTAGATATGAAATTATTTAGTTACTTAAAAGGCGATAAGGTTATCTGGGTGATAATGTTACTATTATCATTGCTCTCAACTTTGGTGGTTTACAGCGCCGTTGTAACTTTAGCTCATAAATACAAACAAGGTAATTCAGAATTCTTCCTCATCAAACATTTTGGGTTAATTGTTTCTGGCTTTATCCTTGCCTATTTCTTTCATAAGATAAAGTACACAACCTTTAGCAAGATATCGCAAATTGGATTTTATTTATGCATCCCACTTTTACTCTTCACCTTGCTTAAAGGGGTTAGCACTGGTGAAGCTACGCGTTGGTTACCAATTCCGGGTACATCTTTAACATTTCAATCATCTGACGTTGCAAAAATAATGTTACTTATTTATGTTGCTCGAGTTATCACTTTGAAATTTGATCTCTTGCAAGATTTCAAAGGATTAGCCATTCATTTATTATTACCCATTTTTATAATCTGCGTCTTAATTTTACCTGCTAATTTTTCTACTGCAGCATTATTATTTTTTAATTGCTTGTTCTTGATGTTTATCGGACGGGTAAAATTAAAATTCCTAGCTTATATTTTATTGATCTGCATCGGCTTTGCAATGGTACTAGGTTTATTGATATACACAGTTCCAGATTTAATTCCCCGTGGAAAAACATGGAAATCAAGGATTGAAAATTTCTCAAGCGGTGATAGTAAAAACAATTATCAAAGCGAACAAGCAAAAATTGCAATCGCAACCGGTGGTATTATTGGTAAAGGTCCGGGTAACTCAACGCAACGTGCCTTTTTACCTCAAGCTTCTTCTGATTTTATTTACGCGATTATTATTGAAGAATATGGTTTAATTACTGCACTACTTATTTTATTTTTATATCTCATTCTCTTTTTCAGGGGAATCCGAATATTAAGGGATTCGGATAAAACTTTTGGAGGGTTAATTTCTGTCGGACTTTCTTTTAGTCTCGTTTTCCAAGCATTAATAAATATGGCAGTTGCAGTCAATTTATTTCCTGTAACTGGTCAACCATTGCCATTAATAAGCATGGGAGGAACATCGATTTGGTTTACGATGATCTCACTCGGAATAATTTTAAGTGTAAGCAAAAGCAATAACGATAAAGCAGCTGAACAACTTGCAACCGATTAAAATTATATTAAGTGGTGGTGGCACAGGCGGGCATATATTTCCGGCTGTTGCAATCGCTAATGAATTGAAAAAAATAATTCCAAATGCAGAGTTTCTTTTTGTAGGAGCAATCGGTAGAATGGAAATGGAAAAAGTTCCAAAAGCAGGTTATGAAATTATTGGTTTACCAATTGCAGGTTTTCAAAGACGATTAACTCTCTCCAATTTTATTTTTCCTTTTTTAGTGATCAAAAGTTTATTAAAAGCGAGGAGAATTATTAATGACTTTAAACCCAATGTTGTTATTGGTACCGGTGGTTATGCAAGCGGCCCCATATTGAGAGCTGCCACTTCAAAAGGGATACCAACATTAATTCAAGAGCAAAATTCATACGCAGGCATCACAAATAAAATTCTTTCTGCAAAAGTGAATAAAATTTGTGTGGCTTATGAAGGCATGGAAAAATTTTTTCCAAAAGAAAAAATTGCGCTCACAGGAAATCCAATTCGTCAGGATATAAAAAATGTTTCTGAAAAAAGAAACGAAGCTTTCGACTTTTTTAAATTGGATAAAACAAAAAAAACAATCTTAGTTGTCGGAGGAAGTCTGGGAGCAAAAGGAATTAATGAAGCTGTAAGCAAAGGATTAAATTTATTAGCTGACGAAAATATTCAATTAATTTGGCAAACAGGTAAAAATTATTTCGAAACGGCAAAACAACAAACTGCTCCATTTGAATCAAAAAATATCAGAGCTGTTGATTTTATAACACGTATGGATTTGGCTTATGCCTTTGCTGATTGTGTTATTTCAAGAGCTGGTGCAGGCGCTATATCTGAATTATGTATTGTTCAAAAACCCTGCATTTTGGTCCCATTACCAAGTGCTGCTGAAGATCATCAAACCAAAAATGCCATGGCATTAGTTAATAAAGGTGCCGCCATTTTAGTCAAAGATATTGATGCTATGAATGATCTTGTCAAAAAAGCAATTGATCTTTCAAAAGATAGTGCATTGCGAATTGAGCTTTCTAAAAAAATAAGTGATTTAGCTTTTCATAATTCAACGGAATTAATTGCAAACGAAGTATTAGTGTTACTCAATTACAAAAAATAATGAAGATCTTAGATTACAAACTATATTACTTTTTAGGCGTCGGCGGAATTGGAATGAGTGCTTTGGCACGCTATTTTAATCATTATGGCAAATCCGTTTCGGGTTACGACAAAACGAAAACTTTACTTACTTCCCAATTGGAAGAAGAAAATATTGCTTGTCATTATGAAGAGAATGTTGAATTACTAAAAAGTATTTTAAAAAATTATAATAAAGAAGAAATTTTAATCATCTTTACTCCGGCTGTTCCTTTAGATCATACCGAATATCTTTATCTCAAAGAAAATAACTATACTATTCTTAAACGTTCGCAGGTTTTAGGAGAAATAACCAAGCAATTTAAAACCATTGCCATTGCAGGTACTCACGGTAAAACAACCACAACAACAATGGTATCACATTTATTAAAGAACAGTGGTATCAATTGTTTTGCATTCATGGGTGGGATCTCTAAAAATTATGATACTAATTTGCTTTTAGGTGATCCCGATAAGCCCGATACTTATTTAGTGGTTGAAGCAGATGAATACGATCGTTCATTCTTAACTCTTCATCCATTTTTTGCAGTGATAACAAGCTGCGATGCCGATCATTTAGACATATATGGCAACCATCAATTTGTAAAAGAAGGTTATGAATTGTTTGCTAAACAAATTCAAAAAGAAGGTTGCCTTATTGTTAACAAAAATGTTGATAATGATTTGAGCCTGCCTCCCAATAAGCTCATCTACTCTTTAAATTTAAATACAGATTATGTTGCTGAAAATGTGAGCTTTATCGAAAGTGAAGCACACTACGATGTGGTGAGTCCGATTGAGAACATAAACGGCGTGTGCCTTGGTATTACTGGTGCACATAACGTTGAGAACTCACTCGCAGCAATTGCCATCGCACAGCAACTTGGTTTAAAAGGCGAACAGATAAAAGATGCCTTACGTTCTTTTAGTGGTGTAAAACGCAGATTTGATTACAGAATTAAATCGGAAAAAATTATTTATATCGATGATTATGCGCATCATCCAGAAGAGTTGAAAGTAACTATTTCATCGGTAAAAAAGATTTATCCTGGCAAAAGAGTAACAGGCATCTTTCAACCTCATCTATTTAGTCGAACACGTGATTTTGCAGACGGGTTTGCAGAAAGTTTGAGCCTATTGGATGAAGTAATTCTTTTGGAAATTTATCCGGCACGTGAATTACCAATTGCAGGAGTGAATTCAGATATGTTGTTGGAAAAGGTAACTAAGATTAATAAAAAACTATTTAGTAAAAAAGATCTGTTGAGTTATATAATGTTTAACAAGTTTGAGATTGTGTTAACGATGGGCGCAGGAGATATTGACAGACTCGTTGAACCAATTGAAATACTTTTAAAAGCAAAGTTGATTGATCAAAATAAAAATGAAAAAAATAAATTATAAAAAAGTTCTTTCATTTGTTCTCTGGATATTCGCTCTATCCGGCTTGATCATGTCATGGTCTTTTGCTGCAAAAAAACAAAGATCCACTACCGTTAATCATATCTCTATCGAGATTCTTAATCCTTCAGAACATGAGTTTATAACTGAATCAGATGTAAAAAAATTCTTCGCTGATAGAAACGATCTTATACTTGGCAACGAAATAAAAAACATTGATATCACTAATCTTGAAAAAGTTTTGAATTCAAATCCAGCTGTTGAAAATGCTGAGATCTCTTACGACATAAACGGCGATTTTAAAATCACAGTAAAACAACGCAGACCATTAGTTAGAATAATTAATGAAAATGGCGAAAGTTATTATATCGATTCACTAAGCAAATTAATGCCTTTAAATTTTAAATCTACAGGACGAGTAATTGTAGCAAGTGGTTTTATAAATGAACCTTATGCTAAGAGATACAACTATTCAGTTAATCAAATGATAGAAAATAAAAATTTGAAAGATGTAACGCTGCTTGATGATATTTATGAGATCTCAAAAGATATTTACTCCGACACTTTGCTTTCTAATTTAATCCATCAAATTTATGTTACACCTGAAAAAGATTTTATTTTAATTCCTGTTGTTGGCGATCAATCTATTGTTCTTGGTACAAACGAAGACTTAAAGTTAAAACTGAATAAACTTAAACTATTTTACAAGGAAGGTTTAAATAAAACCAATTCATGGAATAAATATTCAACTATTAATTTAAAATTTAAAAACCTGGTTGTCTGCACCAAAAAATAATATTATGGAAAACAATACAAATAATTTAAGCTCTGACCTTGTAGTAGGTTTAGATATTGGAACCACAAAAATTGCAGCCATCGTTGGTAGAAAAAACGAACATGGCAAAATTGAGATCATGGGAATTGGTAAAACCGAATCACTTGGTGTTAATCGCGGAGTTGTTGTAAATATTGAACAAACTGTTGCCTCTATCAAAACTGCAATTGCAATGGCGGCAGATAAAGCCAATGTTGATATTGGAGAAGTTATTGTTGGTATTGCTGGTCAGCATATCAAAAGTATGCAACACCGTGGCATGATTACTCGTCAATCACTAGATGATGAAGTTAGTCAAAAAGATGTGGATCAATTAATAGATAATATGCATCGTTTGGTAATGAATCCGGGCGAAGAAGTAATTCATGTTATTCCTCAAGAATATATTATTGATAATGAAAGCGGAATTAAAAATCCAATTGGTCATGCCGGTATTCGCTTAGAAGGAAATTTTCATATTATAACCGGACAAGTAAGTGCTGTAAAAAATATTTTCAAATGTGTTACACGTGCAGGGTTAGAAATTGTTGATTTACATTTAGAGCCATTAGCAAGTGCTGATGCCGTTTTAAGTGACGAAGAAAAAGAAGCCGGTGTTGTATTAGTAGATATCGGTGGTGGAACTACTGACGTTGCAGTTTTTTACGATGGTATTATTCGCCATACTGCAGTTATACCTTTCGGTGGTAATATTATTACTGAAGATATTAAAGAAGGATGTAGTATTATTAAAACACAAGCAGAGCAATTGAAAGTGCGTTTCGGTTCAGCTTTAGCACAAGAAAATCAGGAAAATGAGATCATCTCTATTCCGGGTTTATCTGGCCGGCCACCAAAAGAAGTTTCTGTAAAATTATTAGCGCAAATTATTCAAGCGCGTATGGAAGAAATTTTAGAATTTGTTTTATTTGAAATTAAATCTTCAGGTTACGAACGTAAATTATCAGCAGGTATTGTAGTTACAGGTGGTGGATCAATGCTCAAACATCTACAACAATTAGTGATGCTATCTACAGGCATGGATTGCAGAATTGGAACTCCAAACAGAAATTTAGCTTCGGCAGATAATGAATTAAAAAATCCATTGTATGCAACCGGTGTTGGTTTAGTAATGAAAGGAATTGAAAAATATGAGAAAGATGCAAAACGTGGATTGAACTTTAATAAACCAGAAGTACTTGTTGATGCTAAAGAGGAAAACTCTAAAAAAGATTCTAAAAAAATTACAAATCACTCAAACAAAAAAATAGGTTCATTCTTTGATACTTTAATTACGAGAGCTAAAGATTGGATGAGTGATGACATTGAATAATAAAATAAATTAATAACCAAAAACCATAACCACCATGATGCAATTTGAATTACCAAACGCTGAGGGCTCAATCATAAAAGTGATTGGCGTTGGCGGCGGCGGAAGTAACGCTGTAAACCATATGTTCCGTATGGGCATAAAAGGCGTTGACTTTATCATTTGTAATACCGACAGACAAGCTTTGGATAAAAGTCCTGTACCGTATAAAATTCAATTAGGTAATGCTTTAACCAAAGGATTAGGCGCAGGCTCAATTCCTGATGTTGGAAGAGACGCAGCAATTGAATCAATTGATGAAATAAAAAGTTATTTAACCGATAACACGCAAATGGTTTTCATCACGGCAGGTTTAGGTGGCGGTACCGGCACTGGCGCAGCTCCGGTAATTGCAAGTATAGCACGTGAATTAGGAATACTAACCGTAGGTATTGTTACGCTGCCATTTATATTTGAAGGTAAAAAAAGAAAACTTCAAGCCGAACAAGGTTTAGAAGAAATGAAAAAATACGTTGATACTTTATTGGTTATTGGCAATGATAAACTACGCGAGATCTATGGTAATTTAAAAATGAGTGAAGCATTTGCACATGCTGATGACGTTTTAACCGGTGCAGCAAAAAGTATTGCTGAAATTATTAGTTTACATATGCATATCAATGTTGATTTCAATGATGTGAAAACGGTAATGAAAGATAGTGGTGTAGCAATTATGGGTAGCGCAGTTGCAAGCGGAGAAAAGCGTGCATTAAGAGCAGTTGAAGGGGCATTAAATTCGCCATTATTAAATGACAATGATATTAGTGGTGCAAGACATGTGTTATTAAATATCATGAGTGGAAGTGACGATATTGACATGGATGAATTTGGTGAAATAACTGATTTTATTCAAGAAGCTGCCGGTGGTACTGCCGAATTAATTACCGGTTACGGCACAGATGCTTCTTTAGGAGATAATGTAAGTGTAACAATAATTGCAACAGGTTTCAAAACAAAAACAGCATCTAGCTTTGAAGCTTCCTATTTCAAAGAAAGAAAAATAGTTGACTTAAATGAAACAAAAGTTGAAACAGTTGCTGAGGAAACTGCTCCGATCATAAATGAAGTGAAAGAAGATGAGCCCTTTGTTTTTACGAAAGACGAATCTATTGAAATTGAAACTACAAAAGAAATTACTTTCGAAATAAATGAAACATTTGTAACAGAGGAAAAACAAATTGAATCTACTCATATTGAAGAAGTAACTGAAACAACAACTGAATTTACATTTACAACTGTAAATTCTGAAAGCAGTTCAACTTCTATTAATGAAACTAAAAATGAGAGTATTTCAGAATCTCAAAATTCTTCAGATTCAATTTCACGTGAAGACCAAATCAAATTGGCTCAAGAACGTATCAGAAAACTAAAAGAAATTACTTTGAAAATGAAAAGCCCTGAAGGCTTAGCGTCTCTTGAAAAAGAAACAGCATTCTCAAGAAAGAATATCAATCTTGAAAATAAAAATTATTCACAAGAATCAAATGTATCTCGTTTTACATTAAGCGAAAGTGAAGATAAAAAAATTGAGATCCGTCCTAACAATTCTTTTCTGCATGATAATGTAGACTAATAATAAATCAAATGTTTTTTAAAAAGATTCGCAAATGCGAATCTTTTATTTTATATCCCATTTGGTTAAACGAATTCTCTTTCGGATACCAAATAATGTACCTGCTGTTGTAACTGTAAAAATTGGTATAATTATCTGAGCCAAAGGAACCAATTCATAAACTACAGTTATTAAAGTTACAATCGCTGTGGCTTGTGATAAAACTAACAACGTCCACATGATTTTTTTATATTTGGTTGGCTTAATTTTAAAAACCTGAAAATCCATTCTTTGAATATCTTTAAAATTCACCATAACAATCGTTGAATCTGCTTTATATAAAGAATCTGTTTTAAATTTTTTCTGCTTTCTGGATAAAGATTTATTTTTAACTATTTCATAAAACTTCAGCGAATCATGGAAATGGTAACTATATAAAATAGTTGTGTCTGTTTTGCCAAAAACTTTACCCTCTTTCCATTCATGATCAATAGTTAGAAAAGAACAGCTAGCAGGGAGGGAAACAGAGATTTCCTTTTTGTTCGATTTCTTTTGAAAAATTAAATTACTCTGTGCAAAATAATTTTGCGTCAAAAAGAAAATTACTGAAACAATAAAATATACCCGCATTATTTATAATTTATATCAGCTTTATTTTAAATAAAAAAGGCGCTCAAATTGAACGCCTTTCTTTGATTTAAATTTATTTTTATTTGGTTACAATTAATTTAGTAACGCGTTTAATGCCTACTGAACTCGAAACATTCACAATATATACACCACTACTTAATTCACTTGTATTAAAGTTGTAATCTGTGTAGCCTGAATTTAATTTATTTATTGCTTCCGATTTTATAACTCTTCCATTCATATCCATAATATTTACTACAACATTTTCATTATCTGCCGCAAAGAAATTCAAAGTCACATTTCCATTTGTTGGATTTGGATATAAACTCAAACCGGTGTTCTTAGCCGTCAATTCATGTTGTTGTATACCAATTTCTGTTTGTGTAAAGAAATTTTTATTCAACCATGCACCTCTACCATTTGTTGCAACATAAATAATTCCGGAGTTATAAGAATCCCATGAACTCATTTTCTGTTGTTTAATGTCAAGTATTTGTACATTTGGCAAACTACCATTTTTAGCGTCATTCCAAACCGGAGGAGTAGCAGTAACATCTTCTGTTGAATATATTCCTCTGTCTGTACCTACCAAAACTCTTTTATTATCCGACATTTCAAATAATGCACAGTGTACTCCTAATGCCGGTAACTTAGTTCCGCCAGATCCGGTTTTATCAGAAAAAGTAATTACGGTATTGTCAACATTATCTAAATCAATATTAGGAGTACTCAAATAAATTCTTGTTCCAATATCAGAGGTAGTAAGTAATAACGATTTGCTATTATCACTTACGGTCAAGTTCGTTATCTTTTCGGCAAAAGAACCAATTAAGGTTGTTCTGAATTTGGAATTGAAATTAGTTGAGAAGGTGAAAGCACTAACAGAAGTTCGTTTACTAGTTACACAACCGGTATAATAATCCCCTCTATAATCATCAATTGCAAAATCATAAATACTAGAACCTACATTTACTTTGTAAACATTGTAAGTTGGTGTTGGGGATGATGATGTAGTATAACTAGTAACATAATAAATTGCTCTGCCACTTGGTGCCCATTCTACTAAATATGGCAATCCACTTACAGTCATCTGACCTGCAGTATAAGTTGAGGAATTTGTGGTTAAAGCTCCTGTACAACTAACAATCTGGAATTTTTGTGGGTCATTCGTATTCAAAGCTCGTTTACTTACTAATACACCTTTCTCATTTAACATTGCAAAACGAGAATTGAGAGGCATTTTAAATTTAATTGGTGCTCCTGTAGAAACCGGTGTTAGAGAATTGGTTCCAACATTATTGAAATTCCAAAAAAGGTCAGCTCCTAATGCAATAGAATCTTTAAAAGGATAAGTGGAAATATTTGCATTCTGAATTCCAATATTATCCCCGGCTTTGTATCGATAGAAAACTGTTACCCCAACTCTCACATATTGATAGTTCTGACTTAATTGAAGGGTTGTGCCATTCATTGCTAGTAATGGATTCACCGGCAATTCAAATTGAATAATGTCTTTCAAGTCAGCGACATCAATAGAGAAGTTATTAGTTGCGTTTATCACTGTTGAAGTTAACCCTGTTAAAGTATAACCGGTTGGCAATGTAGTTGGACTAGTTGCGCCACCAAATTCAATAGTTGCTTTTTGGTTCGATGTATAAGATAAAGCACTAACTGCAAAGCAAGCTGAACTTGTTGTAGTAACAATTGGTACCGTAAATGTGCTGATAATAATTTTATCAATAACAGAAGTTGGTTGCGGTTTAATTAAACTAACAGTATATGTTGTTGATACAGTATCTGTAAGAGGTATCAATACCTGAACAGTATCATTAAAGAATATTGCAGAATCAACAGGAGCAATAGTTCCAAAATTTTCCCAAAGCTTAAATGGCGTACCGGTAACATTATAATTATTGTTGGCGTAAGTTTCATCAGTGGTAGAGCCATTATTAGTAATGCCTCTAAAATCAATACTTGTTAAATTCGTTGCACTTAAACATTGTGTACCTAAATCGCTAACTACCATACTAATTGGTTCATTGGCGGTAATGTCCGAAGCCACATCAACATTACTATTTGATGCCCCGAAAAATACTGTATTAGGTGATATTTTTGAATATTGCGCGCCAAAAAAATCACCGGTTAAATAATTTAATTCAGTTGTTACTAAAGGATAATTACCACTAAAATAACTCACACCGTTACCAGCAGTACTTGCTATAAAACCTGAATAAGGAATCAAAGAATTGTTTTGTTTTCCCGATTTTGGGAAGCGCTGAATATCTATTTTATTATATTGTGCAGTACCTAATCCACTAGAGAAAAACTGGAAAGTAAGAAACTGATCGCTTGATTTATAAACACCTGCATCAGTAATAAAATAACCGGCCAAAAAATTATTCCCATTCGCCGTAAGTTTAACATCGTGAATATTTTGTCTTAAATATATTGGCGTGTTAAAAGCAAATTCATTTCCAAATCTCAACCAAGTACCCACTCCTTCAGGAGAATTAGCGTTTTTTATCCATGTATAAAAATTATAACTACCAATAAAAGCCTGATCAGGATTAAATGGATTTACTATTACTACATGGGCATAATCTCCCGAAACATTATTTCCTCCATCTGACAAAGGATCTAATTGAGGAGAACCTTCCAATATCAAAGTCCAGGTATTTCCTGCATCTTTACTTACAAAAAATCCATATAAAGTGGCAGAAGAAGCATTTGAGTTTGGGCTTGTTGGTTTAGCAATTGATGCATATATAACTGCATTATTACTATTAGCAATTCCAATTTCAATTCTACCATAAGACGAATTTGGTAATTGACTGGAAGTTGGCGTAATTTCAACAAAACCAGTCAAAGAACCATCTGCTGATTTATACAATTTAACCCCTGCACCACTTGGATCGGTAGTTGCAGTAGCATAAATTGCTCCACTATTATCATAAGTAACCGTTAAAGCTGTTGCAGTAGGTGCAATTGCGCCAGATGCCTGAGAAACAGTAAGTCCACCATCCATTGATAAAAAAAGACCATTTGAACCAGCGATAGCCATTTTATTAACGTCAGTTGGATGGCAAGCTATTCTAGTTATCACTGAACCTACGGTAGAAGCAGGGAATTTTTGAATCAAATTAGTACCAACCAATTTGTATAAACCACTCCCGGGTATCGCATTTTGCCTGGCAGTTAATCTTAAGAAGCCTTCACCCGTTGACGCCCATATTGCACCATCAGCAGATTGTGCTAAATAACTAATATTACGAACCGTATCCTGATCATTTAATGGCAACCAGGTAGCCGCCCCATCGGTAGACTTAAAAATACCACTGGAAACACTTCCAACATATAAAACATTATTGTTTGATTTATCAACCACCATGTTTCTTGAACGACCAGCACTGAGAACAGGCCCAGCCGGTGACCATGTGTACGAGGTTTGCGCTTTCATTTCACTTCCTAAAACTGCAGTTACAGCCAAAGCCCCCATTATTTTGTACATATTCATCATACCTATATTTTTATTCTGTTCTTAATTTAGATAATTTTAACAAAAATGTTCATTTTTCTTTAAATAAAAAAATAAAGAGATCGTTTTTTTACTATTTGTGTTCGATTTTTTTACAATTGGTTCATTTTAACAGATAAGTGATTTCCAGTTAATTGATAATCAAAATTTTGACATACAGATCGTTTTTCTAAATTTGTGCTCTTGTTTTATGAACGAAACTAATTATTATGCACATCCTTCGGCTATTATTGACGAAGGATGTGATATAGGTGAAGGAACAAAAATTTGGCATTTTTCACACATCATGCCTAAATGTAAATTAGGTAATAACTGCAATATTGGACAAAATGTAGTTATTTCTCCAGATGTAGTTTTGGGAAACAACGTAAAAGTTCAAAATAACGTTTCTATATATACCGGCGTAACCTGTGCAGACGATGTATTCTTAGGACCCAGTATGGTTTTTACAAATGTTACAAATCCTCGAAGTGCAATTAATAGAAAAAATCAATACGCGAAAACTCATGTTGGTAAAGGCGCTTCAATTGGTGCAAATGCAACTATTGTTTGTGGACATAATATTGGTGATTTTGCTTTTATTGGTGCAGGTGCTGTTGTTACAAAAAATGTTCCTGCATTTGCTTTGCTTGTTGGCAATCCAGCAAAACAAATTGGTTGGATGAGTGAATTCGGACATCGCTTAAGTTTTGATTCAAATGGAATAGCCGTTTGTGAAGAAAGTAAACAGAAATACAAATTAGAAAATAACCTTGTTAAACGAATTGATTGATGAATAAGATAAAGTTTGCGGTAGTTGGTCAAGGTCATATAGGTAAGCGACATGCTGAAATGGTTCGTCGTAACGAAAACTGTGAATTAATTGCGGTTTGCGATTTGATGCCCAAAGAAAAATTAGGTCTAGAAAATTTGACCGAAAAATTTTATTCTTCTATTGATGATCTTTTAAAAGCGCATCCGGAAGTAGAAGTAATAAATATTTGTACACCTAATGGATTACACGCCAGTCACGCACTTAAAGCCCTGGAAGCAAATAAACATGTGGTCGTAGAAAAACCGATGGCACTTTCAAAATCAGATTGCGAAAAAATTATTTATAGCGCTTTAGATCATCACAAAACTGTTTTTTGTGTTATGCAAAACCGCTATTCACCACCAAGCGTTTGGTTAAAAGAAATTGTTGAAAATAAAACCATTGGTGATGTTTATATGGTGCAATTGAATTGCTATTGGAATAGAGACGAGCGCTATTACAAGGGTGACAACTGGAAAGGCACGCAAGACTTAGACGGCGGTACCTTGTTCACACAATTTAGTCATTGGATAGATATTATGTATTGGTTGTTTGGGGATATTAAAAATATCCAGGCTAAATTTGCCGATTTTAATCATCAAAAAACAACAGCGTTTGAAGACAGTGGATTTGTAAGTTTCGATTTTATAAATGGGGGCATGGGTTGTATTAACTACTCTACTGCGGTTTGGGATAAAAATTTAGAATCCTCTTTAACTATTGTTGGAAGCAAGGGCAGCATAAAAGTAGGTGGGCAATATATGGATCAAATTGATGTTTGCAATATCAAAGATTATACAATGCCACATTTAAATGAAACCAATCCTGCCAATGATTATGGTGCTTACAAAGGCTCTGCCAATAATCATCATAGTGTTATTGAAAATGTAATTCAAACCTTACGTGGTGAAAATAAGATTTCAACCAATGCGATGGAAGGATTAAAAGTAGTTGATATTATTGAACGTATTTATGCATTAAGACCAAAGAATGTTTTAAAAAAAATAATTGAAGTGAAATGATGTACCAAAAAATTATAAAGAAAGAATCGCAAATTGCATTGATCGGTTTAGGATATGTTGGTTTACCAATTGCTTTAGCCTTTGCCAAAAAAGTAAAAGTTATTGGTTTTGACATTAATGAAAAGCGCGTGAATTTGATGAAGAAAGGTATTGATCCAAGTAATGAATTACCTAAAAGTGAATTCAAAAATTCGGATATTACTTTCACGCATAAATTAGATGAATTAAAAAAAGCAAAATTTTTTATTGTTGCTGTTCCAACACCAATTGATGAACATAATTTACCTGACCTAAAGCCATTAATTGCTGCATCAACAACAGTTGGTAAAGTTTTAAAAAAAGGCGATTATGTTATTTATGAATCTACTGTTTATCCGGGTTGTACCGAAGAAGATTGTATTCCAATACTTGAAAAAGTAAGTGGTTTAAAATACATTAAAGATTTTAAAG
This sequence comes from Bacteroidota bacterium, assembly GCA_013288385.1. Lineage (GTDB taxonomy): Bacteria > Bacteroidota > Bacteroidia > B-17B0 > Aurantibacillaceae > Aurantibacillus. The sequence goes on from JABDBZ010000016.1 coordinate 22,139, forward strand.
TAGGCTATTCTCCTGAACGAATTAATCCGGGTGATAAAGAACATACCATCACCAAAATTTTAAAAGTAGTAAGTGGTTGCGATAAAGAAAGTTTAGACACCATCAGTAAAGTTTACGAAATTATTGTAGAGCCGGGAACTCACAAAGCCTCCAGTATTAAAGTTGCAGAAGCTGCAAAAATTATTGAGAACACACAACGCGATGTAAATATTGCATTGATGAATGAGCTATCCATTATTTTTAATAAAATGAAAATAAATACTTATGATGTTTTAGAAGCTGCAGGAACAAAATGGAATTTTTTAAGATTCTCGCCGGGGTTGGTGGGTGGACATTGTATTGGTGTGGATCCCTATTACCTAACACATAAAGCAGAAAGTTTAGGATATCATGCGCGTGTAATTAACAGCGGACGATACGTAAATGATAGCATGGGATTTTATGTTGCCAAAACGTGCGTGAAAAAAATAATTGCGGCAGGAAAAAATATTTCCAAATCAAAAGTTTTGGTAATGGGTGCAACTTTCAAAGAAGACGTGAGTGATATTAGAAATAGTAAAGTCGCAGATATTGTAAAAGAACTAAAATCGTTTGGAGTTAAAGTAGAAGTTGTTGATCCTCACGCGGACAATGATGAACTTAAACACGAATATGGTTTTGGTTTAAGTAAATTAGGTAAAGGTTATGATGGTGTAATTGTTGCGGTTAATCATAAAGAATATAAAACTTTAGATGAAAAATTTTTTAAATCTATTCTCTCTAACAAAGCTGTGTTTGTAGATGTAAAAGGAATGTACAGAGGGAAATTTAAGGGATTAAATTATTGGAGTTTGTAAAAATTTAATTAAACATGAAAATATTAATTACCGGAGGTGCTGGATTTATTGGATCACATGTTGTGCGATTATTCGTAAACACTTATCCCAATTATCAAATTTATAATTTAGATAATTTAACCTATGCCGGCAACCTGGCCAACATAACAGATATTGAAAATAAACCAAATTACAAATTTATTAAAGGTGATATAGTTGATGCCACTTTTATAAATTCACTTTTTGAAAAAGAACAATTTAATGCAGTTGTACATCTAGCAGCCGAAAGTCATGTTGATCGCAGTATTACAAACCCACTAGAATTTGTAATGACAAATGTGATTGGCACTGTTAATTTATTGAATGCCGCCAAAACTCTTTATAAAAAACCAAACACGACTTTCAAACGTTTTTACCATGTAAGTACAGATGAAGTATATGGTGCACTGGGTGATACAGGCATGTTTACTGAAACCACTTCGTATGATCCACATAGTCCTTACTCTGCATCAAAAGCCAGCAGCGATCATTTTGTGCGCGCTTATCATGATACTTATGGTTTACCTTGTGTGATTTCTAATTGCAGTAATAATTACGGACCAAATCATTTTCCTGAAAAATTAATTCCACTTTGTATTAATAATATTTTAAATAATAAGCCATTACCAATTTATGGTAAAGGTGAAAATGTGCGTGACTGGTTATTTGTTGTTGATCATGCACGTGCTATTGACACTATATTTCACAAAGCAAAAGATGGTAGTACATATAATGTGGGTGGACATAATGAATGGACAAACATTGATGTGATTCGTTTGCTTTGTAAAATAATGGATAAGAAATTAAATCGTGCACCAGGTGCAAATGAAAAATTAATAACGTTTGTAACGGATAGGGCTGGTCACGATTTACGTTATGCGATAGATGCTACTAAATTAAAAAATGATTTGGGTTGGATGCCAAGTGTAACTTTTGAAGAAGGTTTAGATAAAACTGTAGATTGGTACTTAACTAACGACGCCTGGCTCAATAATGTAACCTCTGGTAATTATTTACAATACTATGAACAACAATACGCGAAAAGATAATTCACAAAAAAACTCATCAAAAAAGATGAGTTTTTTTGTGCTAATTTTTTATAATGCGTGCTGTTGTTTTATTTGTACCATTCATAACCGTAATAAAATAAACAGCTGCATCCAATTCAGATAAATTAATATGTTCATCCAATACATTAATTTTATCAAAAGACAAATGTTTTACTTCTTTACCTAAAACATCAGTTATACTGATTTCAGTTTTAGCATTACCAGATAGTGCTCCAGCTTTTAAATTAAAAGAATTTGTAAACGGATTAGGAAAAACGAATAAACCCAAAGCATTTCCGCCAGAAATTTCAGGAACACCTGCCACCGAAGTTGCAATTGTAAAATCAGGTGTATTAATATCATAAAAAATATTTCCAACCGATTCAATTTTAATTCTGCACGTTGTAATATTAGTGCTGAGCGTAGGTACTGTAATTACTTCTACTCCATCATTTGCTGAATTAGCAACCAAAGTTGTAAATGTATTTCCTGAATCATAAGAGATCAAAATATTTACACTATTGACATTTACCGGAGCTAAGTTTGTATTATTCACATCCCAACTAATATTTTGTTGCATTCCCATGCCCCAAGTAATGCTGGGTGCATTTGGATATGTAATTTGAAAAGGGCCTGCATTTGCATTTACACTCACGGTGCTAAATGCATAACAAACACCACCACCACCCATTTTATTATCGCGGGCTGTTAATCTAAAATTAAGTGTTTGAGAAGTTGATGCTAAAAATTCTCCTTTTACAGTTTGATAACTGTTAGTTAAAACAGAAGATAATATAGGAAACGAACGTGTTGGAGAATTGGAAGGAACATATGATCTAAAAAACGGACTTGAACCTGAGTTCCATGCGCCCGCCGGACCAAGATCAATTTGCTCCCATGAATACGTTAATGGGTCTCCGTCAGGATCTGTTGCACTGCCAGTTAACGTAAATGGTGTACTTGCCGGTAACACATACGAACCAGTTATGCCAGCAACTACCGGTGGATTATTACCACTTGTTGTTGTAACAGCACAACCATTACCTGCACTCAAAGTTGTATAGTAAATTATTTGATCAAAACTAACACCATGAAAATATGCAATACTATTGCTTGCTAAATCATCACTTCCACAAATTCCTGCATAAGCCATTATGGTTACACCACTGCCGGGTTCTACAGCTGTTGCAGCAGTTCTGTTTCCACCACCACAAGCTGAATTTATCGAATTGAAACAATGATCTGCACCGAATTGATGTCCCATTTCATGACTTACATAATCAATATCGTAAGGATCTCCAACCGGATTTGCACTTCCAGTAATTCCATTCGCTTTTTGTGAAGCACTACATACAACGCCCAAAGCAGCAAGGCCTCCACCACCCGTACTGAAAGTATGACCAATATCAAAATTGGATGTTCCAATTGAATTTGTGATCACAGTTTGACTTTCATTTATCAGAGTAGAAGCATTGTTATTACCAGTAAAAGGATCAGTAGTTGCGTCAGTAAAAACAACATTGGTTTCTGTTGCAACTAAAACTAATCTTACCGCAACTTCGGTTTCATATACACCATCAACACGATTAATTGATGTTACAATTTTTGCTAAAGTTTGAGCCAAAGTTGGGGTTGTTGATCCGGTTGCAGCAACAGCATACTCGCCAGTACAGGCAATTGCTAATCTATAAGTTCTTAAATTTTGTCCTGAACATGCTGCCGGAGTTGGGATCGCATTCACTTTATTCAAATTACTTTCCTTCGCTTTTGGATCAGTTCCAATCATCGTCATTTCAGGCGAACGATATTGAATTGGTTTTTCAAAATCTGAAACATAATACGATATATAATCGCTTGTGTTTTGTAAACAATAAGGGTCAATAAAAAAATCTCCATTCGCACTTTTTATCATTCCATGAAATCCAAATTCGGTAATGTCAATTTTTCCTGTTGCAAAAGGATCTGTAATTCCCTTTAAAGAATACGTTTTAATGTTTGGGAAACTCGCAGCCAGCTTATCTTCCATAATGGGAGATTCGATAACCTGAAAAGATTGCATTTGCCCATTTGGTAATGGAAGATTAATAATACAATTACTTTGATTAATATTTGCTGATCTATCATTCGTTGCTGAAGATAGTTGTGTTTTAAATTCATTTAAAGATAAATTATATACTGCGTATTTTTTAGGAATGATTTGCCTCATTCCTGATAATTTTACTTCACTTTCCAAACTAACTTTCCAAAAATTAGTCTCTGTTTTTTGAGCACAAATATTAAATGCGATTAGTAGTGATGCGATTTTAAAAAAAGTCTTCATTTTTTATTATTAATATACCAAATGTAGTAAATCAATAAAAGCAAAACAAACGAATATTACAAAAGCGGGATTCTATTTAATAAAGAAATGGTTGAATACTCTTATCTGTTAAAAATGCACCTTTACTTACGTCATGAAAATGTATCAGTCGTAAATTTAATTCTTCCAGATACTCCCCTTGTTTTTCTAAAGTAATATCTTTGCTTATCCAGTAAGAAATATTTTCAAATTTTCCCGGAGACGTTTCAATAGAAGTTACATTTAAATATTGCGATGAAGATTTAAGAAACGCTCTTTTTACAAAAAAAGGAAATGGAGTTTTTAACTGATGTCCGTATTTATTTTTTAATACAACAGCTACATCTATAGTTTTTGGTCCGTTTTCCCGAACGAATTTTGCAGTATCCTCTTTCACAAACCCAATAGAAGAATTGTAGACATAATCTTTCTCAGCAAGCAAATAAAATTTTTCTGTCATAACAATTTCGTTATTCACTTTTAAACTGGAATCTATGAATATACCTTTACGTACTCCCTTCAATAATGAATCACTACTTTGGGCATACATAAAATAGACTTTACAAAAATTAAAATTCAAAGCAAAGGCCTTCATCATTGTTTTAATATAAAACTGGGTTTCGGCTCTTATTTCTTTTTCCCTTTTTATATCACCTATTCTTTTACACGCTTCAATTTTTAAATTATTATTCTGAAACCTAACAACTATGGCACCAAATTTTAAATTTTGAATTTGCCAAGCACTAATTTCCTCTGCTCTTTTTCTGTATTTTTTAAAATCCGTTTTTTCTTGATAATCTTTTTCAAAATTTTGATTTTCCTTCAAAGTATTTGATTCCTCTCCTTGAGAGTAGCCATTTATAATACTTGTAAGTAAAATAAGTAGAAAACTAAATTTATTTAATAATGGAGCCATTATTTGTTTTTTCAGGTTTAGTTGGAACTACAAAACTTAATTCGCCTTCAGCATTTTCTGCCATTAAAATCATACCCTGGCTCTCTATCCCTTTTATTTTACGAGGAGCAAGATTTACCAAAATACTTACTTGCTGACCAATAATATCTTCCGGCTTATACCATACTGCAATCCCACTAACTACGGTACGTTGGTCTATTCCAGTATCTATTTTTAGTTTCATTAATTTATCCGTTTTTGGAACACGTTCCGCCTCTAGAATTGTTCCAACGCGAATATCCATTTTATTGAAATCATCAAATGATGTTTCAGCTTTTTGATTAGGTAACGGTTTTAACGAATTATTTTCTTTTTTATTATTCTCCAATTTAGTTAATTGAATTTGTATTTGCTCGTCTTCTATTTTACTAAATAATAATTCTTCCTTTCCAATAACATGATTAACAGGCAAGTTGTTTGTTTGCTTTGCAAATAACCATGTTAATGGATTTATATTTAAAATAGAAAATAGTTTCGCAGATGTAAATGGTAAAAACGGCTCGCTTAAAATAGCAAGATTAGTTGAGATTTGTAAGGCAATATTTAAAATCGTTTTTACACGCTCTTCATCTGTCTTAATTAATTTCCACGGTTCAGTATCTGCCAAATATTTATTTCCCAAGCGTGCTAAATTCATTAATTCTGAAATAGCTTCCCTGAATTTAAAATGTTCTAAAGGCTCACTAACTCTTAAAGGGAATTTGGATAATTCCTCCAACACAATCATATCTTCTTTGTTGAACTTTTCCGCAGAAGGTACTTTACCGTTGTAATATTTATGAGTTAGTACAACCGTTCTATTGATAAAATTCCCAAGTATGGCTACTAATTCGCTATTATTTTTTGTTTGAAAATCTTTCCATGTGAAATCATTATCTTTTGTTTCAGGAGCATTTGCACAAAGTGAATAACGTAATACATCTTGTTGTCCTTCAAATTCCACTAAATATTCATGCAACCAAACTGCCCAATTACGTGATGTAGAAATTTTATCCCCTTCTAAATTTAAAAATTCATTTGCGGGAACATTATCAGGTAAAATATAATCACCGTGCTCCATTAACATAGACGGAAAAATAATGCAATGAAAAACAATGTTGTCTTTTCCAATAAAATGGATAAGCCTGCTATCTTTACTTTTCCAATAATCTTCCCAATTATTTGGCAATAATTCTTTTGTAGCACTGATGTATCCAATTGGCGCATCGAACCATACATACAACACTTTTCCTTCTGCACCTTCAACCGGAACTTTTACGCCCCAATCTAAATCACGCGTCATAGCTCTTGGTTGTAATCCATCTCCACTCTCAATCCAACTTTTACATTGTCCGTACACATTTGATTTCCAATTACTGTGCTGATCAATGTATGCTTTTATTTTTGGTTGTAATTTATCTAAAGGTAAAAACCAATTTTTTGTTTGTTTTAAAACAGGCTTACTTCCACTTAAACTCGACTTAGGATTTATGAGATCTGTTGCATTCAAAGTAGATCCACAATTTTCGCACTGATCGCCATATGCATTAGGATTTGCGCACTTCGGGCAAGTACCTGTTATATACCTATCCGCCAAAAATTGTTTAGCTTCTTCATCATAGTATTGCTCGGTTATTTGTTCAGTAAAAACATGTTTATCATAAAGTGTTTTAAAAAAATCGGAAGCCGTTTGATGATGAATTTTATTACTGGTTCGTGAATAAATATCAAATGAGATCCCAAAACCCTTAAAGGCATCTCCCATAATTTTGTGATATTTATCAACTACTTGTTGTGGTGTAATACCTTCTTTTTTTGCTTTAATGGTAATTGGCACGCCATGTTCGTCGCTACCACAAATAAATTTTACATCATGCCCAATGCTTCTTAAATAACGCACAAAAATATCTGCGGGTAAATAGCAACCGGCCAAATGTCCAATATGAACAGGGCCATTTGCATAAGGCAAAGCAGCAGTAACAAGAGTGCGTTTAAAAGAGCCGGGCATATAAATAAGAATTAGATCACAAAGATAATGAATTGATTGTGATTTATTGACGCGAAATAAATTGGGTTTTAAGGGAATATTCAACGTACAATTGATAAAATTTTTATCTTCGCATAGGATCCAATTCAGATATGGCACTTAAAGAAATATGGAAAGATCATCTTTTTGATTCTTATAAATTTATTAAGCGATATCGCATTAGTAATTTAGGAAGATTGATGAGTTATAAGGATTCGCCGCAAAAAGATGGCAGGATACTAAAGCAAAAAGAGATCAAAGGAATGAAAGCTTTTGGATTAAAATTTTATAATACTTCAAAATCTTATTTCATCCATAAATTGGTTGCAGAACATTTTTGCATGCAAGCTTCATCTAAACATAGTTACGTAATTCATCTTGATCACAACCGACATAATAACAAAGCAACTAATTTAAAATTTGTTACTCACCAAGAAGTTTTAGAACACCAAAATAAAAATCCACATACTTTAAGTATTTCTAAAAGGAATATTTTAAGTAGCGGAAAAAGTGGCAAAGTGTTGGATGAAAAAAAAGTAATTGATCTCAAAAATTCTATATATGATCCAAAACGCAAACTTACTTTAAAAGAACTTGCTGCAGAATTTTCTATTAGCGAGATGACTCTTTACCGAATTAAAAAAGGCGAACTTTGGTATACTGTAAGAGTTGATGGAGAACCAAAAAACAAAAAATATAAGCTTTACAAAAAAATAAAAAAAGAGAAAAGGGCTTTAAAAAAACGGAACAAAAATGCTACAACCTAAATTATTAAAAAAAGGCGATACCATTTTAATTATTGGTACAGCTCGTGCAAAAGCAAAAGAATTTATTGATCCTGCAATTGCTATTCTAAAAAATTGGGGACTAAAAGTTGAGTTAGGCGCAAATCTTTTTAAAAAACATTATCAATTTGCAGGAACTGACGAACAACGTGTACAAGATCTTCAATGGGCTATAGATCATAAAACTGCAAAGGCTGTGCTAATTGCAAGTGGAGGGTATGGAACAATAAGAATTATTGATGCTGTTACTTTTAAAAAACTAAGAAAATATCCGAAGTGGTTTGTTGGTTATAGCGATGCAACAGTTTTACACGCACGTTTAAATAAATTAAGAATTGAATGTATTCATGGAACAATGGCTTTTCAATTTACAAAAGATAAAGAAGCAACTGAATCAATTAAAAAATTATTGTTTGGAGAAAAAGTACACTACAAAATTTCGAAAAATAAATTAAACCGTGTAGGAAAAACAGAAGGTGAAATGGTTGGAGGAAATTTGTCTTTGATTTATGCACTAAGTGGAAGTAAAGATGATTTCAACACAAAAAATAAAATTTTATTTATTGAAGATCTCGACGAACAATTTTATCATCTTGATCGTATGATGGTTCAATTGAAACGAAGCGGTAAATTAAAACACCTTAGGGGTTTAATTGTGGGCGGTATGTCAGACATGAAAGACCGCGAAACCCCATTTGGAAAAACTGCTAACGAAATTATTTTTGATGCTATTAAAGACTATAAATATCCTGTTTGCTTTGATTTTCCGACCGGACATATTAAAAAAAATATGGCGCTTTGTATGGGGAAAAAAATAAAACTGAATGTCGAAAAAACTAAATCTGAATTAATATATTTATAAAATGATCAGTAAAACAAAAGATAATCTAAATATTTATTACGAAGTACAGGGTAATAAAAATGCAACTGAAACCATTGTGTTTTTGAATGGTTTAACACAATCAACCCTTGCTTGGTTTTTTTGTTTGCCATTTTTTCAAACAGACTACAAAATAATTTTACTCGATTTTATTTTTCAAGGAAACAGTGATAAAACAGGCGATTGGCGGGATTTTGATCAACACGCTTCCGACGTTGAATGTGTAATTGCTCAGGAAAATATTTCACAAGTTCATATTGTTGGTTTATCATATGGCAGTTTGGTTGCTCAACATTTTGCTGTAAACTATTCAAAAAAAATAAATAAATTAATTTTACTCTCCACGTTTGCACACAAAACACCTATTTACGAAGCCATTGAACTAAGCTGGTGGCATTCACTGAAGAGCGGTGGCTATGGTTTGTTGTTTGATACAATGATGCCTTATGTTTTGAGTGAAGATTATTTTAGTAAACCAATTATTCCAATCGATCTTTTAAAAAAATCACGCGAAGATTTGAATCAAAACTCGCAGGCTATTTTTAATTTAATGCAAGCAACTAAAGAAAGAAAAGACTATAGAGATGATTTAAAAAAAATAAAAACACCTACACTCATTATGCAAGGTGAAAAAGATATTTTACTTCCGGTTTATCTGGCAAAAGAAGTTCACAAAAACATTGAGCATTCTCAATTAATAATTGTTCACCAAGCAGGTCATACCCTAAATTTAGAACACGTTCATGAAGTATGTTCTCACATACTTACCTTTTTAAAATCGTAAAAAGCAACGTTGCTCCAACAAATTTATTGTGTAGTTTATTTAATTGACTATCAGTTAGTTAATGACATTCTCAAAAAGCACTTTTCTAGCTTTTTTTCGTATTTTCGCTATTCGTTTAAAACTAAGCTATGAGCAAATTTAGAAAAGAAGATGCCCTTGAGTACCACACCCAAGGCCGTCCGGGTAAAATTGAAGTAATACCAACAAAACCATACAGCACTCAACGCGATTTGACTCTGGCCTACTCCCCTGGCGTTGCTGAGCCTTGTCTGGAAATAGAAAAAAACCCAGAAGATGCATACAAATACACTGCAAAAGGAAATCTGGTTGCAGTTATTTCTAACGGAACAGCTGTGCTTGGTTTAGGTGATATTGGTGCATTGGCCTCAAAGCCTGTAATGGAGGGCAAAGGAATGCTATTTAAAATCTATGCTGATATTGATGTTTTTGATATTGAAGTTGACACAAAAAATATAGATGAATTTGTAAATACTGTAAAAAATATTGCGGTTACTTTTGGTGGAATAAACCTGGAAGACATTAAGGCTCCTGAATGTTTTGAGATTGAACGCCGGTTAAAAGAAGAATTGAATATTCCTTTGATGCACGATGATCAGCATGGTACAGCAATAATTTCATCCGCCGGATTAATTAATGCGGTTGAAATTTCAGGAAAAAAATTATCTGAAATAAAGCTGGTGATCAATGGTGCAGGCGCTTCTGCTAATTCATGCGCCAAAATGTATATTGCTGTTGGTGTAAAGAAAGAAAATATTACTATGTTGGATAGCAAAGGTGTTATTCACAAAGGCCGTACTGATCTTGATCAATACAAATCATTCTTTGCTTGCGAAAGCACAAAAATAAATACTTTACAAGAAGCCATCAAAGGTGCTGATGTATTTGTTGGCCTTTCGAAAGGAAATATTTTGAGTAAAGAAATGGTAAAAAGTATGGCGAAAAATTGTGTTGTTTTTGCTTTAGCTAATCCTGATCCCGAAATTTCATACGAAGATGCTATTGCTGCAAGACAAGATATTATTGTTGCTACAGGTCGTAGCGATAATCCAAATCAGGTGAACAACGTGCTTGGTTTTCCTTTTATTTTTCGCGGTGCAATGGATGTTCGCGCAACAACCATTAACGAAGAAATGAAATTAGCTGCAGCATTGGCTATCGCAAACTTAGCAAAAGAAGCCGTGCCTGATTACGTTAACTTAGCTTACGGTTCTAAAAATTTAAGTTTTGGTGTAGATTATATTATTCCAAAACCGATTGATAATCGCTTAATTTCTGCTGTATCTTCTGCTGTTGCAAAAGCTGCCATTGATAGTGGAGTTGCTAAAAAAATAATTACAAACTGGGACGCATACAAAACTGAATTAGATAATCGTTTAGGAAAAGACAATAAGTTGATGCGTAGTTTAGCAAACAAAGCTAAAAATAATCCGAAGCGTGTTGTGTTTACTGAAGCTGATACATACAAAATCTTAAAAGCAGCACAAGTGGTGAGAGACGAAGGAATTGCAAAACCAATTCTTTTGGGAAAAAAAGAAAAAATTCAATCCATTTCTGAAGAAAACCATATTGATTTAACTGATATGTTAATCATCGATCCATACATTGCAGAAGAAGATCGCATCAATGAGTTTGGTGATATTCTTTGGCGCAAACGTTCTCGCAGAGGTTTAACTCAATACGATGCACGAAAATTAATGCTTCACGACAGAAATTATTTTGGCGCGATGATGGTTGAGATGGGCATGGCAGATGCGATGATTAGTGGTTTGACAAGAAAATACGGGCAACCAATTAAACCAGCACTAGATATTATTGGCGTACAACCAAACGTTACACGCGTTGCAGGCTTATACGTAATGATTACAAAACGTGGCCCATACTTTTTTGCTGACACCACGATGAATGCTGATCCTACTTCTCAGGAATTGGCTGATATTGCTGTATTAACCGCCAATACAGTTAAACAATTTAATATCACTCCACGTATTGCAATGCTCTCCTATACTAACTTTGGATCTGCTACCGGCGATGTACCAAACAAGGTTAGTAAAGCTGTAAGTATTTTGCACAAAAATTATCCGGGCATGATTGTAGACGGTGATATTCAAGCAAACTTTGCAACCAATAATGAATTATTAAAAGAGCAATTTCCTTTTAGCACTTTAGCCGACACGGATGTGAATACATTTATTTTTCCAAATTTAGCTTCAGGAAATATTGCATACAAATTAATGCAAGAACTTGGAGGTGCCGAAGCTATTGGTCCGGTACTAATGGGTTTAAATAAACCGGTGCATGTACTTCAGTTAGGAAGCAGTGTTCGTGAAATAGTGAACATGGTAATTATTTCAGTTGTTGACGCACAAAATCAGAAATAATTATTTCATTATTCAAAACACATGGTCAGTTATATCAAGGGATACCTCACTTCAAAAAATCCGGCACAAGTTACTATTGAAAGTAATGGTATTGGATATTCATTGTTGATTTCTTTAAATACTTATTCTAAAATAGTTGATCAAAAAGAAGTTCAACTTTTTATTGAAAGTGTTTATGTGCGTGATGATAACCCACGCTACTATGGTTTTGCCGATGAAGAAGAAAGAGATCTCTTTCGTAAAATTATTTCTGTTAGTGGTGTTGGTGGCTCAAGCGCTATCCTCATGCTTTCCAGTTTGAGTGCTGCCGACATTGCAGGTGCAATAAATACTGCCAATGTAGCGCTCCTGAAAAGTATCAAAGGAGTTGGCGAAAAAACTGCTCAACGAATTGTTGTGGATCTCAAAGGAAAACTTGGAAAACATGAAGGCGGTATCTCTCAGATCCTCCATTCATCATACAATAAAAATAAAGACGAGGCGTTAATGGCTTTAGTGACGCTAGGGTTCCAAAAGGCTGCGGCCGAAAAGGCAATTGAAAAAGCTGTTAAGCAGCAAGGGGTTAATACTGATAATGTTGAATTATTAATAAAAACTGCGCTTAAAAATTTTTAATTAAGGAGTGAGGGTATCCAACATATTCGGCTTTGTAGCAATAACAGGCATCACAACATGTTTAATTGGTGTGATGTCTCACTCACCTGAAACTAAAAACAATATCGAATTAACAAATGAGTTGCTTCAATACAGAGAAGAACAAAAAAGAATATTACCACCTGATACACCCGATACCGAAGAACCTGAACCTATTCCATATAAGTTTAATGATAATAACGGCAAGCCCCCGCAGTTTGATCCAAAATCGAAACTGTATTTAGATAATCCATCCAACATAAAAACCAACGTTGATTATAATAATAAAACGGGTGATTATGATGTGTCTCAAAAAATTGGTGACCTTGATTATCGTCCGGATACTTACATGAATTTTAAAGAGTACAACAACTACGCTTATAAAAAAGCGATTCATGATTACTGGCGTTCGCGCGTTGCCGCTGATGAATTAAACAACAAGCCTCGTAAAAGTATGGTTCCTAAATTGGAAGTCAACAGCGAATTGTTTGATCGTATTTTTGGTGGGAACACAGTTGATATTAAACCAACAGGAACTGCTGAATTAATTTTTGGATTGAATAGAAATAAAACGTTGAACCCTGCAATACCTCAACGACAACAAAAGATTACTAATTTCGATTTCAACATGCGTATTCAATTAAATCTAATTGGTAAGATTGGTGATAAGATGAAGATCACAACAAACTATAACACCGAAGCATCTTTCGATTGGGAAAATCAGGTAAAAATAGATTACACCGGATATGAAGATGAGATCTTGAAAAAAATAGAAGCAGGTAATGTTACTTTTCCTCTCAACAGTACTTTGATCACAGGTAGTCAGACTCTATTTGGTTTTAAAACAAAATTGCAATTTGGAAAATTAGATGTTACAACTGTATTCTCTCAACAACGCGGTAAAAAACAAGAAATTAATATTCAAGGTGGTTCACAAACACAACCATTCACAGTAAATGGAGATGCATACGAAAGTAACAAACACTTTTTCCTTGGTCATTATTTTCGCAAAAACTATGATGGATGGATGAATACATTACCCGTAATTAGCACTCCTGTTGTTATTACAAGAGTTGAAGTTTATGTTTTAAATCAAACAGGTAGCGCCGAACAAACAAGAAACATTGTTGCGTTTGAAGATTTGGGTGAAGATAGCTCAAATGTTTTTACGGGATTAAATGCTACGAAATCAGGTTCTGCTGGAATTACTCCTGGGTATGCCATCATTGACAGTGCCGGCGTAAATCCTTTTAACGGCGCTAATAGTTTATATTCGATTATCACCAATCCATCAAACGGTTTATTAAAAGATAGAGACGCAAGTAAAACATCAAATGTTTTACCGGTAAGCTCAATTATATCCAACACAAATAATCCACCAAGTAATCAATACATGGTTCAAGCTCGTGATTATGATATTATTTACAATGCGCGTAGGTTAAACACAAATGAATTTTTTATAAATAATCGTACCGGCTTTATTTCTTTAAATCAAACACTGAATAACGATCAGGTATTAGCAGTATCTTATCAATACACATACAATGGCAAAGTTTATCAGGTTGGTGAATTCAGTGATCAGTTTCCTGATAATACAAAACTTTTAGTTTGTAAATTATTAAAAGGTTCTGTGGTAAACACGCATTATCCTTTGTGGAAATTAATGATGAAGAATGTTTATTCAATTGGTGCTTTCAACATTAACCCTACAGGCTTTAATTTAAATATTTATTATAACAATATCGAAACCGGTGTAGATGTGCCTTACATTCCTTACGGTAAAATTACCGGTGTGCAATTAATTCGTGTTTTTAATTGTGATAAATTAAGTGTGAACGGAGATCGTAATCCGGATGGTGTTTTCGATTTTATAAAAGATTATACAATCAATCCTTCTAACGGAAGAATTTATTTACCAATGGCAGAACCATTCGGGAGTGGCCTACTTTCTAAATTTGATATTAATAATGATTTCCCTACAGCCAATAAATATATTTTTCAGGAGTTATATGATTCAACAAAAACGGCGGCAACTTTTATTCAAAATAAAGACCGTTTTAAAATTAAAGGAACATTTACTTCTGCTGCCGGCTCTGACGTATCTCTAAATGCATTAAATATTCCGCAAGGTGCAGTTGTTGTTACAGCTAACGGTGTTAAGTTGGTTGAAAATGCTGATTATACAGTTGATTATACTTTAGGCCGTGTAAAAATTATCAACGAAAGTTTATTGAATTCGGGTGCGCAAATTAAAGTTTCATTAGAAAGTAACTCCTTATTTAATGTTCAACAAAAAAGTTTAATTGGTTCCAGATTTGATTATAAAGCCGGGCGTAATCTTACTTTAGGAAGTACTGTTATGCGTTTTAGTGAAAGACCAATTACACAAAAAGTTAGCATGGGTGACGAACCTGTAAACAATACAATTATTGGTTTAGATTATAATTATAAAACAGAGTTACCCATTTTAACCCGCATATTAGATAAGCTACCTTTTTTCAGTACAAAAGAAATGAGCTCTATCACTACACGCGGTGAGTTTGCAAAACTTTTTCCTGGTAATGCTAAAGCCATTGGTACAAGCGGTAATTCATATATAGATGATTTTGAAGGATCTATTTCTTTAATTGATGTTCGTAGCCCGGGTTCATGGATTTTGGCAAGTA